>SVNM01000020.1 GCA_015066875.1 Ruminococcus sp.
CTGCCTTGGAAAGTGTTTTTGAGAAATCATCGTAAAACTCGTGGAGAGTGTTTACCCAGCCCTTTTCTCCACGCTCTACCTCATCAAGGTCGTTTTCCATCTGAGCTGTGAATTTAGCGTCAACTATTTTCTTGAAGTGTTCCTTCATAAGCTCAGTAATAACCTCGCCCAGATTTGTAGGCTTGAGCTGTTTGCCCTCGTGCTCAACATACTGTCTTGCTGTAATTGTTGTTATTGTAGGAGCATAGGTACTTGGTCTGCCTATGCCGTTTTCCTCAAGCGCCTTGATAAGCGATGCCTCGGTAAATCTGGCGGGAGGCTGTGTGAAGTGCTGATTGCCTGCAATAGACCTTAGCTTCAGCTTGTCGTTTTCGTTTAATGGAGGAAGCATTTTTTTATTCTCGCTTTCAGAATCGGCTGACTCTACATAAAGAACGGTAAATCCGTCGAATTTCACGGAATATCCTGATGCACGGAAGATACAGCCGTTTGCTTCGATATCAACCGATACAGTATCGAGAAGTGCGTTTGCCATCTGGCTTGCGATAAAACGCTCCCAGATAAGCTTATAGAGCTTGAACTGGTCACTTGAAAGGCTTGATTTTACTCTTTCTGGAGTCATATCGGGCATTGACGGTCTGATAGCTTCGTGAGCGTCCTGAGCGTTGTTCTTTGACTTATACACTCTTGGCTCAGAAGGCAGGTAATCCTTACCGTAAACAGTCTCGATATACTGCATTGCGCCTTTTCTTGCCTCTTCGGAAATTCTGAGGCTGTCTGTTCTCATATAGGTGATAAGTCCCACAGCACCGATACCCTGAATATCAATACCTTCATAAAGCTCCTGCGCAGCCTTCATTGTACGCTTTGCGCTGAAGCCCAGCTTACGTGAAGCCTCCTGCTGAAGAGTTGAAGTGATAAACGGAGGCGCAGGCTGTTTCTTTGTAACACGCTTTTTCACTGATTTTACAATGTACTCAGCGCCTTCAAGTCTTGCAAGAAGATTATCTGACTCTGCCTGATTTGGTATTTCAAGCTTTTTGCCGTCTACTGTCACAAGCGATGCGTCGAATATTCTTCTTGAGCCGGGAGCTGTGAATTTAGCGTCTATAGACCAGTACTCCTTAGGAATAAATTTCCTGATCTCATTTTCTCTGTCAACTATAAGTCTTACTGCTACAGACTGTACTCTTCCCGCAGAAAGACCTCTTTTAACCTTCTTCCACAAAAACGGACTGAGCTTGTAGCCTACAAGTCTGTCAAGAATTCTTCTTGCCTGCTGAGCATTTACAAGGTCAACATCGATTTTATGCGGATTGCTCATTCCTGTTTTTACTCCGCTTTTTGTGATCTCATTAAAAGCCACACGGTTATTCTCGTTCATATCAAGGTTGAGCATATGTGCAATATGCCATGAAATAGCCTCGCCCTCACGATCAGGGTCGGTTGCGAGATAAACTTTACTGCATTTCTTTGCACGCTTTTTAAGCTCTTTTATAACCTCTTCCTTGCCCTTCATATCGGTATAAAGAGGCTGGAAATCATTTTCAGTATCTACACCAAGCTTTGACTTGGGAAGGTCTCTTACGTGGCCCATTGAGGCAATTACCTCATAGCCCGAACCAAGATACTTCTGTATTGTTTTTGCCTTTGCAGGCGACTCTACTATAACTAAATCTGACATTATCGTTTTTCCCCTAACTGTTACAATAACGTTTTTTCTATATTAATTCGTACATTTTTCCCGGCAGAGCTGTTATTACGCCCTCTATCTCAAGCTCGGTAAGCTCAGTCATAAGGATTGCGCTGTCAAGCTCAAGAGTCTGGGAAATTATATCTGCGTGAAGAGCTCCGCCTTTGAGAAGCTCTGCGATTTTCTTCTGAATCTCGCTGAGGCCATCAAGCTCAGGCTCTTTCTTATCTACAGGCTCTGCTTTGAACGCCTGTATCTCTGCGGAGGACTCTTTTTTCTTAGCCTTACTCTTTTTCTCAGGCTCAGTCTTTACTTTTTCAGTCTTTTCCTTTACCTTGCGGTATGAAAGCTCTCTTACGCCAAAATCGCTTATTACAGCCTTTTCAAGCTTAAGACTGTTTCTGATTTCCTTATCTATGGCTCCGCCTATTCTAAAGCAGTCAAGAACATCGTTTACCGAAAGAAGCGGAAGTGCTCCGTCTCTTAAAAGCGAAACATTGCCTTCCCAGTTCTTGGCAAAAATATCTGCGGGTGGCAGACAAAAGACCTCTCTGCCCTGATCTGCTGAATTTCTTGCGGTCAGCAGTGAACCGCTGGTAGCAGAAGCTTCAAACACAACAGTCACCTTTCCCAATGCTGAAAGGATCCGGTTTCTTTTCGGGAAATTCTGCGAATGTGGCGGAGTTCCCGGCGGAAACTCTGAAACGAAAGCTCCGCCTGTTGAAAGAATCTGCTCTCTGTATCTGAAATTCTCGCGTGGATAGTCAACATCAACACCGCTTCCGAGCACGCACACTGTAGGACGCTGTTGTGATACTGCTGACATATGCGATGTTATGTCAATGCCCACTGCAAATCCGCTTACAATTACAAAACCGCTTTTTGAAAGCTCACGACAGAATTTATCGGTTGCTTTCAGAGCATAATCCGAAGCTCTTCTTGCGCCCACAGAGGTAACGGTTCTTGCACCTTTAAGGCATCTGATGTTGCCTTTATAATAAAGAACTGCCGGTGGGTTTAATATATGTCTCAGCTGGTCGGGATATTCTTCGTCATCATAGCAAGTCACGCTGATACCTGCCTTCTCGCACATATCAATATGCTGTGACGCTTTTTCTATGTCGATGCTTTTCAGGTTCTTAAGCTCGTTTGCGTCAAGGCGATCACCCAACATTCCCGATGAAAGAGCTTCATAAGCCTCATCAGCATGCTGGAAAAAGCGCATAGCTTCCCATATTCTGCGGTTTGCTACGCCAAAAATCATAGTAAGCCATACCCAGTATTTAGCTTTGCTTTTATTATTCATAACAACGCCTCCTCAGAGAGTTCAACGACTTTTTGAAAGCTCCCACATAATAATTCCCGACGCCATTGCAGCATTAAGCGAGTTAATGGTGCCGTTCATAGGAATGGTAATTCTTCTTGTACAGCGCTGGGATATCTCGCGCGGAAGTCCGTTTCCTTCATTGCCGATAAATACCGCCTGACTTCCTGTAAAACCGCAGTCTGTAACCCTTTCCGCGTCGGTATCTATAACCGAAGCACAGGAAACGACATTATTATCATCAAGCATTGCAAAAAGCTTTTCCGTATCATTTTCAATACAGATATTCATTCTGAAAACCGAACCCATTGTGGAGCGGATAACCTTAGGGCTATACAGGTCACAGCTTCCGCAAAGAATCACACCGTCCATACCAAGTGCGTCTGCCGTACGTATTATCATACCCACATTACCCGGATCCTGAAGTCCGTAAAGCACGGCATACTTGCCGTTTTCGCGGAAAGAAAACTTTTTGTCCACAGGAATTCTGCATATAGCAAAAACTCCCTGAGTCTGCTCTGTCTGTGAAATTCTTTTTCCAAGCTCATTTGAAATGACAATTGTTTTTGTGTTTCTCAAATCAGCCTGAAACAGCTCGTCACCATATTTTTCAAAGGAATTTTTTGTTACAATCAGATGAGTAATTCCGCTTTCTTCTCTGAGAGCGTCCTCAACGATCCTAAGCCCTTCCAACACGAATAAGCCGTACTCGAGCCTGTCTTTTTTTGAAGACGACAGCCTCTGATACAGCTTGATTACAGGATTGTCCTTTGAAGTAATTGTGTTATCGTTTATCAATAAAGCACCTCCTGTCGCTATAAAAGCATACAACAAACCACGCTCTTTGATTTCAAAAAGCGTGGTTTTTAATGCTGATTAAAGAGCAGCCTTAGCCTTCTCAGCGATTGCTGTGAAGCCTGCAGCGTCAGTGATTGCAATTTCTGAAAGCATCTTTCTGTTGAGTGTGATGCCAGCCTTCTTGCAGCCGTTCATGAATGTTGAGTAGTTCATACCATTCATCTTTGCAGCAGCAGAAATTCTTGTGATCCAGAGCTGTCTGAAGTTTCTCTTCTTCTGCTTTCTTCCGATGTATGCATAGTTGCCTGACTTCATTACGGCCTGCTTAGCCATCTTGAAGTGCTTGCTCTTTGCGCCCCAGTAGCCCTTAGCGAGCTTGAGAGTCTTATTTCTTCTCTTACGAGTCATGAGTGCACCCTTAATACGTGCCATAGTCTTTTACCTCCAAAAATAAAATTACGGGAATCCGATTACATGTAAGGAACGAGCTTCTTGATTGTAGGAGCATTTGTGCAATCACAAACACCTGCGTTACGAGCAATTCTCTTACGCTTTGTATCCTTCTGTGTAAGTCTGTGTCTCTTGTTTGTGTGCTGGTACTTTACCTTACCAGTTCCTGTAACCTTAAAACGCTTCTTAGCGCCTGAGTGAGTTTTAACTTTAACCTTTGCCATTGTATAATCCTCCTTATTTAGAACAGGTTAGTTCTTACTTGGCTGTTTTGGGAGTTACGAACATTACAATGCTTCGTCCCTCCATTTTAGCGGGCTTTTCTACTGTGCCGGCTGATGAAACTGCTTCCTTAAAGCGATCCAGCAGTTCTTCTCCAAGCTGTGGGTGAGCAATAGCTCTCTTACGGAATCTTACTGATACCTTGAGCTTATCTCCGCCCTGAAGGAATTTCACTGCCTGATTGACCTTTGTTTCAAAATCGTGGGTATCGATTGTAGAGAACATTCTGATCTCCTTGATAGCAACAACCTTCTGATTTTTTCTTGCTTCCTTTTCGCGTTTTGCCTGTTCAAAGCAATACTTGCCATAATCAAGTATTCTGCATACAGGCGGTGTAGCATTAGGAGCAATCTTTACAAGATCAAGATTCTTTTCGTATGCAATCTGCATAGCTTCCTTGGCTGATAATACACCAAGCTTTGTTCCGTCAGCGTCGATTACGAGAATTTCCTTATCTCTTATCTCTTCGTTGATCTGCAGTTCCTGTTTACTAATAGTCAGCACCTCCAAGCACCAATTATAAAACAAAATGAGTGCAGAAATATCTGCACTCACAATACGCATAATTATCCCGCAAAGGGTAATGAACATATTGACCGTTTAAGCCTTGCCTGACGGTGAGAACGCAGAGTTCTGCTTTGTTTACTGTATTATTATACTTCATCTTCCCTTTTTTGTCAATAACATTTCTTTTTTTCGTCACATTGCACAACTTAACGTTCAAACAACTCCTTAAGTTTATCCCATATTGCAAATCTCACATTATATTTTCTGGGATTATGGAGAATTTCCTGTTGCTTTTCATCAAAAAAGCACTCCTCTGCATCTGAATCAGTGGCAACGCACTCAGATTTCTCAGCCTTGCACGCAGGTGGCAGGCACAGTGGAGGATACATAACGCACCACCAGTTACGTCCCTTTGCATCGCCTATTTCAATTCTGAGAGCTGTATATTCTCCCTCAGGCATTGTGATATCTCCATAAGTACGGCTGTCGAAATAGGTCTCACCTACAGAAGCCTCTGCCTTTGCGTCACAGCCATTCTTTTTCAGAGTATGCTCAGCAATACGCTCTATTTCATCAAGCTTTTCCTCACATAACTTCTCGGCTGACTCCTTGTCACTGCAACCGCTGAAGAGCTCATCGCTTTTTTCAAGAATTGCGTCACGCACCATAAGCTTAAGCTCCTGATCCTTTTCACTGTCTGAATTTGCAAGTATGTGGAGCCTGAGCACACTGCTTCTGAGCTTTTCAAGCTCGGCTCCGTCTCTTGCAAAAGACGCAATATTTGAAAACATTATAGCAGATACAAGTCCCAGTGCAAGCACAGCTGTCGGAATTTTTGTCATATCAATCACCTCAACAAGATGATTGACAGCTTTGTGACTATTTATTCAATTGTGATTGGTTTTTCGCTTCCGATTATTCCGATATAGCTTTCACCCACGTTAACCTCAAGCTCACTTCCCGAAGCATCATAAAGCTTTATAGGAGAAGTCTCGCTCTCTTTTTTCCATGTTATAGACTGAGCTCCGCCGTTTGAAACGTAGTATCCTGTTCCGCCTGTAAGTCCAACGTCCATAAGGTATCCGCAGGAGCGTGTATGTATATCTGACTGAAGAATTATTACATTTTCAAAGCCTATCTGTTTTTCGGTTCTGCCGTCAATATGAGGCTTGCCCGAATGAAATTTCAGATATTCTCCCGTAGCTTCGTCATACTCAAAATCGCTGTAGTAGGAATTTGAGAATTTCACCTGAACAGAAACAGCCGTCATATCAGCGGGAGTAACCTTATCCTCAGCAAAATTAAAGCAACCCTCTGCATTGCGTGAGTTTATATCTGTGCGGAATCCCTTTGACTCTATTTTACCGGGAATTGCCGATCCTTTGAGATAGCCTGTGTGCTCCGAAGCATATTTCTTTGCACGTTCATCATCACGAAGGAAGATATCGTTTTCGTTTGCTCCGTCAAGACGGTCTATTCCCGTTCTGTTAAGAGTATCCATAGCAATTGTCTGGTCTGCTCCCCAGTGACAATAAATAGCGTCCATTCCGAGAGCTATAATCGGATAATAGTAACGACAGCTTCTTACCGAGCATATATCAGGCATTGAGGTATAGTCGGCATAAACCGCCATAAGACGTGTTATTCCGCCCTCAACGGGAATTTCGTAAATGATATCCGCCTGCTCTATACCATACTGCGGAAGAGCGTCCTTAAGGTTATTTACCATAACCGCAACAGGTCTTTTGCCTACAGCATCTGCGTTGTAGTCCTTTTCACCTGTAAGAGGATTTGCGATATTTGCCTCAGCGGGAACTTCTGTAACAGCTTCAGTTGTCGCTTCCGTAGTCTGCTCCACATAATCGGGATTCACAGGAGGCTCTGTAAGACTTGAAGCCTCGTCTCCGCAACCTGTTGTATTAATTATTGTCGCAACAGCAAACGCCAGTGCACCTAATTTTTTTAAATTCATTTAAACTCCTTCTTTCTGCATTTCATTCGCAGAATTCTACACATTGTCATTTTATATCATTTTTTTGAGATTAACTAATTATACTATGCGTTGATGAATTTTTTATGTATTTTTTATTGCTATATTGTAAATAGATTTCTTTTAGTTCACAAATCCTTCCATTCCTTCCTGTTTTTTCTGCGACATAATTCTTCCTTTGCTATCAAATTTTTCCGCAGATTTATGTCTGTCTGCTCCTATAACTCTGATTTCCTGTCCATTTATCGGGATTTCACAGGATTTTTTTGCGTTTACTTTTCTCCGAAGCGTACTATTATTATATATATAATTTTTCCGGAGGTATTTATATGCTGAATTTTAAAAAAATCACTGCCGTTATCCTTTCTGTTATTGCTATGGGACTCCACTGCCGATGCCCGGCGGTGTATGCACAGTCTGAAGAAAGTGCCTTTACTCACACTCTTATCAACGGCGAAGTCACGATTATAGGCTTTTCAGGAGAGCCTGTTTACCTCGAAATCCCAGAATATATCGACGGATATCCCGTTACAAAAATCCGTGACAATGCATTTTTCAACTGCTCCTCTCTAAAACAGATAAGCCTTCCCGATACCATTACAGAAATCGGTCACCATACGTTCTATGGCTGTAACTCGCTTGAAAGTATTGTACTGCCAGACCTTCTTACTGAGCTTGGTATGGGAGCTTTCACAAACTGTACCTCTCTTTCCGCAGTAACCCTTCCTCTGACTCTTGAGACTCTGCCGGAAGCCTGTTTCGATAACTGCTCGGCTCTTGCGGAAATCGTTATTCCTCAGGGAATATCATCAATCGGAGACTATTGCTTCACCGACTGCACTGCCCTTTCATACGTTTCAATCGGAGCAGACGCCTCACATATAGGGAGATGCGCTTTTTTCAACTGCAGTTCTCTTACAAGCATATACATTCCGCCCTCTGTCACAACTATAGGAGATATGGCTGTGGGATTTTCCGATGAAAACAGCTCTGTCTCGGCCGTAAGTGACTTTACTGTTATGGGCATTGAGGACTCACAGGCTGAAATCTACGCTCAAAGCAATAATCTCCCCTTTCTTCACGCTTCTGAAGCCATCAGTCTTGCAAAGCACTCCTCAACTCCTGTAAAGCGTATCCCCCTATGGATTATCCCTCTTCTTGCAGGCTCAGGTTTAGGGCTTTTTGCTCTTTCCTGTATAATTGCCGTGCGTCAGGTAAGAAGAGACAGGAAAAGCTCACACGAAAATTATGAGAAAGATTAAATTTTCACTAAATTTCAGAACATTGAGAAGTTTTTTTATGAAAACTATTGCATTTAATGGAAAATAGTGTTATTATTAAAGCATAATTTAAATTTCCGTATAATATTACTTAATTTATACCGATAATTTAAGAAAAGCCTCATTAATAATTAAGGGAGGAATTATGTTTGAGAAATAACGCTTTTAAAAAATACCTGTGCTCTGCACTGGCTTTATCTGTTGTTTTTTCTGCTGTGAATGTTCCTGTTCAGCCGGTCAGCGCCGTGTCTGAGCCAATTCGCTATGAATTTGAGGACGGCAAAACCGAGGGCGGTAAAATTTACAACGAAACCTGGACAGGCAATACTGCTGAGGACGGTTCAGGTGAGGATTTCGACCTTACCAATGCTTCAGGCGGTGGATTTTCCTATCTCGACCAGAAAGGTACTACCGTAAGCGTTGATGTTACTGTCGAGGAGGCGGGTCTGTATGAACTTGCTGTGTGCTACTGCGAGCCCTATGATCCCAATAAAAAGGTGCAGTACCTCAACATCAACGGCGTAAATCAGGGCGAGGTAAGCTTTGTTCATAACCTTACCTTTGAGGAGGTTTCTGCTGGTCTAATTGTTCTCAACGAGGGTGTGAACACTATTGAATTCGAAGCCTACTGGGGCTATACTATGCTGGATTACCTTACTGTTACTCCCGCAGATTCAAAGTATACTTCACTCTCTCCTACAAGAGAGCTTTCAAATCCCAACGCTTCCGATACAACAAAACGTCTTTACAACTACCTCTGCGATATGTACGGCAATCATATCCTTTCAGGTCAGCAGGAATACTGTGGTTCTCATAACTACAATTCCTGGAATGATCCCGATACATATATAAAGGATAACGAGGCTGAGTTCCAGTATATTATGGAGCAGACAGGCAAACAGCCCGCTATCCGCGGTATTGACTTCCTCGCTTATAATACTACAAGTACCTGGCGTGATGACGCTCCGGAGCGTTGCATCGAATGGGTAAATGAATACGGCGGTATTGCTACTGTAAGCTGGCACTGGAATGTTCCTGTTGAGGAAGGAAGCACCGAAACTGCTTTCTATGTTGAGTCTGCAAACGCTACTTACACAACATTCAGCATTTCAAGAGCTCTTACAGAGGGCACATGGGAAAATGAAGTCCTTATGGCTGATATCGAGCTTATCGCAGGTGAGCTTACTAAGCTTAAAGAGGCAGATGTGCCTATCCTCTGGCGTCCTCTTCACGAGGCTGAGGGTGCATGGTTCTGGTGGGGCGCTGAAGGTCCTGAGCCCTGCAAACAGCTCTACAGACTGCTTTATGATCAGCTTACCAATGTATATGGACTCGATAACCTTATCTGGACCTGGACAGGTTATACATATCCCACTTCTGCTTCATGGTATCCCGGTGATGACGTTGTTGACCTCGTAGGCTACGATAAGTATAACGCTAAAGACGGTCTGCCTAATCTCAGCTCTATTTCTTCTACCTTCTACAGCCTCGTTCAGAGCACCGAAGGCGAAAAAATGGTCGCTATGACAGAAAATGATACTATCCCTTCACTTGAAAATCTGCTCAACGACAAGGCATACTGGCTCTACTTCTGCCCCTGGTATATGAATTACCTCACAAGCGAGCAGAATAATCCCGTTGAAAACCTTATCGAAATCTATCAGAGCGATTACTGTATTACTCTTGACGAGCTTCCTGATATCAGATCCTATCCTATCACCGAAGTTCCTACCGAGGGTACTACCGCTTCCGATACAACTGCACCTGATGATGTTATGTACGGCGACGCAAACTGCGACGGCGAAATCAAAATGGCCGATGTTATCGCTATTATGTGCTATGCCTGCAATAACCAAAAATTCACCCTTTCAGATGAGGGTAAGAATAATGCCGATGTTTACTCAAGAGGCGATGGCGTTGACGTTTCCGACGCTCTTGAGGTGCAGAAATTTGTTGCTCAGCTTATTTCCGAATTTAATGTTTAAGGAGAATATGATAAAATGAAGATCAATAAGAAATTAACTGCCACTCTTATTTCGGCAGTAACTGCTTTCAGCTCAACAGTGGCTCCCTTCGGCTCTGTAAATGCTGCTTCCGAGCTTGAAACCTCACTTGCAAATGACTCAGATGTACAGTTCGACTTTGCCCGTGCTCTGCAGTATTCTATGTTTATGTATGACGCTAATATGTGTGGCAATCAGGTTGATGAAAACTGCCTTTATACCTGGCGTGGTGACTGCCATACTTACGACGCTCAGGTTCCGCTTCAGCCAATTGACGAGAACAGTATCGGTACTAACCTTTCACAGGCTTTCATCGATAAGTATAAGGACGTTCTCGATCCCGACGGCGACGGTTGTGTTGATGTTGCCGGCGGTATGCACGATGCCGGCGACCACGTTAAGTTCGGTATGCCTGAAAACTACTCCGCCGCTGCTCTTGGCTGGGGTTACTATGAATTCCGCAGTGCTTACGAAAAAACAGGTCAGGACGACCACATCGAAACTATCCTCCGTTACTTCAACGACTACCTTATGAAGTGCACCTTCCTCGATGCAAGCGGTACTGTTATCGCTCACTGCTATCAGGTCGGCGACGGCGATATCGACCATAAAACCTGGAATTCTCCTGAGGTTGATATTATGGCTCGTCCCGCATTCTTCCTTACCGCTGAAAAGCCTCAGACAGACTACGTTGTTTCTGCTGCCGGCTCACTGGCTATCAATTATCTCAACTTCAAGGATACTGATCCTGAATACGCACAGAAGTCTCTTGATTATGCAAAGGCTCTCTGGAAATTCGCTAACGATAATCCCAAGGAGCTCAGCGACAATGCTGATGGTCCTAAGGGCTACTACCGCTCAGAAAAATGGGAAGATGACTACTGCTGGGCTGCCGCTTGGCTCTTCCTCTGCACTGAGGATTCTTCCTACCTTGAGCTTGCTGCTCCTTATGTAGATTATTACGCTCCATCAGGCTGGTGCTTCTGCTGGAATGACGTATGGAGCGGTGCTAACTCAGTCTGGGGCGTTATCAACCAGACCTACCCCGAGCTTGGACTTGTTGATATGGTAAGAACTGCTCAGGGTAAAAACCAGTACGTTTATGACGATTTCTGGGACGAGGTTGAAAAGTGCTTCTCCAAGTGGCAGTCTCTTGAAACTGCAGGCGGATACGCTTTCCGTGACGGATGGGGTTCAGCAAGATACAACACTGCTATGCAGCTTATTGCTCTTGTTTATGATAAGTACAACAACAACGGACAGCCCGGCGAGTACAGCGACTGGGCTAAGGGCCAGATGGAATATATTATGGGTGACAACCCCTTGGAGCGCTCATATATCGTAGGTTATAACGAGAAATCAGTTAAATACCCCCACCACCGTGCTGCTTCAGGTCTTACAAAGTGCGAGGATCCCGATGAGCACAGATACGTTCTCTACGGAGCCCTTGCAGGCGGTCCTGACGCAGAGGATTTCCACAAAGATGTCACTTCAGACTACATCTACAACGAGGTTACCATCGACTACAACGCTGCTTTCGTAGGCGCTTGTGCAGGTCTTTACGAGTTCTACGGAACAGATGAAATGGCTCCCACAACAGACTTCCCTCCCGCTCCTTCATACAGCGCTGAAAACGGCGGAGGAAACGGATACTGGGTTGAGGCTTGCGGTATTGACGATAAGCAGGCTACAGGCGCAGGCGTTACCAAGGTTTCACTTTACGTAATGACTGACTCTATCAAGGTAGCTGAAAATCTTTCTGTTCGTTATTACTTCAATTCCTCAAAAATGTCCAATCCTATGGGAATGACATGCTCTGAGCTTTATGATCAGCCGGCTACAGAGGCTGCTCCCGCAAACTGTGTAGTAAGCGGTCCTTATAAGTATGACAAGCTTGATGATACTTATTATTTTGAAGTCACCTTTGAAAATTATAACTTTGCTAACTCAGCAAAGAAAATCCAGTTCACTATGGGTACTTACTACGGCGATATCTGGGATCCAACAAATGACTGGAGCTATCAGGATCTTGTGATCTTTGATAACGACAGCGCTTTCCACGGTACAGGCAACGAAGTTAAGACAGATTACATCTGTGTTTACTCAAATGATGTTCTTATCGGCGGTATAGAGCCTGACGGTTCAACTGTACAGCCTGCAGAAACAACAACAACAACAACAACTACTACTACTACTACCACAACTACTCCAAGCACTCCGGAAGATACAGTCACAACAACTACTGTTCCCGGCGGTTCAAATGAAATCGTTTACGGCGACGCTGACCTTGACGGAGAAGTTAAGATGTCAGACGTTATCAAGGTTATGTGCTATGCTTCAAATGCAAAGCTTTATCCTCTTGAGGAGCAAGCTCTCAATAACTGCGACGTTTATCAGCGCGGTGACAATGTAACCCTTTCTGATGCGCTTTCAATTCAGAAAAAGGTTGCTCAGGTTATTGATGTGCTTCCTGAATCCTGATTAATAAAAAATGTCCGCAGATGTGAAAACTCTGCGGACTTTTTTGACTATTGTCAATAAATAATAAATTTTCTTCAAAATATTGTTTAACTTTACAAAAATATTATTTGCTATTGACTTTAATAAAATTAAAGTGTATAATAAACATTGTTAAAGGAGGCGGTTGAATGTCTATCGAAATAGTGCCCGATTGGATGGTTGGTCTCGAAGATGAGGACGTGGCTTTTATAAAACGCTTTCTGCTGGCTTCAGGCTCGCTTAAAGAGATCGCCAAGCAGTACGAGGTCTCTTATCCCACCGTTCGTCTGAAGCTCGACAGGCTTATCCAGAAAATCCAGCTGAGCCAGTCTGCTGAACAGGACCCATACGTTGCTACTATCAAACGTCTTGCTATCAACGATAAAATCGACTTTGATACAGCGAAAATTCTTATTAATGAATACCGCAAACATAAAGGAGGAAAATCATATGACTAACTTAATTCTTGTTGCTTTGTTTTTTGGCGTAGCCGGAGTTCTTATCTATATTCAATACAGACTCTGTAATGGTGAAAACGGCAAAAAACTGGGACTTATTCTCCCCATAATCAGTTTTATTTTTTCTGTACTCTGCGTTGTAAGTATGATTGTTTTTTCCGCTGTCAAAACAACAAGAACTGAAGAGATCGATTCCTATGATGAGTACGGTAACCCTTCAGGAACAGAAATCATTGAATTTGAGGAGGATTATGAAAGCGGACTTATTCCTTCTGCTATAGCTATCCTTGTCATCACTAATATTCCCACTCTCATATATATGATTGAGTACGCTGTTATTACCTCAGGCAAAAACAAATCACGTATTGAAGCTGAGGAAATAGAAAAAACTCAGATTCAGGATCTGTAAGCTTATATTGAATAAAACCTCGGCTTTAAACCGAGGTTTTTTCATCTGTTCTTATCCTATGCCTGCTCGCTCACCCATATCTGTGCCCTGTTCTGAATAATATCAACTGTTTCATCAAGAGTTTTCTCTCCTTTAAAATATGCCATAATTTCCTCGTTGATTATCTCCCACAATGAACGGTCAAGACTTACTTCCCACCTTTCAATGCTCTCTATATATTCACGGAATTTCTCAACGTCTTTCATAGTCGGAAAATGCGGTTCATATTCTGCTTGCTCATAATACGCATCAGGCTGACGGAATTTCTGTGCGGTAACATCTTCCGCCATTTGTTTAAACGCTTCGTCATTGACGCAAAATCCGAATTCAGCTGACCATACAGGCTCTCCTTCAAATACATCGGGGTCTGTATAGCTTTCAATTACATTTGCAAGCTGAGCTTCTTTTGTAAGCTGAGCACGAATAAACTTCCACGCTCCCTCTTGCTTTTCACGAGAGGATTTTGCACTGATTGAATAGCATAAACCTGATGCCTTAAGGTAAGCTCCTTCTCCGTCAAACGAAGGGTATCCCACAAGAGTTTGTGTGCCTGATATTGAAGGCACCTGATTTATTCCTTCAAAAAAGATATCATATACGAAGTTAGGTGCTTCATAATCATAGTCAAGCTTTTGTCCGTTATTGCTGGGGAAGGTATTGCAGAATTCCAGCATCTGTCTGAATTCAGGTGAGTCGAAATTCACTTCTGCATTTTCATAATCAACAAAATATTCAAGATTTGAACGTAAAACCACATAATACACATCTTCTGCACGGCGTGAACCGCTGATTGCAGAATTCTCCGGCATTTTATCCCAGTACTCAATAAATTCGTCTACTGTCCAGTTTTCTTTATCACCCACATACTTTTTGTCACCGATAAGAGTATGAACATTGAAATAAGAGGGTAAGGTGTAAAGCTTTCCGTCTTTTTCGTTAAGCTCAAGAATGTGGCTATTGAGCGTTGAGGTGTTAACCTTATCATCATTTTCCATAAACGTGTAAAGGTCAGCAAAAGCTCCTTTATTCTGCAATATTTCGTGATAAATTTCATTGCTGAAGCTTGCATTACATACAATATCAATCTCATCTGTATTCATAATATCCTGCAGGATTTCCATATCATGCATATGATCTTGTTCGGTATCATACACAATTATATTTCCTTTTTCAGGATCGCTGTATTCCCTGTACTGTTTAAGCTCTATGCGATAGCCATTATCCTCGGCATTGAAATTATCAACAGCTTGCTGATAAAAGCGTTTGTCAACTCCCCCTATAGCCATAGTAAGCACGATATCCTCTTTGTTATCGCCGTCCGAAGTGCTGAAATCTGTGTTGTAAACAGTCTCTGAGACAGAATTATCCACCTTATTGCTGTTGCATGAAACGGCTGAACACAACAGTACTGAGCTTAACAGAATTGCTGTGCATTTCTTCATATCAGTTCTCCCTTCATAACAAGTTACATATATAAGTGTATCATCAAAGAAAAAAAGACGAACTAAAACTCAAAATCAGCACTTCTCACAAAGACTAAGCTTCTGTTTTGTTACATTTGCCATATAAAATTTAAGGGTACCGAACATAACTTGTCCGATACCCTTATTTTTGTTTTACTAAACTTTCTTACTCAGCCTGAGCTGTTATCATTTCATAGAGCTCATCAAGAGAATAGCTATCGTTTTCAGAAAGTGTGATTTTATCTCTTACAATTTTTCCGTTTTCAAATGTAGGTACCATGCCATCAGGATACATACCTACTATTTCTGAATCTGACTTATCTGCACAGTACGCTCCTAAACACATGCCATTGTCAATCACCAGTATATACTCATAATCTGTATAATCGGGGAACCAGTTTGCCAGGTCTTCAGTAAATGCGTCTACATCAAAATCACCGCTGATATTCTTTGATGAGTCAGAGCAGATTACAAAACAGCCTGATAAATCAACGCCCATACAGTCCATCTCTACAAGGATTGAATTTGTTGCATTTGAGAAGCTTTTTGCCGTACTTACCATTGACTGTTCTTTAGACTCGCTGATATATTCCTGCATTGAAGCATCAATATTCCAGCCCTCGCCCTCTACATTATACACCATAAGCGGAATATCTGCTGTGTCTCCGTTTTCATTGGCAACAGTAAGAACAACCTCATACAGCTGAGTGATTTCACACATCGGCTCGGCTTTTTCATCGGGCTCGTAAGACCAGAAAGCGTCTTCGCCGTTTTCAGCTATATATTCATATGCACCCTTTATCTGTGAAAGCGCCTGTGCAAGCTCATCAGCAAATTCATCTGTGGCATCATTGTTTTCTTTCAGGTCAACTATAGTGCAGTTTGCCCCGTCAAAAACATCTGTAGCCTGACTGACACCGAATTCATCAAATTCCAGCATAACCTCTGCAAGACTATCAGGAAACATAAGCATTAATGCTCTCTCGTAGTCCTTGTTGTTAACTGCAGAAACATACTCCTCAACAGTTGATGCATATGCAAGGTCTGAGCTGAAGGAAGTTGTTGCTTCCTCTGTAGTCTCTGTTGTTTCTGTTGTTTCTTCTGTTTCATCGCTTGTTGATTCTGTTTCTTCCTCAGTGATTCCCCCATTCTCACCTGATTCTGTTGACTCAACAGCAATTGAAGCGTCATCGGTAGTTTCTTCCACCTTACCGCAAGAAGTAGTTATGCACATTACAGCCGTAATAGCTGTAAGGCACGCAATAAGTTTTTTCATTTTAAAATCCTCCATATCATTTATCACGCTAAAGCGTATTAAAATTATATCACTTTCATCATCACTTGTCAAGAAAAAGAGAGAGCTGAAAAGCTCTCTCCTATTGCTTATTAAAGTTCTGCAAGCTTTGCAAAGCTCTCCTTGAGTGCAGGATAAATCTCTCTGTAAAGCTTATAATATTTCTCGTATTCAGGAACATTTTCAGCGTTGGGAGCCTGTATCTTGTCGGTCTTTACGATCTCAGAGCAAGCCTCAGATACGCTTCCGTAAAGTCCTGCGCCTACGCTTGCGAGAATTGCTACACCAAGTGCGGGACCTTCCTTTGATGAAGCTGTCTTAACCTCACAGTTGTAAAGGTCTGCAAGCATACTTCTCCACAGAGGTGATGAGCCACCGCCTCCGCAAGCCATCATATCGCTTACGTTTACGTTCATCTCGCGGAATACCTCTACACAGTCACGAAGCGAATATGTTACGCCTTCCATTACAGCACGAAGCATATCTCTTCTTGAGTGAATTGCAGATAAACCGAAGAATACTCCTCTTGCATCGGGATCAAGGTGAGGAGTTCTCTCACCCATAAGATAAGGCAGATAGAGAAGTCTGTTAGCTCCTACAGGAACAGCCTCTGCCTGTTTATCCATAAGATAGTACTCGTCAACTCCCATAAGCTTTGCGGTTTCCTTCTCGGTCATACAGAAATTGTCTCTGAACCACTTGAGAGAAAGACCTGCGCCCTGAGTAACTCCCATAACGTGCCATGTGTTTGGTACAGCTGCACAACATGTATGAACTCTGCCTGCCTTGTCAATTGAGATATTTGATGTATGAGCAAAAACTACTCCCGATGTACCGATTGTTGTGAATGCCTTGCCGTCCTCTACAACACCTGTACCGACAGCAGCTGCGGCATTGTCTCCGGCACCTCCTACAACGATAGTGCCCTCGCAAAGACCGAGAGTCTCTGCCATTGATTTTGTAAGAGTTCCTGTTACCTCGCACGACTCGTAAACCTTGCCAAGCCAGCTCTTGTCGATTTCAAACGCTGTAAGAAGCTCGTCTGACCAGCAACGGTTAGGTACGTCAAGAAGCTGCATTCCCGAAGCGTCTGAAACCTCTGTAGCATACTCGCCTGTAAGAATAAGTCTCAGGTAGTCCTTAGGAAGAAGAATGTGTGCTACCTTTGAGTAAATCTCAGGCTCGTTATTCTTCACCCAGAGAATCTTAGAAGCTGTCCAGCCTGTAAGAGCGGGATTTGCTGTGATCTCAACAAGCTTTTCTCTGCCGACGATTCTGTTCATCTGCTCAACCTCAGAGGCTGTTCTCTGATCGCACCAGATGATTGAGTTTCTGAGCACGTTGTTATCCTTATCAAGCATAACAAGACCGTGCATCTGTCCCGAAATACCGATACCCTTTACGTCCTCTTTCTTAACTCCGCTCTGAGCCATAACTGCCTTGATCGTGTTGATCATTGCGTCTGCCCAGTCTGCAGGATCCTGCTCTGCATAGCCGTTTTTAGGCTGATACATAGGATATTCTATTGTTTTTGAAGCTATTACGCTTCCCTTTTCGTCAAAAAGGACTGTCTTTGTACCGCTTGTACCGCAGTCCACGCCTATAATGTATGACATAATATTTTCACCTTTCGTGATTTTTTATAGATTTTTGAAGTAAACATAACAGGAATGTCAGAATCGAAACCAATATAGGCGTAACAATCAAATACACAACAAAAAATACGACTGTGCCTATACTGCTTTCTCCGGTAAAACTTTCAAAAATATAGTAACCTGTCCAGAACACTATCCACTGCTGCAGAACAGTATTCAATATTACGATGCCTGTGTTTTTCAGCCGTTGATTTGGCGGTAAATCTTTAAAAACAAAATTATAATATACCGCAATCATCGGTATAAGCATAATAATCAGAACAGGTAATTGAAAGTGTGTAAAATTGGCAAATAAATACCAGCTGCCATATTGCCAAAAGCCCAGAACAGCTGACACTATCAGGCTTTTTTTAAATACTGACACTCTATCATCACTCCCATAGCAAAAGGACGCAGTCCACGCAATCTATGCGGAGACCACGTCCCGTAAAATCAGATATTAAAGATTGAACATAATGTTGTTCATAATAGACTCAAGCATCTCCTGACGTCCGCTTCCGATTGAATCAACAACCTCGCCCTTTTCAAGAGCATACTTTTCAAGGTCAACCATTGTAGCCTTGCCGTCGATGATATCCTTACCGATACCTGTTGTCCATGAAGCATATCTGTCGTCGATGAACTTGTCAATTCTGCCGTCCTCGATCATCTTTACTGCAATTCTGAGACCAAGAGCAAATGCGTCCATACCGGCGATATAGCTGTGGAAGATATCCTCAGGTGTAAATGAGCCTCTTCTTGCCTTTGAGTCAAAGTTAAGACCGCCGTTTGTAAATCCGCCAGCCTTGAGAACCTCATACATACAGAGAGCTGTCTCATAAACGTTTGTGGGGAACTGGTCAGTATCCCAACCGAGAAGTGTATCGCCCTGGTTAGCGTCGATTGAACCGAATGCGTCGTTCTCTCTTGCTGTGCGGAGCTCATGCTGGAATGTATGCTGTGCGAGAGTTGCGTGGTTAGCCTCGATGTTCATCTTGAAATCCTTTTCAAGACCGTACTTGCGGAGGAATCCGAGTACTGTAGCTGTATCGAAGTCATACTGGTGCTTTGTAGGCTCCTTGGGCTTGGGCTCGATGTAGAAATCGCCTGTGTAGCCGATTGAACGAGCGTAATCAACAGTCATCTTCATAAGACGAGCCATATTGTCAAGCTCAAGACCCATATTTGTGTTAAGGAGAGTCTCATAGCCTTCACGTCCGCCCCAGAATACATAGCCGTTACCGCCGAGCTTTACAGTTGACTCAACAGCCTTCTTGATCTGTGCTGCAGCGTATGCGAAAACGTCTGCTGAGGGTGATGTACCTGCGCCGTGCATATAACGAGGGTGGTCAAAGCACTTTGCTGTACCCCAGAGACACTTCTTGCCTGTTTCTTCCTGCTTAGCCTTTATGTAGTCTGTAACCTCGTCAAGCTTAGCGTTTGACTCGGCAAGGCTACCATACTCAGGAGAGAGGTCACGGTCATGGAAGCAGAAATAATCGATTGAAAGCTTGTCCATAATCTCAAAGGCAGCGTCTACCTTTGCCTTTGATCTTGCCATAGGATCATTTTCGCCCCATGTCTTGTCTGCTGTACCGCAACCGAACATATCTGTTCCGTCACCGCCCATTGTGTGCCACCATGAAAGAGCAAACTTAAGCTGTTCTCTCATTGTCTTTCCGCCGATCACCTCATCGGGGTTGTAGTACTTGAATGCCAGAGGGTTTGTGGAATTCTTTCCTTCGTACTGAATTTTGCCTATTTCTTTAAAAAACTCGCTCATAATAACCTCCTATAGTTATCTGAATTTATTTTATGGATTAACTCCAAAATCAGCCTATTAATGATATTGAGAAGCTTCTGTCGTCTACGTTGAAGTACTCCTCAAGAATTGCTACATAGTAGCGGAAGCACACCTTGCCGTTGAATGTCATAACATCTCCGCTTTCGGGAATTCCGAACATTGCAAGGTTCTCATCTGTAAGTGTGCTGAGCAGAACAGAATCGTCCTTGGTTACGTTATATTCTTCCTGCCAGTCACTGCTCATTTCGCTGAAGAACACAGTAGCACCTGCATCTTTTTCAAGCTCTTCAAGAAGCTTTGCTGAAGGCTCAAGAACATAATATCTTCCGTCTGAAGTTTTGCCTATTCCGAAAAGAGCAAGCTGTTCTGCTGTGAGGGCATCAAGATAAATTGTTGAGATATCCGATACTGAATAGCCAAGCTCAGCCTTCTTTGCGGGTTTTATATCTGTAAGAGCAAGCATCTGGTCATAGGTAAATCCCAGTTTTTTCAGATGCTCTTCAGAAAGATGAATCACGATGCTGTCTGAGAGAGAGTTCAGCTGTGCTGTAATTTCACTACGGGTCATAGTACTCCACTGAACCTGTGCAGACTCAGCAATGGGACGCTCAAGGTGAACGATTCTGCTCATATCCTTAAGTGTAAGAGTCATAAACGGGTGACTTACATCAGCATAATTCGGCTCTACATAAACAGCTGTACTTCCGTTTGAGGAATCCTCAGTATTGATAACCTCATAGCGGTACTGTCCTGTAGGAGAGACACCCTTATCGATAGTTGTAGTTTTTGCTGATGTAACGAAAAACGATGTAAACAGGAAGTATCCCAGTGCACCGAATATGTACATCAGAAGGAAAATCGTACCGAAAGCGGTTTTAAAGCCCTCGCCCGCGCCTGAAAGAAGCAGTATAATTATTCCCGTTGCTACGATGGGGATAATAAGCGACCAGTTTCCGAACCAGAACAATACTGCAGGAAGCATCACAGGCAGTATGATTATACTTGAAATAATTGTTACAAGCTGTTTTCTTGTGTAAAGCATTATTACCAGCGCAAGAATTGATACGCCTGTTGTAAGAAGGCATAACGATAAATGCGATGATATTTCTATATTATAAAATATTGAGCAATAGCATATATAGCAGGCAATGAAAGCGTAAAATCCGCTCAGAAGCGAAACAACTCGTTTTGTCCAGACATTTTCGAAAAATTTTTTCATCTGTTCCTCCGTAATTCTGAAATGTCATATATATAAAAGCATTATCTTTAAAATGCACTACATTGTTATTATAACATTTTTTTCAATAACTTACAAGCCATTTTATGAATTTTTTTCGTTTCTGCCGTTTTTTCATGGGAGTTTCAGACTCCTTTTAATTATTATAGCAATATTCTCCGCAAATGTCAATATAATACAAAACCGTTCCCATAACGGAAACGGCTTCGATGTTTATTCTTCGTCTTTTTTTATACCGAAAATCAATCTGAAAAATCCCGAAAGAAATCCCGGACTCTTTATAATAACTACTTTCATATGTAACCCCTCCTTATCCGATATATTTATATTATATTCGGAAAGGTGATTTTTGTGATTACATTTTTGAGCGTACTATAAGAGCAGTTCCCTCTTTTATGGCAAGAACCGCCTTTTCAGACGTTATTTCGTTACTCACCCCTATGGGAAAGCTTTGCTTCATCGTATAATTCTCAAGGGGATATTTTACTCCTGAAAGCTCCTTGATGAAAACACTTTCACTGAGGGCAAATACCGAGAAATAGTAACCCTCCTTACAGGGATACTCCGCTGTACCCTCACCCTGAAGCGAAATTATATCTGAACTGTCGGCTATTGTCATTTCACAGCCTTGCTCTGACGCAAACAGAAGAGTCTGGATATTGGCGATTGAGTGGTCAAATCTTCCGCCTAAAGCTCCGTACAGAATAATACGTCTTACTCCCCTGCTTATTGCAAGTCTAACCGCCATTATTGTGTCGGTATCGTCCTTTTCGGGAACTGTACGTATTATCTCTCCGTCAAAGTGAACTTCATCGATATACGAATCGAAATCTCCGATGAGAATATCGGGCACAAGTCCCATTTCATCGGCATATTTCAGTCCTCGGTCTGCACAGATTATTAGCTCAGCTTCACTTTTCAGTTTTTCTGCCGAAACAGAGCTGATGTCAAAGTCTCCGCCAGCGATTATTATGCACGTTTTCATTTAAGCTCCCACTCCTTAATCTGCTTAGCCTCATCATACATCTCACAGTAGCTTGAATGACGTGTACGGGTGATTTCTCCCCGCTCAAGAGCCTCTAAAACGGCACAGCCCTTTTCACAGGTGTGAGCGCAGTCGCTGAAACGGCAATCATCGGTATATTGTCTGAATTCTCTGAAACAACCCGCAAGCTCTTCCTTGCGGATAATATCATATTTGTTTGTTTCAAAGGTGGAAAATCCCGGAGTATCGGCAATATAGCCTCCGTCAGCCAGTCTGTAGAGCTCTGCGTGACGTGTTGTATGGCGTCCTCTGCCAAGCTTTTTGCTGATTTCTGCTGTGGGAATATTAAGCGTCGGGTCTATGGCATTAAGAAGCGTAGACTTTCCCGCACCTGAATTTCCTGTAAATGCGCTTATCTTTCCTGCAAGAGCGCTTCGTATTTCTTCAATAGTCTCAGGAGCGCTGTAATCTGCCTTATACACCTTTATACCGATTGATTTATATGTTCTTTCAATGTTTTCGCAATCCTCGATATCAATCTTTGTTATTACGATAACAGGCTCGATATTCTTGAACTCTGCTATAGCAATAAACTTGTCCAGCAGAAGATAATTCGGCGATGGGTCACAGGTTGATACCACAAACACCAGCATATCAAGATTTGCAAGGGGAGGTCTTATAATGCAGTTCTTTCTTTCAAGAACCTGTGTGATGACTCCGTCTGAAAACACAACGTTATCGCCTGTGTAAAGGCTCACTCCCTTGCTTCTGAAAACGCCTCTTGCCTTACATTCATATATGCCGTCAGGGGACTCTACTGTATAGAGTCCCCCTAAGCATTTTATTATTATTCCTTGTTTTGAGTTTAATACGTCTGACATATTTACCTCAATCAGCCCTCTGCTACAGGCTCATCAGCCGGCGCATCTGTGGGAGCATCTGTAGGTGCGTCTGTGGGAGGCGCCGTAGGAGGCTCTGTAGGAGGCGGAGCTATTGTTGTTGTAGTTGTGATAACTGTTGTAGTTGTTGTCACATTTGTTGTAGTTGTTGTGGTTGTAGTAGTTGTAAGAATTCCGCCTACAGCCTGGAATGCACCGTCAATGTTCTCGCTGAGAACTCTTATACCGTTTGTTGCGAAGTTGAACGAGTACTCGCCAAGTGTTGCACTATAGCCTGTATTCATATTTGTAAGAACAGCCTTTACAAGCACCTTTTCTCCTGCACCCTTGATATTTGTGGTTACATCTGACATTACAATCGGGTTTATCATAGGAGTAGAAATTGAAGCTGTTGTTCCATCATCGTTTGTGATAAGGAAGTCGATTACAAATCTTCCGCTTGCATCAACAGGGAAAGGAATTGTGAAGGGCATTTCACCCTCAGGAAGAATTCCGTCGCTGACATAAAGAATAATCTCTGTGCCCTGTTCAACGATCACCTTAGGCTCAATGCTCTGCTTAACAACCTGTCCCTCGGGCTCATAAGCGTGTGTAGTCTCGATAACAGGAATAAGTCCGTCATACTCAGCCATAGTCTTAGCGTCCTCAACAAGCTGACCTACATAATCCTCAACAGCGATCTGTCCAAGATCCATACCCATACTTACGTAGAGTATTACTGTAGAGCCCTTGTCAACTTCAACGCCCTCTTCCGGCTCGGTCTTTATGACATTTCCCTCTTCAACCTCCTGGCTGGAAGAGTTCTTGATCTCGCACTTAAGACCTATTTCGGTAAGCGTTGATTGTGCAAGCTCAGCGTTCATATTGGCAAGTCCTGTAGGAATCTTGACTGTTTCAAGTCCCTTACTGATAACAACCTTTACGATATCGCCCTTCTTGAATTCTGTTCCGGGCTCAACGCTCTGCTCGATGATACAACCGCTTTCCTTTTCGTTGTATTCATATCCGTTTTCCTGGATATTGATATTGTTTCCGTATTTATTGACAGCGTCGTTGTAGTCCATACCAACGAGATCGGGCATAATAAAGTCACCGCGCTTGCTGTCGTCCTTGAACATATTGCTTACAAGTGAAGCCACGAAGATAACAGCTACGATAATTACAACAACGATTGCTGCTGTAAGTACGGGAACTACAAGTGATGAACGCTGTTCCTCTTCCTCATCATCATCTTCATCGTCGTCTGAGTAATCGTCATAATTATAGTCAGACTGGTCACTGCTGTAGTCTACATTGTACTCAGAACTTTCCTGTGAATCCTCATCATATCCTGTTTCAGGCTGATTTTCGTCAACGATTGCTCCGAAGAACTTTGTGTTATCGTCTGTTTCTGATTCTTCCTGTTCCTTATAATAACCGAATACGACATCGGGATCATTCTTGAATGTCTCGATATCAGCGATCATATCAGTTGTTGACTGATATCTGTCTGCCGGATCCTTTTCCATAGCTCTGAGAACGATTTCCTCAAGACCGGCGGGAATTTCAGAATTGATTGCCTTGGGACGCTCTGGAATATCGTGCATATGCATCACTGCAATTGACACGGGATTATCGCTGTCAAAAGGCTTTTTACCTGTAAGCATCTCATACATCATTGCGCCTACAGAGTAAATATCGCTCTTTTCGTCAGTTACATCGCCCTTTGCCTGTTCAGGACTGATATAATGCACGCTTCCGATAGCCTGATCTGTAGCTGTTTTACCCTCTTCACGTGCAAACTTTGCAATACCGAAGTCCATCACCTTGATTGTTCCGTCTGTGAACATCATAATATTCTGAGGCTTGATGTCACGGTGAACAATTCCCTTATCGTGAGCGTGCTGAAGAGCTCTTAAAATCTGGATTACGAAATGAACCGTATCCTTCCAGGTAAGAACCTTCTCCTCTTCGATATATTCTTTAAGAGTGATACCGTCGATATACTCCATTACAATATACTGAATTTTCTCAGAAAATCCAACATCGTAAATTCTTACGATATTAGGGTGTGAAAGAACGGCAATTGCCTTTGATTCATTTCTGAAGCGTCTCAGGAACTCCTCATTCTCGGCAAATTCCTTTTTAAGTATCTTTACTGCAACAGGCTTATTGTCAATAACGTCAACACCCTTATAAACGTCTGCCATTCCGCCTACGCCTATGAGCTCGGTTATTTCATATCTGCCATCAAACTTTTTTCCGATATTCTTATCCATTATTTACCCCCTGTATTAATCAGAAACTACCGCTACGGTAATATTATCCCTTCCGCCCTTGCTCAGTCCGAGCTTTATAAGCTCATCTGCAACATCGTCGAAAGGTGCTTTGGTAATTACTTCATATATTTCATCGTCACTGCAGTATCCCGACAGTCCGTCAGAACAAAGCAGAAGACTGATTTTATCTTCATAATCAAGAATAAATGTATCGGGAGTAACTGTTTTTTCAACTCCCACAGCTCTTACAAGCATATGCTTCTGAGGGTGAGTTTCAATCTCTTCCTCTGAAATTTTACCCTGTTCATAAAGCAGAAAAGCCACGTTATGATCAGTTGTAATTCTATGAAGCCCGTTATCGGCTATCAGATAGGCACGGCTGTCTCCCACATTTACGATAAATGCGGTTTTGCTGTTTACAAATGCAGCAACGCAGGTTGTACCCATTCCGAAATTTTTGAAATCAAATCTTGCTTTTGTGTATATTACGGAATTAGCTGCAGATATTGACGATGCAAGAAGCTTTCTTATTTCATCATCGCTGAGACTTTCGCTGTAGCCTGCGGAAAACCTCTGAAAGAACTCTTCGATAGCAATGGCACTTGCTTCTTTGCCGGCACGCTCACCGCCCATTCCGTCACAAACAACTGCAAGCAGGTTGTGTCCGAAATACTCACATCTTACAGCGTCCTGATTTTCCTCTCGTCTCAGTCCTATATCAGTAGCCTGTCTGTATCTCAATTATCTGCACCTCCGTTCAAATCATTATTTTTATACTTAAGACCTGCGTCACGCCTGAGCTGACCACAGGCTGCCTCGATATCGCTTCCCAGTGTTCTTCTCACTGTTGCGTTTATTCCGCGCTTTTTCAGCTGATTTGCAAAGTTTTCCACTCCGCGTCGCGCTGTACTGTAATTACGCTCCTTCACCTTATTAACAGGTATGAGATTAACGTGACAGTTAATTCCTCTCAGCAAAGCTGATAGTCTGTCTGCATCGGCATCTGACGAATTCACTCCGTCAATTACAGCGTATTCAAAGGTTATACGTCTGCCTGTTTTATCGATATAATCTCTGCAGGCTTTTATAAGTAGCGGTATATTATATGTTCTGTTTACGGGCATTATTTCACTTCTTCTGTCGTTATCGGCACTATGAAGCGAAACAGAAAGAGTAAGTCCCAGCCTGAGTTCTGAAAGCTCATAGATCTTAGGCACGATCCCACAGGTTGAAAGGGAAACGTGTCTGAGGCTCAGGTTATTACCGTCCTTATGAGACAGAAGCTCTAAAAATCTGATAACGTTACTGTAATTATCAAGAGGCTCGCCTATTCCCATAAGCACAACGCCTGAAACTCTCACTCCGGCATTTTTCTCGGTTTCATAAATCTGCATAAGAATTTCCGAAGGCTCAAGATTTCTCACAAAGCCTGCGATTGCCGAAGCACAGAAGCGACAGCCCATTTTACAGCCTACCTGAGTAGACACGCAGATACTATGCCCGTAGTTATACTCCATCAGCACAGTTTCCACGAAATTGCCGTCAGAAAGCCTATAAAGATATTTTACAGTATTATCTATAGAAGATTCAAGCTTTTTCTGAATAAATAGTCTATTTGCACAAAATTCCTCTTTAAGCTTACAGCGCAATTGGACAGATATATCAGTCATTTCGTCAAAATCAAATACTCTTCTTTCGTGAAGCCACTTGAATATCTGCTTTGCACGAAATTTCTTTTCACCTATCTCTGCAAGCTTTTCCTCAAGCTCTTCAAGATTAAGACTGAGAATATCAATTTTTTCCAAATTATCACCTTACTTTTCTGACTTTTGACACAAAAAATCCATCGCTTCCGAAATGCATTGGAAAAAGACTCGCCTTATATGTACCAAAGGGCTCGCCAAGCTCTTCAAGAAAGCCTACACCCTCAAGCTCGGGGTGATTTTCAAGCAATTTGTCTATTACCTCATCGTTTTCTTCTTTTCTTAAAGTACAGGTGGAATACACAAGCTCTCCGCCGACTTCAAGGTAATTAAGAGCGTTTTCAAGTATTTTATACTGTATTTCCGGAAGATTATCAAAATCCGACTCTTCCTTATATTTTATTTCGGGCTTACGGCGGATTGCTCCCACACCAGAGCAAGGAACATCACAAAGAACCTTGCTGAATTTCGGAAGCTCAGGGTTGAACACCGACGCATCGCCTGTCATTGCTTTTATATTATCGAGCCCCAGTTTAACGGCTCCGTTTTTTATAAGCTTTACTCTGTTTTCGTGAAGGTCAAAAGCGTAAATCTCGCCCTTGCCATTCATCATTTCAGCCATTGTAAAGGTTTTTCCGCCTGGAGCTGAGCACACATCAAGAACTCTGTCGTTTTCACAGGGATTCAATGCCATACAGCAAAGCTGTGAAGCTCTGTCCTGTACGTGAAAATATCCTTTTTCAAAAGCTTCAGTTGCAGTCGGGTCTCCGCCCTTCAGAAGATAACAGCAAGGGATTTTCTCGTCCTTTTCGGCTTTAAGCTCTCCTAAAGCATTAAAAAGCTCTTCCTCACTGCATCTCACAGTATTTCTTCTCAGTGTTATGGGAGGCTTTTCAACCGCATCTGAAAGCAGATCAGTCATTTTCTCAATCCCGTAATCTCCGCAAAGACTGTCTACAAGCCATATGGGAGCTGAATAAAGGATCGATGAGGAATTGAGAATATCCATAGGTACGGGAAAATTCTTTCCCTGACGTATAAAGTTACGAAGTATGGCATTTACAAGTCCGGAAGCACTTGCCTTTTTGAACTTTTTTGTAAGCTCTACGCTTTCGTTTACAACAGCGTTATCTGGAATACTGTCTGCGTAAAGAAGCTGATAAACTCCGCATCTGAGAATATTCAGCACATTCACATCAAGCTTATCTATGCCCTTCTGATAAAATCCGCCGATAATATGGTCAAGAGTGATCTTTCGTTCGATAACTCCGTAATAAATCAGCGTACAAAGCTTTTTATCCCTGTCGGAAAGATTCTCACGGCTTAGTCCGTGATTAAGCTGAATATTAGAAAAGCTTCCCTTTACAAAGGTTTTGTTCAGAAGCTCTACTGCAAGATATCTCGCACTTTTCATCAATTTCTTCTCCTTGACATCATAATAAGTCTGAGAAGCTGGATTAATGATGTTAAAAGTGCCGCTACATAGGTAAGCGCCGCTGCGGTAAGAACCTTTTTAGCCTTTGCGTTCTCATCGTCTTCGAGAATTGCCTCGTCTTCAAGAGTTTTCAGTGCTCTGTCACTTGCATTGAATTCTACGGGAAGAGTTACAAGCTGGAATGCCACAACGCCAAGGAAAAGGAAAATTCCTATATTCATAAGAACTGTGTTGAAGCTGAAAATCAATCCCAAAAGTATCAGGATATACGATGCTTTAGAGCAGAAATTTGTCACGGGAACAAGTCTGCTTCTGATTACGATGGGAGTATACTCCTCTGCGTGCTGAACTGCGTGACCACATTCGTGAGCTGCTACTCCGATAGCTGCAACGCTTGTTTTGCCGTAAACTGAATCTGAAAGTCTTACAACATTTGCTGTAGGATCATAGT
Organism: Ruminococcus sp.; assembly: GCA_015066875.1. Taxonomy (GTDB): domain Bacteria; phylum Bacillota; class Clostridia; order Oscillospirales; family Ruminococcaceae; genus Ruminococcus. The sequence continues at coordinate 28,896 of SVNM01000020.1, forward strand.
GGTCGGTAAGATCACCGCTTATATGCTCGATCTGAACGTAGCTGAGTCCATTGCTGTCAAGGATTTTTCTTGCAACCTGATCAGCGGTCCAGCCTCTTGCGTTTTTACCCCTGCTGTATTTGCTGTATGTGCCTTTTACATTGGCAGAAGCAATCAGCGGTATAATCAATATCAGAAGCCATAATAACATATCCATAGTAATTCCTCCTTAATTATCCGAGAATTTCGCCCTTTTCAAGCTTTTTTCCTCTGAGAAAATCCTCTGTTTTCATTCTTTTGCTTCCCTCAAGCTGGATTTCGGTAAACTTAAGAAGCTTTCCGTCTCCGCATTTTACTGTGAAATCTGAGGGATTTACAATTTCTCCGTTCTTGGCAGAGTCTGACTCGCCCGATACAATTTCCGAACGGAAAATCTTGAGTCTCTTTCCGCCAAGCATTGTAAAGCCTGTTACGCCACGGATCGTATTGTGAAGCTCACCTGCACTTTTTGAAAAGTCAAGGGCGCTCATTTCCTTTCTTATCATAGGTGAATAGCTTGAAAGGCTATCGTCCTGTTTTTCCGGAGCAAGTGTTCCCTCTTCAAGAGCTGTAAGAGTCTTTAAAAGAACCTCTCCGCCCATTACAGAAAGGCGCTCATAAAGCTCGGCATAGGTTTCATTTTCACCGATTTCAGTCTCGCTTTTGATAAGCATATCCCCTGTATCGAGCCCCTCTGACATCTGCATAGAGGTTACTCCCGTTCTTGTTTCGCCGTTGAGGATACACCAGTTTATAGGTGCAGCTCCTCTGTACGCAGGAAGAAGCGAAGCGTGGATATTTATACAGCCGTATTTCGGAAGCTCAAGAACCTCCTTCGGAAGAATCTGTCCGTAGGCTGTTACAACTATAAGGTCAGGAGCAAGACTCTTTAAAGTCTCCATAGCCTCAACTGCGTCGTCTCCCTTTCTAAGCGAAAGTGGCTGATGCACCGTAAGACCGTACTCAAGAGCAGAAGCCTTTACAGGAGTAGGTATCATTTTATAGCCTCTTCCTTTTGGCTTATCCGGCTGAGTAAACACTGCTTCTACGCTGTGATCGCTCTCTGCAAGAGCTTTAAGGCAAGGAACAGCAAAATCGGGGGTTCCCATAAATACTATTTTCATCAGATTATCCTCCGGTTATTCAATATCCTCAGGACGTACAAATTTCTCAACAATCTCAACAAAAACGTGTCCGTCAAGGTGATCGTTTTCGTGGCAGGTACACTGTGCACCAAGCTCAGTAAACTCACGCTCATACCACTCGCCGTTTCTGTCCTGTGCTCTGAGAGTCACCTTCATAGGACGTGTTACATATCCCCATCTGTCAGGACAGGAAAGACAGCCCTCAAGAACTCTCTGCTTGCCTTTTTTCTTTATTATCTCAGGATTTATAGCTTCTATCCTTTCATCGTCAAGATGCATTATGAAAAGTCTTCTGCAAAGACCGATCTGAGGTCCCGCAAGACCTACTCCCTGAGCCTTTTCAAGAGTCTCGTGCATATCATCAAGAGTCTGCGCAAGCTTTTCGTCGAATTTCTCAACAGGCTTGCAGACTGTATGAAGAATACTGTCTGAATCAGTAAGGATCTTTCTTAATGCCATAGTATTATTTCCTTTCATCTGTAGATTATTTCTTATATGTGTTATACTCCCGTATCGCCGTTCATATCGGCATACAGCGAGACATTTCGCATCTGTGCAAGCTTTGCGCCCTCAGTAAGCACAGACCTTATAAATCCGCGCATTTCACTGTTATTCTTGCACTTCATAATTATCCTGTATCTGTACTTTCCGTTTATTCTCACGTATGAGCATTTTACAGGTCCCAGAACTCTTACAGGAGTCTTTGGCTGAAGATTGCTGAGCATCTCATTCATCATTGCAAGCACAGCCTTTGCGCCCTCAGCTACAGAATGGTCTTCAGCACCCGAAAAGCAGAACACGCACATATCGCATACAGGCGGAAAAATCATTGCACGTCGTATTGCTATTTCCTCGTTATAAAAGGATTTGTAATCCTGCTGTGAGGCAAGATTCATAATATAGTGCTCAGGCATAAAGGTCTGCAGAAGAGCTCTGCCCTGTTTTTCATCGCGTCCGCCTCTGCCGACAACCTGAGTTATCAGCGAAAAGGTGCGCTCATAGCTACGGAAATCTCCTGCGTACAGCGATTTATCTACTGAAAGCACACCGACCAGTGTGACATTCGGGAAATCAAGTCCCTTGCCTATCATCTGGGTGCCGATCATTATATCGTAATCGCCGTTTCTGAATGAAGAAAAGCTCTGTTCATAGGAATGGCGGGAAAAGGTAGTATCTGCGTCCATTCTGAGAATTCTTGCCTTAGGGAAGAAAGTTGAAAGCTCCTCCTCAAGTCGCTGTGTGCCGAAGCCCATATTTTTCAGTCTGTCTGATCCACAGGAGGGACAGACTGTCACGGGCTCGGTAACATATCCGCAGTAGTGACACATCATTTTTCCGTTTTTCTTATGAAATGTAAGAGGCACCGAGCAGTTTGGACAATAAACAGGCTGACTGCAGTCGCAACAGCTTATTATCGTATGGTAGCCTCTTCGGTTAAGCAGAAGTATAGTCTGCTCGTTATGTTCAAGATTATAGTTTATCTCGTCAACAAGGCGACGGCTGAACTCAGTTCTGTTGCCTTCCTCACGTTCGAGATTCATATCAACTATTTCCACTTCGGGAAGTGATGAGCTGTTATATCTCTTATTCATTTCAAGAAGCCTGTAGACTCCCTTTTCAGCGAGATAATAGCTCTCAACGGACGGAGTCGCCGAAGCAAGCAACAACACAGCCTTATGTACCGCACAGCGTTTTTTTGCGATATCAACTGCGTGATAGCGGGGAGCACTTTCTGATTTATACGAACGCTCGCCCTCCTCGTCCATTATTATAAGTCCTATATTTTCAAGAGGAGCAAACACTGCGCTTCGGGTACCGATAACAACCTGTGCCTCTCCTCGTTTTATTCTTTTGTATTCATCAAGGCGCTGTCCCAAAGATAGTCCGCTGTGAATTACGGCAACTTTTTCTCCGAACAGTGCTCTGAAGCTTTTTAAAATCTGCGGAGTAAGTCCTATTTCGGGAATAAGGAGCATTGCCTGTCTGCCAGATGATATCACGTCAGAGATAAGCTTTTCAAAAACCGAGGTCTTTCCGCTTCCCGTTACTCCGTGAAGGAGAAAAACTGCCGGCTCATTTTTTTCAATCTGCTCCATAACCCTGTCGTGAGCATTCTGTTGCTCCTGTGACAAAACAAGCTGGTCAATATTGCGGACTGTATTATCACAAAGCTCAACTCCTCTGAGAACCTCACATTCATATTCGATACAGGCTCCGCACAGGCACAAACGCTTTATTACCGCCGAAGTGACTCCACACATATAGGAAGCCTCGCCAACAGCAACAGCTCCGTACTCTTCAAGGAAATCCGCAACCTGTTTTTGTTTTTTTGTAAGCTTGAAGTTCTCAGGCGCTCTCAGATACTCATCGCTGAGTCTTACCATTTTCACAGAAGCGTCGCCCACAGCCTGTCTGAAAACATTTCCGCAGGTTAGAGCTCCTTTATCACAGAGCACATCAATAAGAGGCTTATCGCCCCTTTCGATGATATTCTGAATACACTTATCAACTGCAGACTGTGTTTTAAGCTTTCTGAGATTTTCAAAAAGCTCGCCCTCAGTCTCTGTAAGAACTCCGCTATCGGAAAAATCCTTATTAATCTGATAAGTTTCCGTTACAACTATGCTCATTCCAGGCGGAAGCATTGTTTTCACTGCCTCATAGTAAGTGCAGAAGGTATTTTCCTTCATATAAAGAGCAAGCTCAAGAAGCTCCTGTGAGACAACAGGCTCGCTGTCGATAACATAGGAAAGCTTTTTAAGTCCTGAAGCGCTACCCTCTCTGAGACACATAACAACTCCTGCACGGAGCTTATTTCCTCTGCCGAAGGGAACCATAACACGGCACCCTGCTTTGACGGAATGTGACATTTCATCAGGAACAGCATAGCTGAAAAGCATATCAAAAGAATAGGCTGTATTACTAACAGCCGTCTCAGCAATCAGAGACATTAATTATTCACCCTGATTATAAACTATTTTGTATCTGTTTCCGGCAATATCCTCAACGGCTGTCTTTACCGGTTTTTCTTCGAGAACTGCGTTGTTTTCGCAGAGCTCGTCTGCAATTTCCCTTGCTCTTTTCGCTACTGCGATAACAAGTGAATAACAGCTTTCATTCTTTGAAATAATCTGGTTTACTGCTGGTCTAAGCATTCTTAATCACCTCTTCCAATAATTCCGCGGAATTTTCTGCTTTAAAAGACTCCGCATTTATAACAGCCTTGAAATCCTCTACGGCTTTTTCAAGAACGTCATTTACAATTACATAGTCGTACTTTGAGGCATAGGGAATTTCCTCTTTTGCCTTGGCAATACGTGCCTGTATAACCTCTTCGGTTTCTGTGCCTCTGTCACGGAGTCTTCTTTCAAGCTCCTTAAGTGACGGAGGAACAGCAAAAATAAACAATGCATCAGGTCGTAGCTCTCTGACCTTCATAGCTCCCACAACCTCAATTTCAAGGATAACATTCTTACCCTTTGCAAGCTCTTCCTTAACCTTATCAAGAGGAGTTCCGTAAAGATTACTGCAATACTCGGCATACTCAAGCATATTACCGCTGTCAATAAGCGACATAAACTCATCATGTGTGATAAAGCGGTAGTTTACACCATCAACCTCGCCGTTACGGGGCTCTCTTGTTGTTGCCGATACAGAGAAATAGTAGTTATCGTCTCTGCAGATTTCTTTAAGCATTGTACCCTTTCCACAGCCTGAAGGAGCAGAAAATACTATAAGTCTTCCCTTATTCATTTTCAAAATTACCTCCTGTTTCATTGATTCTTGCGCCGAGAGTTTCTGTTATCAGCGAAGAAAGAACAACGTGTCCGCTGTCCATAAGAATAACCGCACGGGTTTTTCTTCCGTATGTAGCGTCAACAGCTCTTCCGTCGTCTCTTGCTTCCTGAACAAGTCTTTTTATAGGAGCAGATTCGGGGCTTACAACAGCCACGACTCTGTCTGATGATATCATATTTCCATAACCGATATTGATAAGTTTCATATATTACTCCACATTCTGAATCTGCTCACGGATTTTTTCTATCTCAGCCTTCATATCCACAACATACTTAGCGATATTGAGGTCCTGAGCCTTTGAACCAATCGTATTGACCTCACGGTTCATTTCCTGAACAATAAAGTCCAGCTTTCTACCCACGGCTTCATCTCCGTCGAGCATACTTCTCAGCTGAGAAATATGACTTCTGAGTCTGACAGTTTCCTCATCGACAGCAACCTTTTCCGAGAAAATCGCAGCTTCTGTAAGAATTCTCTGCTGATCGATGTCCTTGTTTTCAAGTATTTCAGAAAGCTTTGCATAAAGTCTGTTGCGGTAATTCTCAACCGTTACGGGAGAAAGCTTTTCCACAGCAGAAAGCATAGTCTCAATATTTGTAGCTTTTTCAAGAATATCGCTTTTAAGTCTTGCGCCCTCAACGGCACGCATATCAACAAATGCTTCAAGAGCTCCCTTAGCTACCTCTGAAATATCATTCCATATCTGCTCTTCATCATCAGGAGCCTTCTGAACATTGAAGATATCAGGCAATCTGAGAAGATTTGAAAGCTTAAGGTCATCAGCAAGTCCAAGCTCAGCTGAAACGCCTCTGAGAGCGGTAACATACCCACTTGCAACGGAATTATTGATACAGATGACAGTATCCTTACCCTCGATATTGTTTACAGTAACGGAAACCTCTACCTTACCGCGGGAAACGCTCTGCTTAAGCAAAGCCTTGAGCTTTTCATCGATATAGCTGTATACACGGGGGATTCTTGACGAGTATTCATAATATCTATGATTAACGGAACGAATTTCTACGAGAATATCACGGCCATTGAGAATTTTCTGCATTCTTCCATAACCGGTCATACTTTTAAGCACTTGATCGCCTGCTTTCAATTAATTTATAACATAGTTATGCTATTATATTTATTATACCACCTAACTCACAAAATTGCAAGGGTTTACGCAAAAAAAGAGGACGCATTATGCGTCCTCTTAAATATTCAGAATTAGAGATATGACTCAGGAAGTACTGAGATAACCTGTGTAATCTTCTTCTGGATTGAAAGTGCGTCTGATGTGTCAACGCCGTCACCATTCTGGTAGCAGTCTGCGTTAAGGAGACCCTGAGGTGTGATAGGAT
>SVNM01000021.1 GCA_015066875.1 Ruminococcus sp.
CATTGAGGAAAACCCTTTTGAAAAAGGGTTCTCCCAACGGGAGCCTGTCCCCTCTGTCCTTCGGACATCTCCCCGCACTGCGGGGAGTAATCCTCAAACTCCTTTCCTAAAACTTTCAGTTTTCAATTTCAGCCCCATAGGGTACACATTAAGTTGTTGAGAAGTACAAATTACTCTCTCAGTGTGTACCCTATGGGGCTGAAATTCAGATTAAAAGTCTTTGGAAGGGGGTACGGGGGAGAACCTTTCTTCAGAAAGGTTTCCACCGATAAATACATATAATCCTTCTATATGAGTATTATTCTTAATCATTTGTTGATAATTTAAAAACTGATCAGAATTCAATTTTGCCGTAAAGACCTGTCTCGATGCTGTCCTCAGGCTTTGGTTTCTTATAATCCTTTTCAAAGCTTGTTGAAAGGTCGATTTCTCTTGCCTCGAATGGCTCACGGCTTCTGTTCTGACGTCCCTTACCGCCGTTTCCGCCTCTTCTGTTATCGTTTCTGCCTCTTCTTCCGTTACCGCCCTTTCTGGGGTTATTAGAAGAAATAACGATCTTTCTGTAGGGCTCCTCGCCTACTGAGCGTGAAGAAACGCCTTCGATTTCAGAAATTGCAGAGTGGATAACTCTTCTCTCATAGGGGTTCATAGGCTCAAGGGGCTGTGAACGGCCTGTTCTGAGAACTGACTTAGCAACCTTACCTGCAAGCTGTTCAAGAGTTTCCTTTCTCTTCTTGCGGTAGCCGAAGCAATCGATTGTAATACGGAAATAGTCCTTATCGCCCTTGTTAGCGATAATTGAGCAAAGATACTGGATAGCGTCAAGAGTTTCGCCTCTTCTGCCTATGATAGAGCCGTTATTATCGCTTTCAACCTCGATAATAGCGCCTGTTTCGTTCTGATAAACCTTGAACTCAGCAGTAACGTCCATAGCATTAAGAACGCTTGTGATGTAGTCCATAGCAAGCTTAACCTTAGGATTTACAAGTGAGTTATCCTCGATAAGAGTAAAGTTTTCGATAGAATACTCATCATCATCTGTGAAATTCTCTGTCTTTTCCTCTTCGCAAGCCTTAGCTTCTTCCTTCTTCTCCTCAGCCTTAGCGTGAGCAGTCTCTGCCTTCTTTTCAGTCACAGGCTCAGCCTTCTTAGCCACAACAGGAGCCTCTGCCTTTTTCTCAACTGAAGCGGGCTTTGCTTCAACAGGCTTCTTTATCTCGGTTTCAACGTAAGTAGCCTTTACCTTAGCGTCTGTCTTGCCTATTCCGAGAAATCCTTTTTTGCCCTCATCGATGATTTCAAACTTAATTTCATCGATTTTTTTTCCGAATTTTTCAACGGCAAGGGCCTTTGCCTCTTCGATGGTTTTTGCTGTAAAAATCTCTGTCATTTTAATACCTCCCTGATGAGTAATCAATCCTCATCGTTATTATCATAAACGTCGCCGTATTTCTCAGCCATACGTTTTCTTGCGTCATTTATACGCTCGCGGTTCTGCTTATTCATTTCCGAACGTGAAATCTTATTACCGTTAGCGTCTGTTCTTGAAGCACTGCCGTTCTGCTGTTGCTCCATCATCTGTTGCTGTTCGAGCATTTTCTGATAGAAGCTCTTTTTATCGGGGTGCTTTTCTGCGTAAATACGTGCTTTTTCTTTTTCCTTCTCATTTATCTTCTTAGTTCTTTCGGGAGTAAAGTAGAGGTTAAGACCAAGAGAAATAAGGAATGAAAATACTGATGACCAGATCCAGTAGTAGCCTACACCGGCAGGAACCTTGAATGCAAACCATACTGAAAGGAAGGGCATACTGTAGAACATAATGTTCATACAGCCCATATTCTGCATTGCGGGGTTATTCTTCTTTGAATGCCACTGTGTATAAATTGTCATAGCGAGCTGAACGATACCTGCGATCCAGGGGATAAGGAAGAGGATAATGCTTTCCTTGTTCCATACCTCAGGGCTGAAATCAGGAGTTTTACCCAGGTTTACGCCGAATACGGCAAAATTCTCGCTGAATTCCATAACGAGCTCTTTGAAGTTTTCGCCGATTTCGCTGAATTTATCAGGGTGAGCGTTAAGCTGTTCCATAGTAAGAAGCTCGTTTCTCAGGTCACTTGACCTGATAGCGTCCTTACCTGCGCCTGTAAGGATATTTGAAGCAATATCCATAGCCGAAGTCTTTACTTCCTTACTGAATCGAAGGATATGTGTAAGGGGCTTGTAAACAACGTCAAGCACACCGAAAAGCAGAAGCATCTGAATCATTGAAGGCATACATGAAGCCATAGGGTTAAGGCCTTCCTGTTGATATAATTTCTGCTGTTCCTCCTGAAGTCTTGTAGGGTTATTTGCATAGCTCTTTCTGAGCTTTTCAAGCTTAGGGTTAAGAAGTTGCATTCTTGCAGAATTCTTCTGTGTTTTATAGTTTACCGGGAAAAGCAGAAGCTTTGTAATAACGGTAAACAGGATAATAGCGATTCCATAGTTGCCCACAAAGTTATAGATCCAGCTCATAAGGAAGCCGAAGGGATAACCTATAATATCATAAAGACTCAATTTAAAATACCTCTCAATTATCTTCTTTCTCAGCGGTACAGGAAGCCTCTTCTTCATCGCTTCCCATAGCCGAATAATCATATTTCTTTACCTTGAACGTAAATTTTTCGGGAACGTAATCTATCCCGCCCATAGACCAGGGGTTACATCTCAGAAGCCTCCACACAGCAAGCAGAGTACCTCTCACAGCGCCGAAACGCTCGATAGCGGTAAGAGCGTAGCTGCTGCAGGTAGGGTAGTACTTGCATCTTGCGGGAAACATAGGTGAGATGAACTTCTGATAAAATCTGATAATACTCTTTAAAACAAATTTCATTTTCTCTTATCAGCTGATTTTTCAGCCATACGGCAGATTGCCTCTGCACCGTATTTATCCATATACTCATAGAGCTCGCCGTATTTTATATCGCAGATAGGCGCTCTTGCCACAATAACGATATCAAGCCCCACAGGAAGTCTTATTTCAAAATCCCTGTAGGCCTGTCTGATAAGGCGCTTGGCCCTGTTTCTGCAGACGGCATTTCCTATTTTCTTTCCTGCGGTTATACCGAATCTGTTATACGGTCTGCCGTTAGGCTTTACGTAAATGACCGTATATTTTGAAGCTGTGAATTTCCCTTTCTTGTAAAGGGCAAGGAAAATCTTGTTATCATTAAGAATTTCTGTATATAGCATATTTTTCTTTTAAACGGGACAGTGTAATAAGCAGGGGAGAGAAGAACGCTCCCACCTTTGAATTTAAATCAGCTAACAAAAAAGACCACAAAAATACATTTGTGGTCAGCCTCGCATCAGTGAGTTAATCTTGCTCTGCCCTTGGCTCTTCTACGAGCTAAAACCTTTCTTCCGTTCTTCGTAGCCATTCTCTTCATAAAGCCGTGCTCCTTCTTTCTGTGAAGCTTCTTGGGCTGGTATGTTCTCTTCATAATGCAGTGTCCTCCTCTCTGCGCAAATATATATACTGCAAAAAGCTATATTTGCTTTTTTCACATTTTAAGCAGTCAGACTATACACTTATGGCATAGTTATGTCTGCACTTACCTAATGATTATATCCCAAAAAAACGACTCTGTCAAGCAGTTTGCGAAAATTTTTCCTTCCTTATGGTATTTTTATATATTTTATCCAAGACTGAACGTTTATTTGAAGCTTTTTTTCAACATTACTATGTTAACCGCTGTTATGCAATAGCCTTATATTTCTCTTGAAATAACTGTTTTCATATATGCATTTTTACTGTTTGCAGAGCATTTTTCTTCTCCATTTTTTATAGGTTTATATTATATAAAAAGCTTGATTTTTCAACAGTGTTATGTTATAATTAATAGTATATTATAATAGGCGAGTATCGTTCGGCGCAGATTTTTCCGGTTTTTTTCAGTAAAATTGCCTGTATTCCATTGTTTTTGTACTCTGCCGGACTATCCCTTCAACCAAAATATTCTTTACGGAGGTTTAAAATGAATTCTTTTGAAGAAGTTTTTGAAAATGTAAAAAATTATTGTCTTGAAAACAATAAAATCCCAGAAATAGGCGTTACTACCTGGATAAACGCTATGAAGCCCGTTACTCTTGACGGCTCGCGCGCTGTTTTCAGCGTTCCCACAGAGTTTCAGAGGAATATCGTTCTCAGCAACTTCAGGCCTGCGCTTACCGAGGCTTTCCAGAATATCTTAGGCTTTGAAACAGAAATAGTTATCGAGGTTGCTTCTGACGAAAAGCCTGCGAATATCCACGTGCCTACAGACGCTGAGCTTGACAGAAAGCACGCTGAGCTTGAAAGAAGCTATAAATTCGCAAATTACGATTACACATTCGAAACCTTTATCCAGGGACGTTCAAATGAATTTGCCCTTGCCTGCAGTAAGTCTGTAGCCAAAAACTGCGGTACAAAGACAATTTCTGAGTATAATCCTCTTTTCATCTACGGTCCTTCGGGAATGGGAAAGACTCACCTTATCACAGCTATTGCCCACGAGGTTCAGAATAATCACCCCGATTTCAACGTTGTTTACGTTACAAGTGAAAACTTCGGTAGCGACCTTATCAACGCTCTGAATACAAACGTTATTTCGGATTTCCACGATAAATACAGAAATGCTGACCTTCTTCTTATCGACGATATCCAGTTCTTTGCCCATAAGGAGCGTATGCAGGAAGAGTTCTTCCATACCTTCTACAAGCTCTATCAGGAGGGCAAGCAGATAGTTATTACCTCAGATAAGCCCCCAAAGGAGCTTGTTACTCTTGAGGAGCGTCTGAGAACTCGTTTTGAGGGCGGTCTTATTGCGGATATTTCTGCACCTGATTACGAGACAAGACTTGCTATCATCAACCGCAAATCAGAGCTTTTAAGCCTTAAGATGCCCAGCGAGGTTGCTGAATTTATGGCTAACCGCCTTAAATCGAATATCCGTCAGCTTGAGGGTGCTGTTCTTAAGCTCAAGGCTTTAAATCATCTTGCGGGAAGTCCTATCACAATTTCTATGGCTCAGAGCGTTATCAGAGACGTTCTTACCGATGACCAGCCTATCCCGATTACCGTTGAGAAGATTATTTCAGAGGTTTCTACCGTTTACGGAGTTTCACCCGATGATATCCGTTCAAACAAGAGAAGCTCGCAGATTTCTACAGCCCGTAAGGTTGCTATCTACGTTGTAAGAGAAATCACACAGATGCCTCTTGCTTCAATCGGTACGGAATTCGGCGGAAGAGACCACTCTACTATCGTTTATTCCGTAAACAGCGTTGCCGAGGGTATCAAGAAGGATTCAAACCTCAGCGGTCTTGTTAACGACATTATCAAGAACATCAGAGACAAGAGCAAGGTATAATTTACATATCTGTAGGGGACGATGCCCACATCGTCCCACGTAACAAACAAAAATTTGAATGTAACAATGTAAGGGACACTGCCCACATCGTCCCGTGTAACAAACGCAATTTTGAATGTAAAATTGTAGGGACACGGCACGCCGTGTCCGCATACAAATAATCTGAATAAAAAATGCGTCTCCACAAAGTTTTCAACACTTTGTTTAAAACATCGTTGAATTGCAGAAAAGGTAAAATTTCCCGATAACAGTACAATCCTGTACTCTGTACCGTAAGGAAAAATACCGCTTTCAACCTCTTCAACCTTTGCGGTGTGAACATTTTTCACACTGATATGCAGTGAAAAATCACAAAAAATCCTCTTTCCACAAAATTCTCAACTATTCTTCAACTTCAACTCCACAAATTTAAACCTTTCCAACAGTTTTTTTGTGACGCTATTTTTTCTTCACATTTCACCACAATTTACAAACAGCTCTCTGTGGACGAGTTTTTCCCTTGTACAAGCCAAAAAACAGACATTTAAACTTTTCCACCGACACAACAACAACAACAATATCTATATACTTATCTTATCTTATTTTTCGCTCTCTTTCGCTATGCTAAATTTTATGTGCAGACTTTTTACTGTTAATTCTGTCTGCTATTTTCTTCGGAGGTTATGATTAATATGAAATTTATATGCAATAAACAGGAGCTCAGCGAGGCTATCAGCAACGTTTCAAGAGCCGTTTCACCTAAGTCTACTATTTCTGCTCTTGAGGGTATCAAGGTAAAGGTTTCTCCGGGTAGTCTTGAGCTTACCGCTTATAACCTTGAAATCGGCATTATCACCTCAATCAGCGCAGATACTCAGGACAGCGGTGAGTTCGTTGTAAGCTCAAGACTCTTCAGCGAGTTTACAAGACGTATGTCAGGTGATACTATCACTTTTGACGTTGACGAAAATCTCGTTATCAATATTTCGTGCAGTGCTACAGAGTGTAGCTTCTCAGCTATGTCAGCAGGTGAGTATCCCGATCTTCCAAAGGTTGACGCTGAAAAGACATTTTCTGTAAAGCAGAGCACTCTTAAATCTATGATCACCCAGACAAGCTACGCTGCTTCTCTTAATGAAAGCAAACCTATACTTACAGGCGAGCTTTTTGATATCGAGGACGGAAGCTTCAATATGGTTGCTATCGACGGTTTCAGACTCGCTATCCGTAAGGAGCTTATCGAGTGTCCCGATAATTACCACTTTGTAGTTCCGAAAAAGGCTGTGCTTGAGGTTTCTACTCTTATCAAGGACGATTCTGAGGATAAGGTCTGCAATATCTCAACAAACAACCGCCACATAATCTTCGAGGTCAACAACGTTTTCGTTATTTCAAGACTCCTTGAGGGTAATTTCCATAACTATAAGCTGAGTATACCAAATGGCTGTAAAACAGAGGTTATTATCAGCAAAAAGGAATTCTCGACCTGTCTTGAAAGATGCTCGCTTCTTATCGATGAGAAGAACAAGTCTGCTATCAGATGCGAAATCGCTGACGGCAGTATGAAAATCAGCTGTAAAACAGGTATCGGTAAGATCAATGACGTTATTCCTGCCGATATTTCAGGCGAAACTGTTACTATAGGCTTTAACAATAAGCTTCTTCTTGAGGCTCTGCGTGCCTGCGAGGGCGACAAAATCAGACTCTGCTTCAACGGCGCTATGAAGGTTATAGAGATTCTTCCTCTTGAGGGCGACAGCTATATCTTCCTCGTTATGCCTATTCAGCTTAAGAATTAAGGAGCTTTTTTACTATGATTATCTACAAAATGTATCAGTATTCCGTTAAGGCTACACTTTGCTCGGCTGTTTTCAGCGTTGTGGCACTTTTGCTTGCGGGACTTGCTCTTGTTGCTTTTACAAATATTGAAGGAATTGTAATACGTCTGCTTGTTACTGCTGTATGCGGTGCGGGAGCTGTTTTCTCCTTTGTGTATCTCTCAAGACAGCTTCCCGATAAGATTGCTGAAAAGGATTTCGATAACAAAATCAGAAACAAGCCTAAGTTCGCTTACAGCTACTGTAAGCAGAATCCCGATAAATTCGACGCTGTTGCTGAGATTAATCCCGAATTTGCTCAGATGTACTATAAGGACGAAAATAACAAGATACAGAAGATAAATTAACTTCACTTTTTTTGAAAATATCGCTGAAAGGTGTATTTTTATGGCTGATTCAAGAATTTCAATTACAACAGAATTTATAAAGCTTGACGCTCTGCTTAAGTTTTCAGGGCTTGCCGAAACAGGCGGTGAGGCTAAGATTCTCATTCAGAACGGCGAGGTCCTCGTAAACGGCGAGGTCTGCACTATGAGAGGTAAAAAAATCAGAAGCGGTGATAAGGTTTCTGTTTTCGGTGATGAGGTAACTGTGGTTTGATTATTACCTATGCTCAGATAGAAGGCTTTAAAAATCTTAAAAGAATTTCCTTTGAGCCCGATACTAAATACAATATCATCGTGGGACAGAATGCCCAGGGTAAAACCAATCTTATCGAAGCTATGTGGATCCTTTCAGGTTGCAGAAGCTTCAGGGGCTCTAAGGAAAAGGACTATATCTGCCTCGGCGGAAATAAAATGAGCTCTCAGATAAAAATAAAGGACGATTTAAGAGAACAGAAAATCTCCTTTGAAATGATAAAATCCGCTGTTTTACAGAAAAATCTCTTCCTTAACGGCGTGAAGCTGAGAGGCTCAAGAGCTCTTTTCGACGTTTTCAAGTGCATTGCCTTTACTCCCGATGATGTGGAGATTGTCAAAGGCTCGCCGGAAAAACGCAGAAGCTTTATTGATATGGCTTCTTCTCAGCTTAATCCGCTTTTCGTCGTTCACGTTACAAAGCATAACGGTATTATGAATCAGCGTAACGCTCTGCTTAAAGAAATTATGCAGGGGAATGTGAAAGAGGATATCCTCGATGTGTGGGACAGACAGGCTTCTCATGAGGGAGCTCTGATATCCTATATGCGCAATGACTATATCTCGAAAATCAATGAGATATGCGGAAGGCTATATAATACCATTTCAGGCGGTGAGGAGAATCTTGAGCTTGAATACCGCTCAAATATATATAAACCTGAGGATTTTGATAATCCCTGTGATAAAAATGCTATAGAAAAATATTATCAGAAGCTCTGCGAAAGCCGTGAGTATGACATTAAAACAGGACGCACCAATGTGGGTGTGGGCAGAGATGAAATTATCATCAAAATCAACGGGATAAGCGCCCGTGAATACGGCTCGCAGGGACAGATAAAAAGCTCTGCTCTTGTTATGAAGCTTGCTCAGGCTGAGATTTTCAGGAAAAAATGTAAGGAAGCTCCCGTTGTTTTTCTCGATGACGTTATGGGCGAGCTCGACGAAAAACGTCAGCGCTTTGTCTTCGATATTATCAGGGATATGCAGGTATTTATTACTACCTGTAACGAGGGTGCTCTGCTTCCCGAAATAAAGGGAAAAATCCTTAGAATTTCAGCAGGGGAAATTACGGAGGTGACCGATAATGTATCTTCATCTGGGGAATGATTACTCCGTTGATGTGCGTGATATCGTGGGTATCTTCGATATTGAGAATACTACCGTCGGCAAGTGCACAAAAAGGCTTCTTGACCGCGCAGAAAAGGAAAAACGCTGTGTGTATGCCACTATGGATATGCCAAAAAGCTTCGTTATCGTTATGAAAAACGGCGTTGAGAGGCTATATATCTCTCAGCTTTCCGCTTCTACGCTGAGGAAAAGGCTTGGAAACGGCGGGGGAGTTCTTGCGGGAAGTCTGTAGGAAAGCGATAGAGATAATGAGTTGTTGTAACGGGGGATTATGATGTTTGAGAAAGACGGTATGTTTTTTGAAAGCGAAGAGGAGTATGACTCAGCTTCACTTGAAATAATAGAAAACAGAAAAAAGAAAAAGAAGAAAATTCTCATATTGGCATCGCTTCTTCTGTTCATTGCTTTATTCTTTTTTTCCTGTTACAGAGCTTTGATTCCTGTGGAATACAGAATTTTTACTGAAAAAAGAATTGATTTTCTCGAAAATAAATATATGATGGAGCTTGATGATGTTAAGCCCGAACGATACTGGACTGTATCAATAGCTCAGGACCACGACGCTAATTTTAATTTCAGCTCGGTTGAAAGCTACAGCGATTTTATGGAAAACAATTTCCGCGGTGAAATAACAAGCTCGGTTTATGTCGGACAGAAGCTGGATAACGGCAATGTCATAGAAGAAATGAGAGAGAAAAATCTCGTTGCTCAATACAAATGCAGGGCAGGAAAAATAGCTTTTATAATAAGATTCTATGAAGACGGCGAAAGCTACAGGGCAAAAGTGGTGAGTTACAGTGCGGTCGGTATTACATAGAAAACATAATCGTCTTGTAAATCACGATTATTCCCGCAACGGATTGTATTTCATTACAATCTGTACCAAGGACAGGGTTCAGTACCTGTGCAAAATACGTGAAGAATCTGTAGGGGCGGATATTATCCGCCCGATTACCGAATTAACAGAAACAGGAAAATTATTGGAGTATTCCATTAATCAGATAGAAAATCATTATGATGACATTAAGGCAATAAAATACGTTATTATGCCGGATCACGTTCATATTGTAATTTCAATAATGCACGATTATGAAAAAGCAGATGACGGGCGGATGATATCCGCCCCTACAATACCTAAGGTAATCGGATCTATGAAAAGATATGTTTCAAAAAATTCGGGTATTAAATTATGGCAGAAATCATATTTCGACCACATTATACGAAGCGAAAATGAATTTTCCGATATATGCAATTACATAGAAAATAATCCCATAAATTGGGCAAATAATAAATTCAACCTTAACAAATGGAGGTAATTTAATGACTCAGCAGAATCAGAATTACGATGAAAACGACATACAAGTACTGGAAGGTCTTGAAGCTGTAAGAAAAAGACCCGGTATGTATATCGGCTCAACAGGTCCAAGCGGTCTCCACCACCTTGTCTACGAGATCGTTGATAACTCTATCGACGAAGCATTGGCGGGATATTGCTCGGAAATTACCGTTGAGATTCTTCCCGGCGATATTATCAGAGTTTCAGATAACGGAAGAGGTATACCTGTAGGTATCCACCCTAAAGAGGGTATTTCCGCTGCGACTGTTGTTTATACCATTCTCCACGCAGGCGGTAAGTTCGGCGGTGGAGGCTATAAGGTTTCAGGCGGTCTTCACGGCGTTGGTGCTTCTGTTGTAAATGCCCTTTCAGAGTGGCTTGAGCTTACTGTTAAGGACGGCCGGCACGTTTACTTCCAGCGTTTTGAAAGAGGTCACTACGATAAACAGCTTGAGGTTATAGGCGATACAAACGAAACAGGTACTTCTGTTACCTTCAAGGCTGACGGAGAAATCTTTGAAACTACCGAGTATGACTGTGAAACTCTGCTGAAAAGACTGCGTGAACAGGCTTTCCTTAATGCAGGTATCAGAATTGTTTTCTCGGATAATCGTGACGAGGAAAATCTCTTCAGCGAAACGCTCCATTATGAGGGCGGTATCCGTCAGTTTGTAGAGCATATCCACGCTACAAGAGGCTTTGAAAGCTTAAGCGGTGATGTTATCTACATTTCAGGCTCACAGGGCGACTCTGTCGCTGAGATTGCTCTTCAGTACAACGACAGCTATAACGAGATAATCCTCTCGTTTGCAAATAATATCCACACTAAAGACGGCGGTTCTCACGAAACAGGCTTCAAGAACGCTCTTACAAAGGTTATAAACGAGTACGGCAGAAAAATGAATCTGCTTAAGGATAAGGAAAAGCTACTTGGCGACGACGTAAGAGAGGGCCTTACTGCTATTATCTCTGTAAAGCTTACCGAGTGTGAGTTTGAGGGACAGACTAAGGGACGTCTTGGAAATCCCGAAGTAAAGCCTTTTATCGAGAAAATGGTTCAGGAAAAGCTTATGAATTTCCTTGAGGAAAATCCCGATGTGGGTAAGATGATTTTCGAAAAGAGCGTTGCTGCACTTAAGGCAAGAGAGGCTGCAAAGCGTGCACGTGAGAATGAAAGACAGAAAAATGCTTTCGGACGCTCTCCTATGCCCGAAAAGCTCGCTGACTGCCAGGAAAGAGATATCAGATATAACGAAATGTATATCGTCGAGGGAGACTCTGCGGGAGGCTCTGCAAAACAGGGAAGAGACCGTAAATATCAGGCTATCCTTTCACTCTGGGGTAAGATGCTCAACGTTGAAAGAGCTCGTATAGATAAGATTTACGGCAATGATAAGCTTCTGCCTGTTGTAACTGCTCTGGGTACAGGTATCGGCGAGGACTTCGATATTGAGAAGCTCCGCTACGGCAAAGTTATCATTATGTCCGATGCCGACGTTGACGGCGCTCATATCAGAACTCTGCTTCTCACATTCTTCTTCCGCTATATGAGACCTCTTATTACAAATGGTAATATCTATATAGCTCAGCCTCCTCTTTACCGTGTAGAGAGAAACAAGAAGATAAAGTATGCCTTTTCCGACGCCGAGCGTGACAAGTATATCGCCGAGCTTTCGGAAGACGGCAAGTACAAGGTTGAAATCCAGCGATATAAGGGTCTTGGTGAGATGAATCCCGAACAGCTCTGGGAGACTACTATGGACCCCGAAAGACGTACTATGATAAAAATTTCTATGGAGGACGCTATGAAGGCTGATGAAACCTTCTCGATACTTATGGGCGATAAGGTAGAGCCAAGACGTAACTTCATCGAGAAAAATGCCAAGTACGTTCAGAATCTGGATATTTAATATACTTTCAGTAATATAAATCTCCGCGAAAGGAGCTTCTATGGAAGAAAAAATTATTGTCGATAAGGAGTATTCCATTCCTTATGAGCTTTTCTGCAAAGCCTACAACTGCCATATGAAAAAGAATGTCTACCCGAAATCTTACCTGTTTATGGGCATTTTCCTCATTATTGCCGTTGTTTATGTCATTTCCGCTTTCAAGGACCCATCAAACCTTTTCAGCTATGTTCTCATTTTCCTCTGTCTTGGATTTGCCTTCCGCGAGTGGTATAATCCGAGAAAAATCAGAAGAAATATCGTTGATACGGTGAAAGCTATGGGCGAGCCCGTCTATAAGCTTGAAATGACAGAGAATTTTATCTACATTTCAACACTGGGTGAGGAAAATGTGGAAAACTCTGACTCTACCGAAGAATTACCCGCAGAGGAGAACTCAGTTGAAACGCCCTCTGAGGATTTTCAGCAGGACGAGGTTATTGATACCGATACATATGACGATACTCCCGAAAGGACAGCAATCGAAATTACAAGCGAGGTTTCCGTTGATGAGTATGATGAGTTCTTTCTCCTGTATATCGGAAAATCTGCCTTCTATATTATTCCGAAAAAGGACTTTTCCGAGTATGAGCTTGAGGCTGTAAGGGAGATAAATAACAAGTCGCTGAGTATCAAGTAAAAGATATAAACTGAAAAGACTGCACTTTCTTAAATCACAAAGTAAGGAAATTTAAAAATGAAAAAAATACCTATAGCCTGTAATGATGTGATACACAGCTTGGTGGCTGGTGCTTTTTTCGTCACTGCAATGTATTGGGGAATATTGCTTGCATGGCATTTAAATGTTTATATTTCTCTGATAATTCCCATTGTTACAGTAGCCGTTACATTGCTGTTGCTGTACAGTCACAGGATATTAACAGCTCTAATAAAACTGCCATTATCATTGATTACTGCATTTTTCTTCTACAGGCAGTATATCAGCAATGATTTCCTTAGAAATGCCTACTACAGCTTGTTTGAGACAAGTGAATCATCGGGAGATGTATTCTATGCCGGCTTTATTGTAATGCTGGATTTAGGAATACTCATTCCGGGAATTATTATTTCATTGACTTCATCAGTGAGATACAGAACATATACTGAGGAAGTTATGAAAGAAAAAGAAAAAAGGCTGAAAAGGATACAAACAGCAGTGTCAGCTTTAGTTTTCATATTATCCTTACTGCTTCTGATAAAATCAAGATAATAATATGAAGTAAACTATTCTCTTCAGGAGGTAAAAAAATTGCTTTATAACGATAATACAAACATTATAGACAGTGAAATAGTCGATGAAATGCGCAAATCCATGCTGGATTACGCTATGTCGGTTATCGTTTCACGTGCTCTTCCCGATGTAAGAGACGGTCTTAAGCCCGTTCACAGACGTATTCTCTATACGCTCCACGAAAACGGACTTACCCCCGAAAAGCCTTACAGAAAATGTGCCGATACAGTAGGTGCCGTTCTCGGTAGATATCACCCACACGGTGACGCTTCCGTTTACGACGCTCTTGTTCGTCTTGCTCAGGACTTCTCTATGAGATATCCCCTTGTTGACGGACACGGTAACTTCGGTTCAATCGACGGCGACGGTCCTGCCGCTTACCGTTATACCGAAGCAAAAATGGCTAAGCTTACTCTTGATATGCTTACCGATATCGGCAAGGAAACTGTCGATTTCACTTCAAACTACGATGACCGTCTTAAAGAGCCTGTTGTGCTTCCTTCAAGATTTCCAAACCTGCTTGTAAACGGCTCGGTTGGTATCGCTGTAGGTATGGCTACAAATATTCCTCCTCATAATCTGGGCGAGGTTATTGACGCTCTTTCCCTTCTTATTGATAATCCCGACTGCTCTCTTGAAGAGCTTATGGAGCATATTCAGGGCCCTGATTTCCCAACAGGCGGTATTATTATGGGAAGATCGGGTATACGTGCAGCTTACGGTACGGGCAGAGGTAAGATTACTCTGCGTTCACGTACTCACTTTGAGGAAATAAAGGGAAGAAACTGCATTATCGTAGACGAAATTCCCTATATGCTTCGTAAGGAGCGTCTGCTCAAGAGCATCAATCAGCTTGCAAGAGATAAGAAGATAGAGGGACTTTACGACCTGCGTGATGAATCTGACAAGGACGGTATGCGTGTTGTTATTGAGCTTAAAAAGGACGCTAATCCCACTATTGTGCTCAATAAGCTTTTCGCTCTGACTCAGCTTCAGGATACTGTGGGTATAATTATGCTTGCTCTTGTAAACGGCGAGCCTAAGATACTCACCCTCAAGCAGATGCTTCAGAATTACCTTGACTTCCAGGTTGACGTTATCCAGAGACGTACCCGCTATGAGCTGAGAAAGGCTTTGGAGCGTGCTCATATCCTTCAGGGCTTCGTGCTTGCTGCAGACTATATCGACGAGGTTATTGCTATACTTCGCTCAAGCAAGACTATTCCTGAGGCTAAGGAGCGTATGATGGAGCGCTTCAAGGACGTTGATATGTCAGCTCTCCTTGACCGTGCTCAGTATGACCTTTCAGGTATTACTCTTGAAGAGCAGACAGGTCTTTCATCAGAACAGGCTGACGCTATCGTTCAGATGAGACTGGGACAGCTCACAGGTCTTGAGCGTCAGAAGATTACCGATGAATTATACGGACTGTTAACTAAAATCTCTGACCTTGAGGATATTCTTGCAAACGTTTCAAGAGTATACGAGATTATTATGAACGACCTCAATGAAATCCGCAGAAAGTTCAGCGATAAGAGAAGAACTGATATCGAAAATGTAAGCGGTGAGGTTGATGTTGAGGACCTTATTCCCGTTGAGGACTGCGTTGTTACTCTTACACATAACGGCTATATCAAGAGAATGCCCGTTGATGAGTATAAGATCCAGAGAAGAGGCGGACGCGGTGTTACAGGTATGAAACAGCGTGAGGAGGATTACGTTGAGGAGATGTTTATCTGCTCTACTCACGACAGTATCCTGTTTATCTCGAACAAGGGCATTATGTATAAGCTGAGATGCTTTGAAATTCCAGATGGAACAAAGGCTTCACGCGGATTTAACCTTATAAATCTTCTTCCTCTTGACGAGGGCGAGAAGATCGCTGCGATGATAAAGACCACCGATTTCAGCGATGATAAATATATCGTTATGGTTACTAAGAACGGTAAAATCAAGCGTACCAACCTTTCAATGTACAGAAATGTCCGCAAGAACGGTCTTATCGCTATCGGTCTTGACGAGGGAGATGAGATCTCAGGCGTTCGTATGACCGACGGAAACGCTCAGCTCTTTGTTGCTACAAAGAACGGCTATGCTATCCGACTTGAAGAGGACAAGATACGTCCACTTTCACGTTCTGCTCACGGCGTAAGAGCTATCAAGCTCCGTGAGGGCGACTGCGTTGTTTCTATGGCTCGTGTACGTGAGGGAGCTACTCTGCTTACCGTTACCGACAAGGGCTACGGAAAGAGAACTGCTCTTGAAAATTATCGTATTCAGGGCAGAGGAGGCTACGGTCTTACAAACTACAAGACTGATGAAGAGCGCGGAAATGTCTGCGGAATTAAAATAGTTGACGAGGAAGACGATATTATCCTCATTTCAAGCGAGGGCGTTATTATCAGAATTCTCGCAAGCGATGTACGCATTATGGGACGTACAGCTAAGGGCGTCCGTGTTATGAGAGTTCACGATGATGTGCGTGTGGTTGCATTTACACGTGCCGAGCACGATGACTCTGCTGAAACCGAAAAGGTTGAACAGCTTACCGAAGAGCAGATAAAGGCTCAGGAAGAGGACGCAAAGGCTGACGAAGCAAACGAGGTTATTATCGAGGCCGAGCCCGACGACGAGGAATAAGCGGAGTACCTCCGCCGGTATTTTCGCAACACATTAAACGGGATGCGTAAATTTTAGGCACGGTAACTTTACAAAATGTAGGGGACGGCGTCCCCGACGTCCCGCATATAACACGAGACACCAAAACGTTAAAAAAATGTGAATTCGGGCGGATGTGGGCATCCGCCCCTACATATTATTTAATCAGAAAGGAAAATTCTATGCTGAAAAAAATTCTCAGCGGTGAAAGCTGTGCAAATTGCCGTCTGTGCTGTGTTTTTGACAGATATGATGTGTGGGAGACTCCTGTATTCACTGAGGATATAAAAAATAAAATTCTTGAAAAAGCTCCTGATACGCAGTTTCTGCCTGTTGAGGGTGGCTATATTTTCAAGGTGAGCGAGTTTGATGATGAAGGACTTTTTTCATGTCCCGCTCTTACCGAAAATGGCTGTATGCTGGGCGATGAAAAGCCTTTTGACTGCCGTATATGGCCTTACCGCATTATGAATATCGGCGGAAGAAGAGCTATTACAATCGCTTCAATCTGCGATGAGCTTTACAACCGTCCGCTTTCACAGCTTGTGGATTTTCTTAAAGAGGGACTCGGCGAGAAGATTTTTGCCTATGCCGACGCTCACCCCGAAATTGTAAAGCCATATTACGAGGGCTATCCCGTTCTTATGTTTGAAAAGCAATAATGTGCAAAAAAAAGACTGCCTTTAAAAGCAGTCTTTTTCTTAATGTCCTGAAATTAGTGCCGGAGCTTTTACATTTTGAGAGGGAGTCGGGAAAAAATAATTCCCGGAAAATTTTAGAGAGGGATTTTTCCGGCTCTCCGGCAAGCCTGAAAAGATTAGATGAACAAAGCAATCTTTATGAAAAGACCGATAAAATTCGCCTTATTTTACGGTTGATTTTCGAGGGGAGGGTAAGATAAGCTTTGTACTATATTTAAATAATACATCATAAATTACTGTTTGTAAATGACTTTTTTTTTCAAAAATGTTGCATTTTCTGCGAAATATTGCTTTTTTTCAGAAAAATAATCCTTTTTAATGACATAAATGAGTTTTTGTGCTATAATATGTGTGTATTTTTTTCTTCTACGGAGTGTGAATTATGAATAAATATAAAAAGCTGGCGATGAATACCGTTATCTTCGCCATAGGAAGCTTCGGCTCAAAGCTTCTTGTGCTGTTTCTTACAAGGCTTTACACAGCAAATATCAATCCTTCAGACAGCAGTACCAAGGAGCTTCTTGAAATATCAGCAAATTTCCTTATTCCCATTTTTACTCTTTCAATGGCAGACGCTATAATCAGATTTGGTCTTGATAAGAACTACAACAAAAAAGAGGTTTTTACCTCGGCGTGCTGTCTTTCGGGCTGTGGACTTGTTCTGATGTTCATTATTTCTCCGCTGTTGAGAATGGTATCATTCCTTGATTATCTTCAGGGCTATACAATTATGCTTCTTGTGTATATATGCACCTCGGCATTCCGTTCGCTGTGCTCTCAGTTTGTCCGTTCAAGAGGTATGGTAAAGCTTTTCTCATTCGACGGAATTTTAACAACACTCACCCTTTTCATCTTCAACATAATCTTTATTTCTCATCTCGGAATGGGTGTAAAGGGCTTTATGCTCTCGGTAATTCTTTCTGATTTCTGCTCGGCACTTTTCCTTTTTACCGTTGCAAAGCTCTATAAATTCCTCAACATAAGATATTTCAATCCCGCTCTTGCAAAGGCTATGCTGGCATTTGCCGTGCCTCTTATTCCTACAGCTGTTATGTGGATCATCACAGGCTTTTCAGACCGAATTTTTATCCGCTATATGGAGCCCGCCCGTGAGGGAGTTGTTCTTGGTGAAGCTTCTGCGGGTATTTACGGCTATGCTACGAAAATTCCCAACCTGATTTCTATGGTTTCAACAATTTTCTTCCAGGCGTGGAATATGTCGGCTATTACGGAAAATGACTCTGACGACAGAAGCAATTTCTATGAAAAGGTTTTCTCGGTGTATCAGTCTATAATGTTTATTGCTTCGGGATTTCTCGTTGCGGGGGTACAGCTTGTTACTCCGCTTATTGTAACTTCTGAAAATTTCGGCGAGTACGCTACGGTTTATATGTACACTCCCATACTTGTTACGGCAGTTTTAATGATGTGCTTCAACCAATTTCTCAGCAGTATCTACACTGCGACAAAGCACACGAAAAATTCGTTCTGGACAAGCCTTATTGCTTGTGTGGTGAATATTGTGCTTAACGCTGTGCTTATCCCGAATTTCGGTATTCAGGGCGCATCTGTGGCAACTCTCATAAGCTATTTTGTGTGCTATGCTATAAGAATTGTCGACGCAAGAAGATATGTTCCATTTAAGGTGGATTTCAAGCTGTTTGTGCTTAACACAGCAGTGCTTCTTGCACTTTGCTTTGTGGTTATCGCTCAGCCGATGTACTATCCTTTCTATCTTGTATGCGGATTTCTGTTTATTGTTGTGTGCAATTACAGAGCCGTTTTTGAAATGGCAAAGAAAATCCTCAGAAGAAAATAATTCGGGCGATTTATTGATAAAAATGTACAGGGGCGGATTTATCCGCCCTTACAAATTAATGGAAATTCACGTGTACGGTGGGCTGATTTGGGCATCAGCCCCTACGGATTGTACCCAACACAGACAAAAAGGGCGGAAATATCCGCCCCTACAATGGTTTATTCTATTTTTGGGTGTACATAAATAAACCACCGGCGGAGGTTCTCCGCCGAAATCGCCGACGGGGGCTCCCCGCTATTTTTCGCTGTTGATGAACATATCGTAAATACGGCGGATTGCTTCGTTGAGGTCGTGCTCGCTTACGCCGATAATTACATTAAGCTCGCTTGAACCCTGATCGATCATCTTTACATTTATTCTTGCGTGAGCCATTGCTGCGAAAATTCTTGCAACAGTACCTCTTGTATTCTTCATTCTGCGTCCTACAACGGCAAGAAGAGCAATTCCGTCCTCAATTTCAAGGTGATCGGGATTAACCTCCTTACGAATCTGCGCAAGCACCTTATCACGTACAGGCTCAAGCTTAGCACTGTCAAGAGTAATACTCATTGTATCAATTCCCGAAGGCATATGCTCGAAGGAAAGACCGTTCTCGTAAAGAGCCTTGAGAACCTTCATACCAAAGCCTGTTTCGCTGTTCATCATAGCCTTTTCGATATTGATTGTGCTGAAGCCCTTTCTTCCTGCAATACCTGTGATGGTATGAGCAACAGACTCGCCCTTGAAATCGTGATCATCTGATACGATCATAGTGCCTGCGTCCTCAGGTCTGTTTGTATTTCTGATATTGATGGGAATACCTGCTGAGCGAACGGGGAAAATAGCGTCCTCGTGGAGAACAGAAGCGCCCATATAAGCAAGCTCTCTCAGCTCGCGGTAAGTAATAACCTCGATAACATCGGGATTTTCAACGATTCTGGGGTCAGTTACAAGGAATCCCGAAACATCTGTCCAGTTCTCATAAATTTCAGCTCTTACGGCATTTGCAATGATAGAGCCTGTTACGTCAGAGCCACCGCGTGAGAAGGTCTTTACAAAGCCCTCAGTAGTACGTCCGTAGAAGCCTGGGATAACCGCATTGGGAAGGTTCATTACGCGCTCTCTTACAGCCTTGACTGTTTCGTCAAGAAGAAGCACACCATTAGTATCGAAAATGATAACATCAGCAGCGTCAACAAACTCATAACCAAGGTAAGCTGCAAGAACCTTACCGTTGAGGAATTCACCTCGGCTTGCTGCAAAGTCCTTAGAAGGACGAGCCTTAAGCTCGTTTGCAATGGCATCAAAATCCTCATCGAGACTGATATTAACACCAAGCTCGGAAATGATACCGTTGTATCTTTCCTTTATGATATTGAAAGGCTCTGAGAAATCCACACCGCTTCCCGCAAGGTCTGCGCACTTGTAGAGCATATCTGTAACCTTGATATCGTCGGAAAATCTCTTTCCGGGAGCAGAGGGAACAACAAACTTTCTTTTCTCATCGCTCTTGATGATATTTGCAACCTTTCTGAACTGATTAGCGTCGGCAAGACTGCTTCCGCCGAATTTAACAACCTTGAAACCCATTGAAAAACCATTCCTATCTGAATATATTTTAAAACAAAAAATGTTATAATAACACAAGTAATATTATATTCCATTCATTTAAAAAAATCAATTGATATAAAGTCCAAATAAAAGCGGATTGCAAACTGTATTTTTGGTAAATACGCTTGTACGTCACTGACGGACAACAAGGAGCCTCCGCCGACGATTTATTATACGTTATCATTACAAAATATAATTCCGTTATATGCGTGGATTGTTTCGCAATCGTTGGTTTAAACATTCTGTAGGGGCGAACTGCGTTCGCCCGATATTTACAATTTGTATGTTCATTTTTATTATGAGGACACGGCACGCCGTGTCCCTACAATTCGTAATGCCGATTCTGTAGGGGCGGATATCATCCGCCCGAAACACCGTAATCATTAAATAAACCTTGTGCGTATAAATTGTAGGGGCGAACTGCGTTCGCCCGCAAACAGACACAAAGATTTCCAACGGGCGAACACAGTTCGCCCCTACAAATTTTAATGTGACCGTACCAAAACCGCAATAGGTTCACGGGCGGACGAGGGCGTCCGCCCATACACCAGATTGAATTACCGATTACGTAAAAACAGGGGACGATGTTGGCATCGTCCCCTGCACGTTTGTGTTTACCATAAAAAATCGCCTGCATGGGCTTACTGCCAAATAAATAAGTAATTATTCAGTAAATACAGCCATTCAATAAATCAACCGTAGCAATTCTCGGTTCAAAGCAACAGCAGGGACGCATACAAACCACACGCACTCCGCTTGCACGCTGAGGACCCACCTTCATAAAAGTTGCAAGTACAGAGGTATCACCGTGAAGTCCGAGAGCGCCTGTTTTGCTCTCGTTAACTGCCTCAGTAATACGTTTTTCGTGTATGCTTTGTCTGTCATAAGTGCCTTCAACAAGAGCTTCAACCATTAATGAAGAAGCTTCAAAATGCGAACGTCCTATACCTACAGCAAGCGTACAGGGTGAACAGCCCAGCTGAGCGACAGCTTCCTTTCCCCAGCTGATAATCTCGTCAAAAACGGTATCAGCACTATGCTTGTGGAATACACGATAGGTTTTTGCACGTATAGCAGGACCGCCACCGAACATCATAATGTGCACTCTGAAGGCATTTTCCTTTGTATGACGGATAAGAAACGGAGCAGTAAGAACGCCTGCCGGATCGGTATCAAGACCGCCTGACTGATCGATTCTCTGTATATCATCTCCGCAGATTCCCATAGGTCTGCCGGGAAGCTTGCGCAGTCCCTGTGCAACGCCTTTTTTGACAGCCTCAAGCATAGCACCTGTAACGGCAACATCATCTCCGATTTCAAGCACAATATGAGGAATACCCGAATCATCGCAGAGAGGACTGCTGTTTTTCTTTGCAGAATCTGCATTTGCAAGAATAGTCTCCATAACCCACTTTGCCTGAGGGTTGGTTTCCTTTTCTATAGCACGATTATAGGCATTGATTTTATCATCTCTGAAAGAAGAACCTGCCATAACAAGAGTACGGCTGACGCTGTCAATGATCTGTTCTTTTGTAAGACTCATTCGTAGATACTCCTTCCTTTTGCGACGGCAATAATAACGGGATAGCGTTCCACCTGAAGAACGTGCAGAGCTTCCATACCAAGTTCAGGGAAAGCAACAACCCTCTGCGAGAGTGTAAGCTCGCCCAGAAGAGCAGTAACAGGCGGAATAACAGCATAAACGGAATTATATCTGTTAAGCTGTGCAACAGTTTCGGGGTGCAGTGCGCCCTTACCAAGATGAAGACGTATTCCCTTGGCGGAAAGGGGAGCAATACTGCTTTCGATTTCAAGCTTGTTGCTTGAAGTGGGACCCACGCCTGCAGGACTTACAGCAGTGTGAAAAATCACTCCGCCATCAAGATTTATATTCAGCTCAGAAGAGATTTCTTCAGCAGTCATATCCACAAGCTTAGGAAGTACAGCGTCTCTTCCGCAGAAGATATCTCCCGAAAGATAAATCATATCGCCGACATTCAGGGAAGCGACATCATCAGCAGAAAGAGGCGTAGAAAATTCCCTGCACATAATACAAGACTCCCTTCATTTCATTAAGCCGTTTCGCTGAACAAGCGAAGATAGCTGTTTTCATTTTCGATGACACCGAAGGCCATAGCACGCATCATAACCTTATTTGCCCAGTTTGTATGGGGCTTGATTTCGTTCATCTTATTTGAGTTTTCACCCTTATGTACACCGCCGTCAGTGCTTGAAAGAATCTGCTTGGCGTCATTGTATTCTTCAAGAGTAACTGCCTGAAGACCATTGACAAACTTGATATGTGAGGGATGAATAACAGTTCTTCCCACAAAGCCGTTTGCCTTATCCAGAATAACCTCACGCATTAAACCATCAACCTCGTGGTTTACAAGAGGCTTGCGCTTCATAAGGTAATCATCAAGGGTATGCTTAGGAAGATCGGTAAACATCATATCCTTGCTTGCACGGAAGTATTCCCATACAGGGCCCGAAACAACGAACTCGTTATTGCGTGTAAACACGTTGAGGATATCCACAAGGCACTCACGAACGGTCATAATATCGTAGATAGAGTAATCAACGCCTCTTCTGACACCGAAGCAGGAGGAGAAATCAGTACCGCCCACACGAATCTGAAGAACAAGGTCGTAATATTTATTGAGGATTGCACGGATACTCATAAGCTCCTGCATACGGCTTTCCTTGAAGGCAACACGGGGGTCTTCTATAATAGGCATACCGTAGAGGATTTCGCCAAGGTCGGCATTGAGCTGTTTAAGAACAGCGTAATACTCATCGCCGTTTTCTGAGTTGAATTTGGGGAAGTTTATACCCACAAGCGACTTTGCCATATGGGGAGTAAGGCGGGAAGCAAAGCTTCTGAACTGCTGAATACTGCGTACACGGCAGAAAATGAGGGGGATATCATTCTGAGAGATTACACCTTCGTCAACAGCAGTACTGAGGCTTTCAAGAGTATAAAGAACGTTTTCCTCTGCCTTAGGTACATCAGCCTCAGCGCAGGCGTCCTCAAAGCAGAAAACCATAGTGGTAAGCCCCGGAATAGAACGATTCAGGATTTTCGGCAGAAATTCCTTTGTGCCGGGCATATACATAGTAGCGCCGAGGCAGTACTGTAAAAGCTCACGCGAGGTATATTTATTGAAGCTTTCGGGTGCAACGACAAAATTAAAATCGGGATTATACTGATGATGTCTCATTAATCTATACTTCCTTTCTCTGAAATAACTGCATCGGGATAATATTCCTTGATAACACGCATAACAAGAGCAATCTGCTTAGCACGTTTCTTAGCGTCCTCATTTGTAGTATCCCAGCTGTGGGTTTTAGCAACAGCTCCGCCTGTTTTGAGATAGATAGGTGAGGCAACACGTATCATTTCGGGAACCTCGTAATGTCTTATAAAACCGCCTGTGGATTTAGGGTTTTCAGTGTGAATATCAATGGGAATGTCAATTGCCTGACGCATAGCGGAAAGCATCTGAAGCTGAATATCACGTACAGGATTAACAGAATCTGCGCCTATGCTTTCAAGAAGCTTTGCAGAGCATGGATTGCCATGACCTGTATGAGCAGATATTTTGAAACGGCAGTCAGAAGGAATTTCACCTGCACTGCGGAACTGATTAAGCGCCCAGAGACAGCCCTCATCATAAACAAGGAAAGAACGCACGCCAAGTCTTACCGCACGCTTAACGTCCTCAACCGCACGGATAACCTGTTCCTGTCCGCGGAGTCTGTAGCCCATTCTCACGCCCTCAGGAGTATTGACAGATGCAGAAGTATCGGTTGTAGCACGCGGACCGATAGCGAGGATAAGCTCTACCTGCCATTTTTTTGCATATTCCACCATTTTTTCAATTTCTTCATCAAGAAGAGTCCATATGCCCTTTGTCTGTGTAACACGATGTATGCTGATTCCATACTTATCCAGTTCTTCAAGAAGAGTTTTCATTGTTGAGGGTCCCTGAATACCGGGCACCTCAAGACGGAACTGAGCGCCGTCGGAAAAGCGTTTTTCAGAAGTGGGAAGGTCATAGGCATCGCCTGAAGGAAGACCTATCCTTTGCAAAAAAGCTCTTGTCTGTTCCATACTGTTCATAATTATACACAATCCTTTCTGTTAAGCTCATTTATTAAATCATCAATAATCTCCTTATGAGAGATATCAAGTGGGGGAAGTGGTCTGCTGAGTCCCTTATGGATACGTATTTCGAGGAAAGAAGCCTTGCCTGTCTTACGAAGGGCAGAGATAAACTCAGAAATCTCTTTTTCGGTAGTTGCCGGTTTGTTCATTGTTACATAACCCGAAGCCTTTGCAATTCCTGTAAAATCCACTGCAAATCCGGCAGAAGGCTGACCGCCGACAGATTCGTGTGCGCCGTTATTGAGAACAATGTGAATGAGATTAGGTACATTTACTTTGCTTGCCATTGTCAGTGCTCCCATATGCATCATACAGGCGCAGTCGCCGTCAAAAACAACTACGGGGCGTTCTTTTTTTGCAATTGCAATACCCAGAGCAACGGAAGAAGCGTGTCCCATAGAGCCGACATTGAGAAAATCACAGCAGTGAGATTCATTTCTTTTTTCGCGAAGGAAGAAAAGCTCTCTTGTAGCACGTCCTGTTGTAGCTGAATAAATAGTATCACATGGCATACAGTTCATAACGATTTCCATTGCTTCTTCACGGCTGAGCGGATAACTTGTATCAGTTGTATTGGGTTTCTTTTCAGACGCAAGTACGCCTTTCGGTGCAATCAGTGCCACAGGACAGCGTTCAGTCATTGCTTTACGGCAGGCCCAATCCAGAATTTCTGCTGTTTTAGCTTCATCATCAGCAAGTATCTTGTATTCGATATTCATAATTTCAGGCAGTGAGCAGGTAATCTCACCCTGAAGCTGATGCTGAGCCCAGTCGCCTGTTCCGGGCTGACCTCTCCAGCCGATGAGCCATATCATAGGTACGGAATAGACATTTTTGTCTGCAAGTGAAGCAAGCGGATTAACAGCATTTCCCATACCTGAATTCTGCATATACACAAGGGGCAGTCTGCCTGTTGCGAAGTAGTGGCCTGAGGCAATTGCGACGGCATTTCCCTCGTTTGCGGAAATTATATGTTCATTATCCGATGCGTTTGCTACAAGATAATTACAAAATCCGTTCAGATATGAATCGGGTACGCCGGTGAAAAAATCTACGCCGTTGTTTTTTAGATGATTATAAAATTTTTCCTGATTAAGCATAATAACCTCCTGAAAAATCAGATATTGCTGTTGGGATTATAGAAACGGAAATATCCGGGAGCATCAGCTTTTGTAGTTTCCCAAGCTTTTTCAAAGGCTTCGGCAAGTTCTTCGGGAAGCGGACCTGCGGAAACTGCGGTAATATTCTGTTCAAGCTGTTCAAGCTTTGATGCACCTACTATAATTGCGTCGCCACGTTCGGAATTGAGCATGGAATGAAAAGCCAGCCAGCGATATGAAGCCTCAATAATTGTTATTCCATACCCCGCGCAAAGATTTTTCAGAGTATCAATGGCGTTGAAATAAGACTTCTTCCAGTAGCGGTT
Source organism: Ruminococcus sp. (assembly GCA_015066875.1). Classification (GTDB taxonomy): domain Bacteria; phylum Bacillota; class Clostridia; order Oscillospirales; family Ruminococcaceae; genus Ruminococcus. The sequence continues at coordinate 25,852 of SVNM01000021.1, forward strand.
CTTGTAGTTGGGACGATGGGTAAAGCGTCCGTCAGACGGCGATGCTTCTATGCCTGAATACTTATTTGTAAGCATTCCGCCTGCCAGAGGGTTATATGCATAAAATCTCAGCCCGTAATTATCAAGCACCATATCAAGCTCGTTTTCTGCAAGACGGCTGAGAGGATTATAAAGTCCCTCGTAAACGGTGGGTAAAATCCAGCCGTTCTGCTTACAGCGGTAATAAACGTCCACCACAAGCCACGCTGGGAAATTACTCAATCCCAATTCTTTAATCTTTCCCTCGCTGTGAAGCTTTGCACAGGCTTCAAGAGCCGATTCAACAGGTGTATCGGCATCGGGAAAATGAAGATACAGAGTATCGACAGAATCCATCTGCAGACGTCTGAGTGATTCTTCAAACTGCATCATTACAGCATCGCCGTCAAGTCTGCCTGTGATTCTGGGGTTTACTTTTGTGGCAACCGAGAATTTTTCCCTGCCTTCTTTTTTCAGAGCCTTACCTATAAGCTCCTCACTTTGTCCCTTATTGTAGACATAGGCTGTATCAAGCTCGGTATAGCCAAGATTACCGAAAGCGTCTATCATTTTTTCGGTATCGCTTCCGAAGAGCGATTCACCGAAGGTCATTGTACCGAGCACAAAATTAATATTTTTCAAAGCGTCCTCCTTAATCAAGCAGTGCAAAGAGTCTGTTCCAGTCTGAACAGCCGTTCTGCACGAATTCAAATATCTTTTCAGCTTCGTCAGAGCTTTTTCCGCCGAACAGTACAAGCTCGTCGAAGCGGTCGCGGAACTCTTCTTCTGTCAGTGGGTTTTCGGGTTCGCCCTTTGGATGGTCAACACGGTGAACAAGCTCTCTGCCGTCGCAGGTTATAATTTTCACGATAGCCGATGTAATTTCAGGGAAAATATCGGTAAGCTCAGCATCGTCATAAACGGAAACCTTTTTTGCAGTATCAAGGATTATGGGATTGATTATATTTTCCTCACTGTATTCCCTGAGTCCTGCCCTGCCATAGACTATGGCAACAGCCACGCTGTAAGGAATACTCATTTTTGCCGAGGCAGTTGTGGGTACTTCACAGTGGTCATGCTTATTGACAGCCCAGAAATAAGTACGTATGTCGATGCTTTTTATATCCTCAGCAGAAAGACTGTAGTTATTACGCATAAAAACGACAGCCTCAATTGCAGGATGCAGATAACGACAAGCTGCATAGGGCTTGGTGTATGCCTTTTCAATTGCATAAGTTCCTTCATGCAAAGGCTGTTTCAGCTGTATATCGCTGTTTCCTGTCATCATTTTGAGAAATCCGCGTTCATTTCCCAAAGGATCGGGATGACCGTGAAAGCCGGCCATTGCCATTTGTACGGCAGTAATTCCCAAAACCGATGCTTTTCCTGCGTTGTAGGGCTTGAGTTCAGAACCATCGTCAAGAACATTCAGCATTCCGCTTGCAGATACACACGCAGTGGCAAATGCTTCCTTACGTTGCTGAGGTGTAAAATCGAGAAGATACGAAACGGCAATTGCAATTCCCAGTGTACCGCATGTTCCTGTTGCATGGTAGCCCATTGCCTTGTGCATAGGCTGAATTGAAAGTGCCATTGTGAAGGAAGTCTCATAGCCGATTATCACTGCATGCATCAGCTTCTGAAAGGAACAGCCGTGTTTTTGTGCCAGTGGCAGAAGTACGGAAAAAAGAGGCGTACCGAGGTGAATAATTCCGGCATTAGTACCGTCGTCATAATCCAGCGCATGGCCGTTGAGTCCGTTGAGAAATACAGCTTCTTTAAGCGTAGCCTTGCGATTACAGCCGATAACGGTATAATCTCCTGACTCCGGTGTGGCAAATTCGCAATAGGCTTCAAGCTTGTTACGGTGTGATTCGGCACCGGCAATCGTCACGCACAGATAATCGAGCATTGCATGCTTGGCGCGTTTTATCACGCTTTGCGGAATCGGCTTAGAAGCAAGCGCTTCCAGACTGTCCAGAAATTGATCTGTCAAGTTCATAACTACCTCCTGAGTATTATTAGTTATAGGATGTATAATCTTTTGATTATAATACAAAATTAAAATAATCGCCGATGAACAGATATTCCGGCGAAACAGAATAAGTCGATGAGAAAAAATTATTTTAATAGGAATATAATTATAATATATATAATCCATTGATTATATATCGGTGCTCATAAAATCGCTGAGGCACCTTGGCAACAGCGATCTGAAATCATACACACGATAATTATATAAATAAAACTAACATTAATAATTATAGCACGGTTAAATTTGTTTGTCAACAGTAATTTTTTCCGATCATTTCCTACGGGCTTTGTTCGCCCGCAAACGTAAATTTTGTGCCATACATACAAATGAAATCACAAAAAATTGAAAATACAACGGGCGAACGCAGTTCGCCCCTACAGAAATGGTAAACCACGAATTGTAGGGGACGATGCCAACATCGTCCCGCACAAATAAAACAACGCCACGTATACACGTTGTTCAATAACGGGCGGATGATATCCGCCCCTACGGAATGGGTTAACCAACGATTGCAAAACATTCGGGACATCGTCCCGTGTCTGTCCCCGTCGTCCCGAAACAAACCCACGTAAATGGTGAATCAAACAATTGTAGGGACACGGCGTGCCGTGTCCGCAGAAAAAATCCCCAAAATGTGAATTAACGAACGGGCGAACGAAGTTCGCCCCTACACATTACACGTGTACGGCGGGCTGATGTGGGCATCAGCCCCTACAATTTTATGTGTAAAGGGTTTTATTCATTGTTGCGGTGGTTTCGGGTGGAATACAATGACTGAAAATATTTGACAATATATGCAATGCGTGGTATAATTAAAAATAATGCACTTTTGCTCTGCAGTGCGTTTTTTTGCAGATTTCCGTATAAAATATATACAATCGGGAATATACTGCACCGAAGGATTCAACAATAACTCAACGGAGATTTATGATGATTAAACAGATAAACGGTATTAACATAAACTATGTGGAAAAAGGCGAGGGCGACCTCATTGTTGTGCTTCACGGCTGGGGCTCGAATATTAAGCTCCACGAGAATATGATTGACCTCTTTTCAAAAAAATATAAGTGCGTGGCGATGGATATGCCCGGCTTTGGTCAGAGTGATGAGCCTCCTTCTGCCTGGTGTGTGGACGATTATGTTGACTTTGTCATTGATTTTATCAAGGAATATAATACTGAAAAGGTAATTCTGCTGGGACATTCCTTTGGCGGAAGAGTCATTATCAAGCTCAACAGCCGAAAGGACCTTCCCTTTGAGGTAAGCAAGGTCATTCTTGTTGACAGTGCGGGAATTTTACCGAAAAGGTCAGGTAAAACAAGTATGCGCACACGCTGGTATAAAATCTGCAGAAGCTTTCTTTCAACGAAAATTATGCAGAAAATAGCTCCCGAAGCGCTGGAAAAGCTCCGTGTGAAGTACGGAAGCGCCGATTATGTCTCAGCTTCACCCCTTATGAGACAGGTTCTTGTAAAGACCGTTAATGAGGATTTAGAGCCTCTTCTGCCGAATATAAAGTGTCCCGCTCTTCTTGTATGGGGAGTCAACGACACGGCAACTCCGCTTTCAGACGGAGAAAAAATGGAAAAGGCAATTCCCGATGCGGGCCTTGTAAAGCTTGAAAATGCGGGACATTATTCCTTCCTTGAACAGCAGTTCCTTTTCAACAGGGTAATGTGTTCGTTCCTGAAAATTGAGGGGTAAATATGTAGGGGACGACGCCCTCGTCGTCCCGCAGATATACAGAAAAGGTAAACCACGAATTGTAAATAACGGGCGGATGATATCCGCCCCTACAGAAATGATAAACCGTAATTTGTAGGGGACGATGCCCACATCGTCCCGCAAAAACAGGCAAACCACGAATTGTAGGGACACGGCGTGCCGTGTCCTCATACAAATATCGTTGATAATACAATTTGTAGGGGCGAACTTCGTTCGCCCGCAATCAAACAAAAATAATTCCGACGGGCGAACAAAGTTCGCCCCTACAGAGTGGTAAATCACGAATTGTAGGGGACGGCGTCCTCGACGTCCCTATAATAATTTGAAATACAATCCATAAAAGGAGAAATATATGAATACAGCGATTTTCTGCATATATGCCGTTGTGGCGCTTGTTGCTATTGTCTTTCTTTCTCTGAGAGAGTTCCATATGCTTCAGCTTAACGGCTACAAGACTCCCGAACATTCATGGTGGATGAAGAAAAATTACAAGCGGTATATTTATAATGTAATTCTTCTTATAGCCTATGTTCTGTACTTTTTCGGAGCAGTGGAATTCTCAAACACCGATACGGGAATTTCAGATAAACAAAGCGGAATTTCAATTCCTTTTGCCATTGTCCTTATTCTGACGGGTATTGTGTTCATCATAGCCAACAAGCCCGGTAAAAAATTCAAAAAGCCTCTTGTATACACCGCAAGAGTAAAGCGTATGCTTACCACCTTCTTTATACTTATTGCAGTGGCTTTTGGCGTATCTGCGTGGTTTGTAAGCTTTCTTGGCTTTGGTAACTACATTTCCTATATGATAATCGGCTGTACTCTCTGCCTTACACCTATCCTTGTTCCGCTTTCAAATCTTATCAACAAGCCTGTGGAAAAGGCTGTGCAGAACTGGTACATCAACGACGCTAAGAAAATCCTTAAATCTATGCCTGGGCTCCACAAGGTCGGCATTACAGGAAGCTTCGGCAAGACTTCTATGAAATTCTACCTCAGCGAGCTTCTTAACTCTCAGTATAACACACTAAAAACTCCCGAAAGCTTCAATACTCCTATGGGAGTTACAATTACCGTCCGCAGAGACTTAAAGCCCACCCACGAGTACTTTGTCTGCGAAATGGGCGCAAGAAGAGTGGGCGAAATCGCTGAGCTTTGCGGTATTGCTTCACCTCACGACGGAATTATCACCTCTGTGGGACCTCAGCACCTTGAAACCTTCAAATCAATCGAAAACGTCGCCAAAACAAAGTTTGAGCTTGCCGACAGCATTTCGCCTCTGGGAAAAATTCTCCTCAACGGTGATAACGAAATTATCCGTGAAAAATCGGTGGATTATCCCAATGCGGTGCTTTACGGCACTCACGAGGACTGCGGTTATCGTGCAGACGATATCTCCGTTTCAGATAAGGGTACTTCCTTTACGGTGACTGCGCCTGACGGTGGCACCTGTCGCTACACAACAAAGCTTCTGGGCGAGCACAGCGTGCTTAATCTTACGGGAGCTATCGCTTACTGTAATCTTTGTGCGGGAATTGCTCTTGAAAAGCTTGTTCTTCCCGTAAAGAGAATTGCGTCGGTACCCCACAGACTTCAGCTTATTGACGCAGGTCCTGACCTTTGCTATATTGATGACGCTTACAACTCAAATCCAAGCGGTTCAAAGTGTGCTCTTGACGTGCTTTCGCTGTTTGACGCGTGCAGAATTCTTGTTACTCCCGGTATGGTAGAGCTTGGCGCAAAACAGGAAGAGCTCAACTGCGAGTTCGGCAGACAGGCTTCAAAGGTCTGTGATTATGTTGCTCTTGTGGGAAAAATGCAGACCGAGCCTATCTACAAGGGACTTGTTGAAGCCGGATTTCCACAGGAGAAAATCTTTGTTGCTTCAACTCTGGGCGAGGCTCTTGATAAGGTAAAGGCTTATCCAACCGACAAGAAAAAGGTTGTGCTTTTAGAAAACGACCTTCCCGATAATTATTAATCACCTTGTGGGGCTCCCCATCGACGTCCCGCAGATATGCAGAAATTGTAAACCGCAAATGTAGGGGACGATGCCCACATCGTCCCGCAGATTTACAGAAATTTCAAACCGCAAATTGTAGGGACACGGCGTGCCGTGTCCGCATACAAATAATGTTGAACATACAAATTGTAAATAACGGGCGGATGATATCCGCCCCTACAGAAATGGTAAACCGTAATTTGTAGGGGACGATGCCCACATCGTCCCGCCAAAACGATGTCCTGAAATGGACACAAAACAAAAATGCAAAATAACGGGCAGATGATATCCGCCCCTACAGAAAAGGTAAACCGCAAATGTAGGGGACGGCAAAATTGCCAGCGGGGGCTCCCCGCCGACGTCCCGCAGATATGCAGAAATTGTAAACCGCAAATGTAGGGGACGGCGTCCTCGACGTCCCGCAGATATACAGAAATGGTAAACCGCAATTTGTAGGGGACGATGCCCACATCGTCCCGAAAAACAGGCAAACCACGAATTGTAAATAACGGGCGGATGATATCCGCCCCTACAGAAAAGGTAAACCGCAAATTGTAGGGACACGGCGTGCCGTGTCCGCGTACAAATAATGTTGAACATACAAATTGTAAATAACAGGCGGATGATACCATAGGCATGCGCAAAAGAGCAAAATCAAAGATTTTGTTTTTTGCGGATATCCGCCCCTACAGAAATCGCAAACCGTAATTTGTAGGGGACTCCGCCACGAAAAACACACATCAATCAACAAATATATATATATAAGGAGAGATTCATTATGAAGATTAATCTTGCCGTTCTTTTCGGCGGAAAAAGCGTTGAACACGAGGTTTCCGTTATTTCAGCTGTTCAGGCTATGGCCAGCATGGATAAGGAAAAATACAACATTATCCCCGTTTATATGACCAAGGCTAATGAGTTCTACACAGGCGAAAAGCTTATGGATATCAACTCCTACAAGGATATCCCCGCTATGCTCAAGGAGTGTACAGAGTGTATAATGCTCAGAAGCGAGGGCAAGGTTCAGCTTATCCGCCAGAAGATGAAGAAGTTTGGCTCTAACGTAATTTCCGATGTGGATATTGCTTTCCCTATCGTTCACGGAACAAATGTTGAGGACGGAGCTCTTCAGGGCTTCCTTCAGACTCTTGATATCCCCTATGTTGGCTGTGACGTGCTTTCTTCCGCTGTGGGTATGGATAAGTTCGTTATGAAAATTCTCCTCAAGGACGCGGGCTTCCCTGTGCTTGACTGCTGTCGTTTTTCCGATTTTGACGCTGAAAATATTGAAAAGTGTCTTGACGAGGTTGAGGCTAAGTTCAGCTATCCCGTTATCGTTAAGCCTATAAATCTCGGCTCAAGCGTTGGTATCTCAAAGGCTAAGGACCGTGCTTCACTTGAAAAATCCATTGAGGAGGCTTTTGAATTCGCAGACAGAATTCTCGTAGAGCCAGCTGTTGTAAAGCTCAAGGAGATAAACTGCTCAGTAGTGGGCGACAGCGAGTCCGCAGAGGCTTCTGTGCTTGAAGAGCCCGTTCAGTGCGACGAAATCCTCAGCTATAAGGACAAATACGTTGCCGGCGACAAAACAGGTGGCGGAAGCAAGGGTATGGCTACACTCAAGAGAAAAATCCCCGCTGAAATTACCGCAGAACAGGACGAGTATATCAGAAAAATCGCTGTTGACGCTTTCCGTTATCTTGGCTGTTGCGGAGTTACACGTATCGACTTTATGATCGATATGGAAACAGACAAGGTATACCTCAACGAAATCAACACTATCCCCGGCTCGCTTTCTTTCTATCTGTGGGAGCCTAAGGGTGTTAAATATACCCAGCTTCTTGAGCGTATGATAAGTCTTGCTCTCAAGCGTGCACGTAAGAATGAGAAGATCAGCTACTCCTTTGACACAAATATCCTCTCTATGGGAGGAAGCTTCGGTGCAAAGGGAAGCAAAAGATAATACGTAAAAAATCAAGGGAGGATCAGATATGACCGAAAAAGAAAAAATGCTTGCGGGCGAGCTCTATTTCAGCGGTGATAAGGAGCTTGTTGATGAGCGCGTAAAGGCAAAGAAGCTCTGTGCAGACTATAACAGCACTGTCTACAACGACTATATGAAGCGTGATCGTGTTCTTACAAAGCTTCTTGGCGGTAAGGGCGAAAATACCGTTATTGAGTATAACTTTTTCTGCGATTACGGCTATAACATCAAGGTGGGCGACAACTTCTACTCAAATCACAACTGCGTGATTATCGACTGTGCTCCCGTAACCTTCGGAAACAACGTATTTATCGGTCCTAACTGCGGATTTTACACTGCGGGACACCCTCTGGGAGCTACTGCACGAAACAGCGGTCTTGAATATGCCGAGCCCATTACTGTGGGAAATGACGTATGGATAGGCGGAAATGTCTGCGTAATGCCGGGTGTTAAAATCGGCGATAACGTTGTAATCGGCGGAGGAAGCGTTGTTGTAAAGGATATTCCTTCGGGCAGTGTTGCTGTGGGAAATCCCTGCAGAGTAATAAAGAAGGTTCCTAAAAGCGATATTCCCGACGCTATCGTGGATATCAGGGATATTATGGACGCTGAATCAGAAAAAAAGGATAAATCAAAGAAGAAATAATTATTGCGTGATACAGGCTTTTTTCAGCGAAATGGGAAAAGCCTGATGACTTTTATACGCTTGCGGAGGTGACTTTACAGGTGAATACACTTCATTTCAGATATGCCCTCGAAATCGAAAAAACACGTTCCATCACACAGGCTGCGGAAAATCTGTATATGGCTCAGCCTAACCTGAGTAAAGCTATCAAGGAGCTTGAAAATACTTTGGGTATAACTATTTTCCGCCGTACTGCCAAGGGTGTTATCCCTACAGACCAGGGTATGCGCTTTCTTGAATGTGCAAGACAGGTGCTTATCCAGATTGATAATATGGAGGCTATACACGCCCCCGATAAATCCCAGAAGCAGAAAATCAAGGTATCTTCTCCCCGAACAGACTACATTTCCTGTGCTTTTTCACAGCTCGTTTCAGGGTTTGACTGCGCCGAGGGAATAGAGGTAGTGCTTCACGAAACAAATCCTGTAAAGGTTATTTCAGATGTGAGGGAAAGAGGGTATGACTTCGGCATTATCCGCTTCAGAAAAATATACGAAAAGTATTTTCTTGATCACCTCGCTGAAAAAAATCTCGACCACCGTATTCTGTGGGAGTTCGAAATGCTGGCTCTTATGCCTCAGGAGCACCCTATGGCAAGCGAATCTGTAATTACTTATAGATCGGAAG
>SVNM01000084.1 GCA_015066875.1 Ruminococcus sp.
TAGGGTGCACACAACAAGTAAAGAAGAAATCCAAGTATTTCTCTGTGTGTACCCTATGGGGCTTAAATTAAAACTTGAAAGTTTTAGGAAAGGAGTTTGAGGGATAACCTTTTTTCAAAAGGGTTTCCCTCAATAATTTACGTAAATACTTCTATATGGGTAGCGCCTTTAATGGTACCCTTGTTTTTATTCATATGTTACAGGCAGATCATACCAATTGATATAATCGCTCAGACCAAGACTCCATTCATCAACCTCATCGCACTGATCAGTCAGTCCGACATAGTATGCATCAAGCTCAGTAAAATCGCTGTAAACTGCACTGCCCTCATACGTTCTGAACATTATATCGTTGCAGTCGGTTTCTTCGCAATGCTCCACATAATACTGCGGTATCTGAGCATTTTCGTAATACAGATCAGGTGCTCCGAAGCAATGGAGAAACTCGTGGGCATAGGTTGAAGGATATGTATCAAAGCCGTCGTGCTTGAGAAAGATATTAACGCACTCAGCGTAAAACGGATCATAGCTATCACTGAAAGTCCAGGAATTCACCGTATTTTCATAGTCGGTATTGAAGAAAAACACATATATTATGTTCTCTGCTTCAAACTGAGCCTTAAGCTCCTCAGAAGGAACATTCTGCTCGAGATAAAGCTCCTGTACATCAAACTCCTCTGCTGTTTCGCTTACCATTACTCCATGAAGCTGAGTTTCATACTTAAGCTCCGGATACTTTCTCCAGTCGTAGATGAATTCTGCGCCCTTTTCATAACGTGCGGTATTCTCTTCAAGCCATTCAACCGCAATGCCCATATCAGTAAGAGTATCCGCAATAAGCATTTTATCCTCGTAGGAATTCATATTCCACTGAGAGGTGTAATCATCGGCAAAAATTGAAACAACAAGAGTCCTGTCAGTGATATAACCCGCGCTTCCATAGTCGCCCTCATACTCAGGCACAAACATTGTAAGCTCCTCTGTCACCTCTTCTGTTGAAGTCTCAGCAGTTATATTTTCAGTTGTTGACTCTACAGAAGCCGTTGTTTCGCTTTCGCTGTAATATTCTGTTTTTTCAGACCTGCTGTTTACTCCACAGCAACTTAAAAACATAGCTGAAACACTAACAGCTACTAAAAAATATCTTTTCATTATCAAAGTCTGTCAATCCACGAAAAGAGTGTCTTTGCAACGTCCTTATAGACGATTGTTTTGTTCTTCTCGTTGATTATATCGTGTCTCATTCCATCAAAAAGTCGGTGTGACACGCTTGAATAGCCTGTTTTTTCGAGCATTTCAATTGCCTTCATAAACTTCTTTTCAGAAAGCATACAGGGATCTTCCCTGCCTGAAACAAATCTTATTGGGAGGGAAGGATTCTTAACACTCCAGTCTTTTTTGGAGTATGTATTTTTCATAAGATACAAAAGGCTTTCATATCCGTTCAATGTGAAAATGAAGTTTGACAGCGGATCGTTATTAAAGCTGTCAACAACTGCGGGATCACTGCAAAGCCATGCGTTTTTCATATTCTCGGAAGCAAAATTTTTATTCAGCACTGATTCTGCTATATCGTATATTTTTCTGCTTCTGAAATGGCTTCCAAGCTTTTGTGAAATAGCCGATTCAATGCTTCTTGCAAATGATGAAAATCTTGAGTAAGAGGGCGAGCCACACACGATAAGTCCGTTAAGCATATGGTCGTGCTCCTTCAGAAAGCATCGTGCACCCAGCGAGCCCATACTGTGTGCAAACATAAAATACGGGTGCGAGGGATAGGCCTCCTTCACTATTCTGGCAACCTGTGCTATATCCGAAACAAAGCCTGCTCCGCCGTTTTTATACATAAATCCCAGATCGTCCTCAGAGCAGATACTCTTTCCATGACCACGGTTATCGTGAATAACAGTAATAAAACCCTCTTCAGCAAGATAATCCATAAAGTCATAGTAACGCTCTTTATACTCGTACATTCCGTGAACGATCTGTACAATACCGTTTATCTGTCCTGAGGGGACAGCTATTGAGGCGCTGATTCTCAATCCGTCAAATTCAGAGTCAAATTCAAAGCTTTTAATATCTGCGTTAAGCATAGATGTCTCCAATCCGCCACTTTTGGTATATTTTTGTGGCTTTAAAACTTTCATTTTGGTTCTACAGCATATTTATTTTATTATAACACACATTTCCATTAAAATCAATAGGCAGATTTCATTTGAATTGCACATAAAAAACCTGAGATTTCTCTCAGGTTTTCTTCTTTTTATTCTTCGCTGACTGCCTGTTCCGCATCAGGTGTCTCAGGCGGAGTTGTGGCCGGCTGTTCCGTTACAGGGGGATCTGCAGGCGGATCTGTAGGATCTGTTGAAGGTGCGTCTGTCGGATCTGTTGAAGGCTCATCAGTAGGGTCTTCAATTCCGGGCTCGTCTGTAGGATCTTCAGTTCCCGGCTCAGTGGTAGTAGTTGTTGTCTCGGAAGGATCTTCTGTACTTTCTTCAGTTGAGCTTGTTGTAGTTGTAAAGTTGTTTACGCCTACCTCGCCTGTCTGAATATATCCGGGAATATAAAATCCCTCAGGTGTTGTAAATGTAATTCTTACAGGCTCTGTTGTTACACCTGTAGTGGTTGTTACTGTTGTTGTGGTTGTCTCAGCGGGAGTATTGTTATTCTCTGTAACTGCTGTGGTAACCTGCTGTTCATCTGTTTCGTTATATACAAGTCCCTCTCTTCCTATTCTGGCAATCGCCTTTTCAGAAGGTGTTATAGGGAAAAACACAAAAAACATAAGTATAATAAATGTGAGAAGAATAAAACAGCCACACGAAATCAATGTAATTCTTGTTGATTTGTTAAGTCCGAGAAAAAACTCTTTGACTCTGTTCATTTTTACTTAGCACTCTCCTGTAGTCATAATATATTTATTTTAATACATTCGCATTAAAAAGTCAAGTGATATCACCCAATTTTCAGACTATTCTTTTCCATATGAGATTATCACTTATAAGCTATTGAATTATTGTCTGTTTTGTGGTATAATTGTATAGTAATTTGTTTCGGAGGTTTTCTTATGACTGCTAAAGAAGAGTTTATTTCAATTTATAATGAGCATATCAAGCGTCCCGGTGCTGATAAGCTTCTGGATTATCTTATAAACAAGTCTGATTTCTTTACTGCTCCCAGCAGTACACGCTTTCACGGCTCTTATGAAGGCGGTCTTGTTCAGCACAGCGTAAATGTGTATCACTGCCTTAAAGACTATCTTGAGCGTGCACGTGTAAAGGATATCTACGGAATGAAGTACTCAGACGAGACTATCGCGCTTGTCTCGCTTCTCCACGACCTATGCAAAATCAACTTTTATACCGTTGATTACCGTAATGCAAAAAACGCTGACGGTGTGTGGGAAAAGGTGCCCTACTACGCTATAAACGATACTATGCCCTACGGCCACGGTGAAAAGTCGGTTTACATAATTTCGGGATATCTCTACGGCGATGGAAGACTCTCACGCGAAGAGGCTTTCGCTATCCGCTATCATATGGGATTTTCAGGAAATGAAGACAAGAATTCCGTGGGCAGAGCTCTTGAAATGTATCCCCTTGCCTTCGCCCTCAGCGTAGCTGATATGGAGGCCTCATACTTCCTCGAAGGAAGTGCAAAATAAACAGATTATCCACCTGTGGATTTTCTATAAATACGGTCTGCCGTTACCGTAAATCGGCAAGAATTGGAGTTTTATTTATGAATTGGTACGACAACGCTATTATCTATCACATCTATCCCCTCGGCTTCTGCGGAGCGCCTAAGTATAACGACGGTGGCGAAATCGTTTATCGTCTTGATAAGGTTCTCGACTGGATCGAACACTTCAAGGAAATGAACGTTGACGCTGTTTACTTCGGTCCCGTTTTTGAGTCGGTTGAGCACGGATACGATACTATTGACTATAAAACTATCGACAGACGTCTCGGTGACAATAACTCCTTCAGAAATATATGCAACAAGCTCCACGAAAACGGTATCAGAGTTATCCTCGACGGTGTTTTCAATCACGTAGGAAGAAAATTCCCCCAGTTTGTTGATATTCAGCATAAGGGACAGGGTTCAGGCTACTGCGACTGGTTCCAGAATCTTAACTTCGGCGGACAGAGTCCCTGTGGCGATAACTTCTGGTATGAGGGCTGGAACGGCCACTATAACCTTGTTAAGCTTAACCTCCGTAATGTGGGAGTGTGCGATCACCTTATCGACGCTGTTAATTACTGGATTGAAGAGTTCGGCATTGACGGTATCCGCTTCGACGCTGCTGACTGCATTGACTTTGACTTCTTCAAGAGAATAAGAAGCTTCTGCAAGGGCAAAAAGCCTGATTTCTGGCTTATGGGTGAGATTATTCACGGCGATTACAAGCGCTGGGCTAACCCTGAAATGCTCGACAGCGTTACTAACTATGAGTGCTATAAGGGACTTTACTCCTCGCATAACGATAAGAACTACTTTGAAATAGACTACTCTATCAACCGTCAGTTCGGCAACGGCGGTATCTATAAGGGTATCAATCTCTACTCATTTGTGGATAATCACGATGTAAACCGTCTTGCAAGCACATTGAGAAATCCCGCTCATCTTCCTCTTGTGTACACTCTTATGTATGCAATGCCCGGTATCCCTTCCATTTACTACGGAAGCGAGTACGGCGTTCAGGGACGCAAGGAGAATAACTCTGACGATAACCTCCGTCCTTGCCTCTATCTGCCTGATATGGAGCGTGAGAATACCGCTCTTTACAAGCATATCGTAAAGCTGGGACGTATCTACAGAGCTTATCCCGCCCTCAGAACAGGCGAGTATCACACTATTATTATCCGCAATGAGCAGATGCTCTTCAGCAAGGAGCTTAACGGACAGACTGTTTATGTTGCTCTTAACCTTGCTGACTACGAGTACGACCTTAATTTCGGTACTCACCTTCCCGCACTTGTTGATGTTGTGGGCTCAAGAACTCTTGATGTCAATAACGGAAATGCATACATCAAGATGCCTCCGTTCTCATCAATGATTATTGTTTCTGACGATATTGTGAATAATGAGCCTGAGGTTGTTGAAGCTCCCGCAGAAGAGCCCGCTACTGAGGTAGTTGTCGGCGCTAAGTATCGTCACTACAAGGGTGGAGAATACGAGGTTGTTTCTCTTGCACGCCACAGCGAAACTCTTGAAGAGCTCGTTATCTACAAGTCTCTTGCAAACGGAGATGTATGGGCTCGTCCTAAGTCTCTCTTCACAGGAAAGGCCGGAGACGTATGGCGTTTCAGAATGATGTAATTTTATATACGCAAACAAAAAGCGACACTGAATAACGGTGGTATTCTTATAGGAGAATATATGAGTAAATTGAGGGAAACCCTTTTGAAAAAGGGTTATCCCTCAAACTCCTTTCCTAAAACTTTCAAGTTTTAATTTAAGCCCCATAGGGTGCACACATCAAGTAAAGAAGAAATTTAATTATTTCTCCGTGTG
>SVNM01000085.1 GCA_015066875.1 Ruminococcus sp.
TTGCTCCGTACCCACAGAGGCAATAGAAAGCTCATCTTTAAGCTGATTTATCTGAATATTCGTGAAATAATTGTATAGAAAGCTTGTTATAATTACAAGCGTTGCCAGAAGTACAACAAGCGAGGTTGTAAAAATTGAACGAAAAATCTTACTTGTCATAGCTACCTCCGAATTTATAACCAACGTGACGTACAGTTTCAATCATTTCACCGTATTGCCCCAGCTTCTGACGAAGTGTTCTGATGTGCATATCGACTGTTCTTGTTTCACCTACAAAATCAGCACCCCATATTTCGTTATATAGAGTATCCCTCGAAAAGACAAGCCCCACATTTTTCATAAAAAGCGAAAGCAGTTCAAATTCCTTGTAGGTAAGAGAAACCTTTTCGCCGTTTACGGTAACGGTACGTTCATCAAGATTAAGAGAAAGTCCGTCCGCCTGTAAAATACGGCTTACTGTTTTCGGCTTACAACGGCGCATAACCGCCTTGACTCTTGAAATCATTTCCATCATTCCGAATGGCTTTACAAGATAATCGTCAGCGCCCATATCAAGCCCCTGAACCTTATCGAATTCCGCACCCTTTGCTGTTGCCATAATAACGGGAATGTCAACATATTCCGCTGTGCTTTTGAGTATTTTCAAAACCTCGATGCCGTCTTTTCCGGGAAGCATTACATCAAGAATTACAAGGTCGGGAAGCTCTGTTTTCAATGCAGAAAGAAAGCTGTCGCCGTCCTCAAATCCCTTTGCTTCAAATCCTGTTGACTTTAAGGCATATACCTCTATATCACGGATACTTGCGTCATCTTCAACGCACCATATCATAAAATCAACTCCTTTATGAGTTTTTGTGTTCGCCTGTTACGGAAAAGATCACCCACTCGGCGATATTTGTAGCGTGGTCGCCGATACGCTCAAAATACTTTGCTATCATCAGCAGATCAAGAGCATATTCGCCGTTTTCGGGATTTTCCGCAATCATTTTAATAAGACTTCCCTTTATTCTGTCAAAATACTCGTCTACTTTGTCGTCGTGGACAATAACTGATTTTGCAAGCTCGGTGTCTTTTTTTACATAGGCGTCAACGCTGTCTGTTACCATTGAAATTGTTTCTGACGCCATATCACGGATATGCACCGTTTCTTCGGCTGTTCTGCCCTCAAGATAGGTTATAATTTCCGCAATGTCCTCCGCCTGGTCTCCGATACGTTCCATATCGGTTATCATTTTAAGTGTGGCGGAAATCTGTCTTAAATCTCTCGCAACAGGCTGTTGCTGTAATAAAAGCTTCATACAACGCGATTCTATATCACGCTCCTTGTGGTCAATGTCTGATGAAATTGCCGAAACGTTTTCAGCAAGTGTGACATCTCCCGTTGTAAGCGCCTTTGAGGCAAGGGCGATAGCCTCCTCGCACATTGCGCCCATTTCTATCATTTCAGTGTTAAGTATATTTAACTGCTCATCAAATCTGCTTCTCATTATCCAAACCTTCCTGTAATATAGTCTTCTGTTCGCTTATCAATGGGCTGTGAAAACAGCTTTTCCGTTTCGCCGTATTCGATAAGCTCTCCCAGTAAAAAGAATGCCGTATTGTCAGAAATGCGGACCGCCTGTTGCATATTGTGAGTAACTATAACAATAGTATAACTCTTTTTCAGCTCAATTGCAAGCTCCTCGATTCTTGATGTTGAGATAGGGTCAAGGGCAGATGTGGGCTCATCCATAAGAAGAATTTTCGGCTTTACAGCAAGCGCTCTTGCTATACATAACCTCTGTTGCTGACCGCCCGACATTCCCAGGGCATTTTTCTTTAGTCTGTCCTTTACCTCGTCCCAGATTGCCGCATCACGGAGAGACTGTTCAACTATTTCGTCAAGCTTTACCTTTGACTTTATACCGTGTGTACGAGGTCCGTAGGCAATGTTGTCGTAAATGCTCATAGGGAACGGATTAGGCTTCTGAAATACCATTCCTATCTCACGGCGGAGCTCGTTTACGTCAACACTGCTGTCATAGATGTTCTGTCCGTTGTAGCAGACCTCACCTGTTATCTTAACCGAGGGAATAAGGTCGTTCATACGGTTCAAGGTCTTGAGAAAAGTTGACTTTCCACAGCCTGACGGACCGATAAAAGCGGTTATGCTCTTTTCAGGGATTTTGATGTTTACATTTTTCAGTGCCTGTGTTTTGTCGTACCACAAATTCAGGTCTTTTGCTGTCATTATATCGCTCATTGTATCATTCCTTCCTATCAGAGCTCACGCTTTTTTGCAAAATATCTGCTGACAAGGGTTGCAGAGAAATTTATCAGAAGTGTTAAAATCATAAGTATCGCCGCTATCGCAAAGGCAACTCCGAACTCGCCTTGCTCCTTTGCGTAGACATAAAGCGCAACAGTAAGAGAAGCACCCGGAGAAGTAAGTCCTTCGAAAATTCCGTTAAGCGCATGAGCAAAGCCTGCTGTAAAGAGAAGTGCCGCAGACTCGCCTAAAATACGTCCTATTGACAGGATACAGCCTGTGATAACTCCGTCAACACAGCCGGGGAGAACGACAGTTCTTATTACTCTCCATTTTCCTGCACCAAGCCCGAAGGCACCGTCACGATAGCTTTGGGGAACAGTTTTAAGGCTTTCCTGTGTTGTACGAATTACAGTAGGCAGATTCATAATAACAAGTGTCAGTGAGCCTGCAAGAAGCGAGGTCTTAAAGCCTAAAAACTGACAAAAAAACAGCATTCCCACAAGTCCGTAAATGATGGACGGAATACCCGAAAGCGTTTCGGCTGCATATTCGATAGCACTTACAAGCTTCTTGTTTTTTGCGTATTCTGTAAGATATATCGCCGCACCTACTCCGAGCGGGATAACGAAGATAAGCGTTGCAATTACAATATAAAGAGTGTTCAGAATATCGGGGAGAATACCTATCTTTCCGCTTATATAACTTGGCTTTGTGGATAGAAGCTCCCAGGAGATATGAGGTATACCCTTTATAAATACATACGCCACAAGAAATATTACAAGCGTAGCTGTAAGGCCTGTGGAAATATACATAGCGGCTTTCATTCCGCCTATATAGGCTTTTCTTTTTTTACTAAGCATCAGTTTTTCTCCTTTTTCAAGAAAAAGTTAAGTGTTGCATTGATAAGCATTATAAAGAGGAACAGTACAAGTGCAATTGAGAAAAGTGCCTGTTGCTGAAGTCCGCTTGAATATGACATTTCGCTTGCAACAGCTGTTGTGAGAAAACGAACACTCTGAAAAAGCGACGGCATATTCGGAACATTTCCCGATACCATCATAACCGCCATTGCTTCGCCTATGGCGCGTCCCACACCAAGCACTACTGCCGTCGCTATACCGCTTTTTGCAGAAGGTACTGAAACTCTGAAATATGTTTCCACAGGTGTAGCCCCCAGTGCAAGAGATGCATCTTCATATTCCTTTGGTACAGCCTCAAGAGCGGTCATTGAAACCTTTATAATTGAAGGTAAAATCATAATTGCAAGAACGATTATTGCTGAAAACAGGCTTGCACCATCAGGTATGTCATATATTTCACGCACAGCAGGTACAAGCACAAGCATACCTACTAAACCATATACAACTGACGGAATTCCGGCAAGCAGACTTACCGCTCCCTCCATAAAGGCTTTTACTTTTGAATTTGCAAGCTTTGAAAGATAAACCGCTGTAAAAAAGCCTATGGGAACTCCGATAAGAATTGCTCCTGCTGTTCCGTAAACGCTGGTTAAGATAAAGGGCAGTATTCCATAGCTTGGCTCTGTGGCGGTTGATGCCCACTCTGTACCGAAAAGAAAGTCGAAAAGTCCGATTTCTGTTATGGCAGGTATGCCCGAAATTACAAGATATATTGTTATCAAAAGAACACAGCCGACTGTCAGCAGTCCGAGTATAAGAAATACACCGTGAATGGCTCTTTCAATCATTCTATTTTTCTTCATAAGTTCGCTCCGTTTTCGAAAACATTTATACGTTCAGAAACCGCCGCACAATGCAAGCCATAAATACTGCTTGTTTATCGTGCGGCGGAACTGCCCGAAGCGGCACGCTTCTTAGTTTGCCGCAACAACACCTGCAGAAGAGATTGCTTCTCTTGCTTTTTCAGAGGTGATGTAATCGAAAAACTCCTGTGCGCTCTCTGAAAGTTCTGTATCAGCCTTTGTTACAAGTACGAACGGACGCTGAACAACGTAACTTCCGTCCTTGATTGTTTCTTCTGTTGGAGCAACACCACCAACTGTAACGATCTTAACAGTGTCCTTTACAGATGCTACTGACGCATAACCGATAGCTGAAGGATTGCCTGCAACAGTTGTGATAACGTCGCCTGTAGAGGTGAGCTCCTGACGGTACTGGCATTTGTCTTCTGTGTCTGTGATAGACTCAAATCCGTCACGAGTACCGCTTCCCGCTTCTCTGCCGATAAGTACGATTTCGCTGTCATTACCGCCGATCTCATTCCAGTTGGTGATCTCGCCTGTGTAGATTTTAGCGATTGTCTCAACGTCAAGGTCAGAAACAGGATTTTCAGGATTTACGATAATTGCAATTCCATCGTATGCAAGAAATGTCGCTTCAAGTCCCTGTGCCCTTTCTTCGTCCTTGAGGTCACGGCTTGAAAGTCCGATATCACAGTTGCCTGCGGAAACAGCCTTGATACCTGAGCCTGAACCTGTGGGGTTATATGTAACTGTAATTCCTGTGTCACTTTCAAATGTTTCACCTAAAACTCCGATAACCTTTTCCATTGATGTTGAGCCGTCAGTTGATACTGCTTCCTTTTCAGAAGAACAGCCGGCAAATGTACTGCACATAATAAGTGCTGTGGCGAAAATACTGATAATCTTTTTCATAATTACAAGTCCTTTCAAATGTAAAATAGCTTGTGTTTTTTGTTTACATCTGAATTATACTGCTCCAATGTAAAGTCGGGAAGAGGAGTTTTGTAAAATCTGTGTCAAATTTTCATTTGTACATAAGCAGAGCATTGAATGTGATTTTCTTCATCAGCATCATCTCGCTTTCTTTTTTAATAGTATCGGGGAAACAAAAAATGCCGAACCAATCGAGAATTTACTTCTCAATCAATTCGGCATAACGAACAAGAAACCGTCTGAAACTTTGTGAAAGTTTTTCTGGGTAAAAAAGAGCAGACTTCGGAATTTTTCTTCCAAATCTGCTCTCACATCTCCTGAAAATGAAAAAACGCCCGTTCAAGTCCACTTTTAAGGCTGAAAAGGCTAAATGTCATCTACGGTTTCAGTATAAAAAATTTCGGCGTCAGAGCATAAAAAAACCACGCAACTGCGTGGTTTTTCGCCCTGTCATCTATTTTGGGCATAAGAAATGTCAATACGTGACGAAATTGATCACCGCCGAAAGCCACGGTTCTACGAGGTTTTTCAAGCATTCCATTGCTTGGAGAGCTTATTTTTTTGCTCAACGGTAACGACTTCTGAACCCCCGACCTCAGTTGTTATG
>SVNM01000022.1 GCA_015066875.1 Ruminococcus sp.
AAAGCTTGCGATTTTTTCCATAATAAAAGTACCTCCGTAAAAATAAGTATAGGGATTTATTCAATAAGTGAGAGCATATCCTGCGGAAGCTCAGCGGTTACAGTGATTTCCTCATTTGTGACGGGCTCGGCAAATGTCAGCTTTCCGCAGTGCAGAGCCTGTCTTGCAATGAACTGAGTACCTCCGCCGTACATATCGTCTCCCGCAAGGGGAAAGCCTATGTGTGAAAAGTGAACGCGTATCTGATGTGTTCTTCCTGTTTCAAGGCGTATCTCCTCAAGAGAAAAGTCATTGGCATACTTTAATTTTTTATAGTGAGTAACGGCGCTCTGACCGTCCTCTCTGACGCATCTGAGGATAATAGACTCACGTTCACGGGCAATGGGAGCGTCAATTGTGCCGTATTCGGGAGTATCGCCCTCTACAACGGCATAGTAGGTTTTATGAGCATTTCCCTGAAGTCTGTTGGCAGAGTGAGCATTCTTTGCCACAAGGCATAGTCCCGAAGTATCCCTGTCCAGACGGTTTACGGGACGAAAGCATAAATCGGGATAAAGGAAAGCAAAGTAATTCCCCAGCGTATCGCCCTGATGCTTGATTGATGGGTGCACGGGCATACCACAGGGCTTATTGAAAACCACAAGGTTTTCGTTTTCAAAGGCAATGGGGACGCAGAGGTTGCCGTTTGGCTCAAGCAGACTTGTATCCTCCCACTGAAGCACGATAACGTCGCCCTTTGAGACGGTATCAATGCTTCTGATTAGCATTCCGTTGCGTGTAATGCCCATAGGCATACGTTTAAGTCTGGTCAGCAGTCTTTTTGAAACGCCTTTTTGTCCCAGAAGGAAGCACTGCAGAGTCATCGGTTTTTCCGATGTTACTGTAAATTCTATTTTTTTCAAGATATTCGTCCTCTCTGAGACTTATAGTGAAGTAAAGTGAAACTGCGGTAAAAAGCCGTGTGACAGCAACAGGAGCGGTCACAACGGGAAGCATAAGAGGGATATAGCTGAGGAAAATTTTTATAAGAGCTCCCTTGCGTTTTTTCATAAAGACAAAGCAGTATCTAATCACACGGGCAACGCTCAGGCGGGGAAATTTCACAAGCAGAAAGGGCAGAGCCGTAAGGGTAAGCTTTGTGCTCAGCCACATATATAAAGAGAAAAGAGTAAGCGTTATGGCGTGAACAGTCATAATCAGGTTGAAATCCCTGAGTCCGCTGACAGCGTCTGAAATCAGTCTGAATGTAAAATATCCGAAAACAACAGCCGGAATAAGAGCCGTAAGAGCTATAAGCTTTGAAAGGACAGCTCCACAGAAGCTACGACTGAATAATCCGGGGCTGAGCAGAGTTCTTGCGGTGGCGGATTTCCTTTCACATTGGTCATCGCACAGCTGAGCAAGCCACATTGCAGTGAAATAAACAAGGGGAGAAACCGCCGTTAATCTCACAATAGTAAACACAAGTGATATCATCTGCTGAAATATACTGTACCCCAGAAACAGTCCCACAGGCTTCATACCCGTATAGTAGAGAAAAAGGCTGTAGACCGTAGTTTCGGCAAAACGGAAGAGAAACGAGGCTCCCAACGGCATAGCGCACACAAGAAAAGCCATAGTCTGTCTGCCTTTAAGAAGCTGTGAAGTAAAGCCTGTAAGCTGTCTGATTTTCATAATATAAGCCTCCCTGCGGAAAATCTGCTTATATTATTTATCCAACATATGAAAATTATTCAAAAAAGGGGTCATCGTCGTACATTCCCGTATAGGAAGAGTCATCAACGAAAGAGTACTCATCTGATTCGGGAAGCTTGTTGTAGGGCACAATGCCAAGCACCTCAAACGCCTGTGAGGTAAGCCACATCTGAGCAGTAACGATAATGTCAAAGCCTTCGCCGGGAAGAGCGTTGAGGTCTTTTGGATCGTATTTGGGAATTCCGAAGCAGGACATCATATTTGAGATAAGTCCCGCGTGAGTGATTACAGCGCAGTGAGTAATGCCGTCATTCATCATATCTGTGATGATTTCGTGCAGAGCCTTGAAGGTACGTGCGGTAAGCTCCTCAAGACTTTCACCGCCGGGTGGACGGTTATCCTTACCGCCCTGAAGCCACTGCTGATAGTCCTCACGGTCGATAAGCTCGCTGACGCTTTTATTCTCGAAAATGCCCATATCGAGCTCTCTCAGGTCGTCAACGGTGCACATTTCCGTATAGGGAAAGAGAATTTCCGCAGTCTCGGTACAGCGCTTCAGCGGAGAAGAATATACTCTGTGGACATTGGGATAATCATATTCATCAGTTTTTGCAATAAGCTCGGCAGTGCCCTTCTGAGAAAGAGGCATATCCGTAGAGCCGATGTAGATAGCTTTTTCATTTGCCTCGGTCATACCGTGACGAATGAGACTTATTCTGTAGCCTTTCATAGCAAGCTCCCTTCATAGTGATTAAATGTATGGTAATGGTGCACAAAAACTCGTCGGAGTTTTTGACTTGTTAGTAAATGTTACAAAAAAACGTCTGAATTTTCTCTATTCTTCCATATTTCAACATCTTTACTTATTATACCATTTGTATTATAATAGTAATGTATTATTTTTCGAGAAATTTTTTATTATATATATTTAGGAGGAAAATGCAAATGAATTCCGATTTTGCACGAATAATTACTCTTCAGAGAAAAGAGCGTCATATAAGCCAGAAACAGGCTGCCGCCGACCTTGGTATTTCTCAGGCACTTCTTTCCCATTACGAAAAGGGAATAAGAGAATGTGGACTTAACTTTCTGGTGAAAATCGCAAATTACTATAATGTTTCCTGTGATTATCTTCTCGGAAGAACAAACGAGCCTGAGGGCAAGACAATCTCAATCGAGGATATTCCCGATGATGACGGAAACAACAAGATGCCTTCACCTGAGATTATCAACTTCAACAGAAGAATAATCAATAACTCAATCAGTCTTCTTTTCAATCTTGCGCAGAAGGCAAACAGCATTACCCTTATAAAAGAGGTATCTTCATATCTGATGCTTTCAGTGTACAAGCTTTTCAGAATTGTGTATAACGCAAATCCTCACAACGACCAGAAGCTTTTCAGAATTCCCAAGGTAATCGCCAACGACAGCGCAAACGCCATTATTTCAATGAGCGAAGCTGACATCAAGGCTGCCTCAAGCGGAATTGCACTTGACGGAAACGACTGCGTTGACAATTTCAATACATTGTACATAACAACAGCAACTCTTTCAAAGGATTACTCACAGTACTCATCATCTCTTCTTAATCTTATCAAGAGAAGTGAGGAGAGTATTTCACGCACAAGAGCTAAGTACCGCAGTGATGACGGTTCTGAAAACTGACCGTAACAGGCCTGTCCTTCTATTTTAACATTTTTTCAGACAATTGAAAAGGGCTTTTCATAAATTTTTTCAAATTTGCTGTGAAACAGTCCTTTGGCTTGAGTGATGGCTTAATACGGCACAACTGAAAATCACTTTTACCGCAGACGCTTTTAGGAAGTTCTGCGGTAAAATTCTGTATAGAGCGCAACAGCTTTTCTTGTCCGTCGCTTTTGCTAAATAAGACGGAGGTTTGTTGTGCAATCCTACAAAACTTCAGGCTCGGCGTAAGAAATATTCACTCTCGCTACATTTATTATTGTATAAGTAAATTTACGGAGGTAAGCTTATGAAAGAAAACAAAGAAGCGGTAATCAAGGCTCCGAAAAATGCCTTGAAGGTTACAGACGGAGCAGAAAAGCCTTACTATGCGGGAATTGACATCATTAAAATTCTTGCGGTGTTTCTTGTAGTCTGCATACACTTTTTCCTGTATTCGGGATTTTATTCAACACATATCGCGTCAGAGAAATGGATCATTCCCATTGCTACAAGATGGCTTGCATATATCTGCGTGCCCCTGTTTATGATTTCTACAGGCTATCTTATGAAGAATAAGAAGATAAGCGCAGGGTATTACAAGGGACTTATAAAAATTATCGTTATTTATATAGTTGTAAGTCTTATATGTATGAAGTTCAACCACGATACGTATCAGCGTGAGTTTACTGCCTGGACCGCACTTAAAGGCTTTCTGGAGTACTCCAACGCAAATTACGGCTGGTATGTAAACTACTATATATGTATATTTGCACTTGTTCCTTTCCTTAATCTTGCCTTCAACGGTCTTGAGACAAAGGGGCAGAGACTTACTCTTGTGGTTACGGTTACGCTTATTACCGTTTTTGCAAGAAGCTTATTCCTCGGCTTTGAGGCTAATGAGCAGATAAGACTCTTCCCGAATTATCTTGACGGAATGTGGCCTCTTGCATATTATTTCACGGGAGCTTTCATCAGAGAGTATCCTATAAAAAAGAAGAACAAGCTTCCCGCAAAGCTTCTTACAGGCGGAATTCTTCTGGGTGCAGTATGGTTTATCAGCGAGAGTACATATGCCCAAACCTGTGAAAACACTCTGAACAAGTTTGTGTTCTTCTCACGTCACTTCAACGACTACAGTACATATCCCGTATTTATCATTGCGGTGTGCGTGTTTATTCTTCTCTGCGATATCAAAACTACAAACAAGCCTGTAAAGTTTATCCTCAGACAGCTTTCGGGCTGTACCTTTGCAACATATCTTATTTCCTATGTGTTTGATAACAAGTTCTATATGGATTTCAATGCGAAATACAGTGATGTTTACGATCGCTGGACTCACGCATACGAGATAATCGGCAAGGTGTTTATCTGCGCTCTCATTTGTGGACTTGCTATACATAACATATATAATGTTTGTGAGTTGTGCATAAAAAAGCTTACCACGAAAAAGGAAAAAGAAATTAGTCAAGAAAATTAATTTGTTAACTAAAAATTTACAAAATAAAATTTCTCAAACGCTTGTATATATGGGCGGAATATGGTATAATTGTACCTGTTGAGTGCGGTGTATATCGCACTGACTGCAGCAGATATGCGTTGAAGCGGAAGGTTGCCGGCGGTGTGCCGGGTAATTTCCGTGGAGTATGTCCGATTTAAAACCGGGCGATTGGGATATTGAACACAGTTTGTGGTTTAGTTTTGCAGCTTGCGTATGCAGTAACTATGTCCATTTTGTGCTTTTATGATTCTAAGAACTCGGAAAACAACAAGGTTTTTCGAGTTTTTTTATCAAAGAGAGCACGAAACACACGGCAACGTGTTAATAACTCAAGAGAGAAAATCTCAGCCCCCCTAAAATTTCTCAAGGAGGCGAAAAAAGTGGCAGTCAACGAAAAAATCAGATTCAAGATCAAGGGTTATGATCACGCTACTGTTGATATTGCAGCAGCTAAGATCGTAGAGGCAGCTAAGAGAAGCGGTGCAAGAGTTTCAGGACCTATTCCGCTCCCTACAGACAAGGAAGTTGTTACAATTCTCCGTGCCGTTCATAAGTATAAGGACAGCCGTGAGCAGTTCGAAATGAGAACTCACAAGAGACTTGTAGACGTAATCCGTCCTACAGACAAGACAACAGCTGCTCTTGAAAAGCTTGAAATTCCCGCAGGCGTAGACGTTGTAATGGAAGTTAAGTAATCCATTTACGCTCTGAAAACACCGTTTGGGAAACGGAATGGCGGTAATCCGCCGGTCAAGTTGGTTTGATGCCAACCAATAACCTAACAGGAGGAAATTGATATGCAGAAAGGCATTATCGGAAAGAAAATCGGTATGACACAGATTTTCGACGAAGCAGGAAAAGTTGTTCCTGTAACAGTAGTAGAAGCCGGTCCGTGTGTCGTTGTACAGAAGAAAACTGTTGAAAACGACGGCTATTCAGCTCTTCAGCTCGGTTACGGCGATGTTAAGGTTCAGAGAATGAACAAGCCTATGAAGGGTCACTTCGAAAAGGCAGACGTAGCTTGCAAGGCAACTCTTAAGGAGTTCAGACTTGAGGACTGCGATTCACTTAACGTTGGCGATATCATCAAGGCTGATACTTTTGCAGTGGGCGACGCAATCGACGTTGTCGGCACAAGCAAGGGTAAGGGCTTCCAGGGCGCAATCAAGCGTCACAACCAGCACAGACTCAAGGAAACTCACGGTACAGGCCCTGTTCACAGACAGGCTGGCTCAATGGGCGCTTGTTCATCACCCTCAAGAATCTACAAGGGTAAGGGCATGGCTGGTCACATGGGCGCAGAGCAGGTTACTGTTCAGAATCTCGAAATAGTTAAAATAGACGCAGAAAACAATCTCATCGCTATCAAGGGTGCGGTTCCCGGACCTAAGGGCGGAATTGTTTACATCGTAAACAGCGTAAAGGCTTAAGGAAGGAGGAAGCGTAAATGTCTACAATTTCAGTATTTGATATGACAGGTAAGCAGGTTTCCGAAACAGAGCTTTCAGATGCAGTGTTCGGAATTACTCCCAACGAGGCTGTAATGCACGCAATGGTTGTTAATTACCTCGCTAACCAGAGACAGGGTACACAGTCAACACTTACAAGAACAGAAGTAAGCGGTGGCGGAAGAAAGCCCTGGAGACAGAAGGGTACAGGTCACGCAAGACAGGGCTCAACACGTGCTCCTCAGTGGTATCACGGTGGTGTTGCTCTCGGACCCAAGCCCAGAGACTACAGCTACTCACTTAACAAGAAGGTTCGCAGACTTGCAATGAAGTCAGCACTTTCAACAAAGGTTCTCGATAACAATATGATCGTTCTTGATGCTCTTGAGCTTGACAGCTACAAGACAAAGACAATCGTAGAGATGCTCAAGGCTCTCGGCGTAAACGGTAAGGCTCTTATCGTAACAGCAGAGGCTGACAGCAAGGTAGTAAAGAGCGCTGCTAATATTCCCGGAATCAAGACAGCAGCAGTAAATACTCTCAACGTATACGATATTCTCAACTATGACAAGTTCATCGTAGTTAAGAATGCTGTAGGAAAAATTGAGGAGGTGTACGCATAATGAAAGCACCGCAGGATATCATTCTCAAGCCCGTTATCACTGAAAAGAGCATGGACGGACTTCAGGCTGGAAAGTACACCTTTAAGGTTGCTACAGATGCCAACAAGACAGAAATCAAGAGCGCTGTAGAAAAGCTCTTCGGCGTAAAGGTTGCTAAGGTAAACACAATGAACTGCACAGGACGCACAAAGCGTGTAGGCAGATATGTTGGCAAGAAGGCTGACTGGAAGAAGGCAATCATTACTCTTACAGAGGATTCAAAGACAATTGAATTCTTCGATGGTATGTATTAATCAGATACACCTCGTAAAGTCAGACAAGTATGGGAGTAATGCTCCCGCAAAAACGCATTTAAGGAGTGAAATAAATGGCTATTAAAAGCTACAAGCCTACGACACCTTCGAGACGTCAGATGACTGTAACTGACTACTCACAGCTGTCAAAGGTAGAGCCGGAGAAGAGCTTGCTCGAGCCCATGAAGAAGAAGTCGGGCCGAAACAGCTACGGCAGAATCACTGTTCGTCACAGAGGTGGCGGTAACAGAAGAAAGTATCGTGTTATAGATTTCAAGCGTGACAAGGATAACATGACTGCAACAGTTATGACACTTGAGTACGATCCTAACAGAAGCGCATTCATCGCACTCGTACAGTACGAGGACGGCGAGAAGAGATACATCCTTGCTCCTCACGGACTTAAGGTTGGCGATAAGATCGAATCAGGTGCTGAGGCAGATATCAAGCCCGGTAACGCGCTCAAGCTTGAGGATATCCCCGTTGGTACATTTATCCACGCTATCGAGCTTTACCCCGGAAAGGGCGCACAGCTCGTAAGAAGTGCCGGTAATATGGCTCAGCTTATGGGTAAGGAAGGTGCATATGCACTTATCAGACTTCCTTCAGGCGAAATGAGAAAGGTTCCGATCGGCTGTAAGGCAACTGTCGGACAGGTTTCAAACATTGATCACGAGAACGTAAACTTAGGTAAGGCCGGCCGTGTAAGAAACATGGGCTGGAGACCTACAGTAAGAGGTTCTGTAATGAACCCCTGCGATCACCCGCACGGTGGTGGTGAAGGTAAATCACCTATCGGTCGTCCCGGACCTGTTACTCCTTGGGGTAAGCCGGCTCTTGGATACAAGACACGTAAGAAGCACCACAGAACAGATAAGTTCATCGTAAAGCGCCGCAACGGCAAGTAATCTGAAAGGAGGAACTGATTAATGAGCAGAAGCATTAAAAAGGGACCTTATGTCCAGGAGGTTCTTCTTAAGAGGGTTGTGGCTATGAACGAGGCAGGCGAGAAGAAGGTTCTCAAGACCTGGAGCCGTTCATCAACAATATTCCCTGATTTTGTAGGACACACATTCGCTGTTCACGACGGACGCAAGCACGTTCCGGTATACGTAACAGAGGATATGGTAGGTCATAAGCTCGGCGAGTTTGCTCCCACAAGAACATATAAGGGACACGCAGGCTCAAAGACATCAAATAACGGTAAGAAATAAGCGGAAGGAGGAGTTCAGATGGAAGCAAGAGCTTATTTAAGAAATGCTCGTATATCACCCAGAAAGGTACAGATTGTTCTTGATCTTATCAGAAACAAGCCTGTAGACATCGCACTGGCTACTTTAGATCTTACTCCGAAGGCTGCAAGTCCTATCGTTGCTAAGCTTGTAAAGTCCGCAATGGCAAATGCTGAGAACAATCACAGCATGGATAAGGATAATCTCTACGTTGCAGAGTGCTTCGTAACACCGGGCCCTATAATGAAGAGAATTATGCCAAGAGCTCAGGGCAGAGCATTCAGAATTTTAAAGAGAACATCACACATCACAGTTGTTCTCAAAGAAAAAGAATAATCCCAAGGAGGTTTGAATAATGGGCCAGAAAGTTAATCCGCACGGACTTCGTGTCGGCGTTATTAAGGATTGGGATTCACGCTGGTTTGCTAACAAGGCAGATTTCGGCGATACTCTTGTTGAGGACTACAACGTTCGTAACTTCATAATGAAGTCACTGAACAGAAGATCAAAGAATCCCGCAGACAAGTGCGTATATGCAGGTGTTCCTAAGGTTGAGATCGAGAGATTCGCAGATAAGGTAAGAATCCACATTCACTGCGCAAAGCCCGGCATCATCATCGGCAGACAGGGTGCAGAGATCGAAAAGCTCAGAACACAGCTTGAAGCAATGATGAAGAAGCAGGTTTTCATCAACATTTTAGAAGTTAAGCAGCCCGATATGGACGCTCAGCTCGTAGCAGAGAAGATTGCTCATGACCTTGAGGATCGTGTATCCTTCAGAAGAGCTATGAAGCAGTCAATCGGCAGATCAATGAGACTCGGCGCAAAGGGTATCAAGGTTAAGGTATCAGGCAGACTTGCCGGTGCTGAAATCGCAAGAAGCGAGAGCTACCACGAGGGTACAATTCCGCTTCAGACAATCCGTGCAGATATCGACTACGGTTTTGCTGAGGCAGATACAACTTACGGTAAGCTTGGCGTAAAGGTATGGATCTACAAGGGCGAAGTTCTCAAGGGCGACGCAGCAAAGGCTGCTGAGAAGAGAGAGAAGCTCGAAAGAAAGAACGACACAAGAAATAACGACAGACGTCGCCGTGATGACAGACGTGACGGCAACAGAAGAAACAATTTCAAGGGTCGTGACGCAAAAAGAGAAGGAGGTAACCAGTAATGCTGCTTCCAAAGAGAGTAAAATACCGCAGAGTCCACAGAGGACGTCTGAAGGGTAAGGCATACAGAGGTAACAAGGTAACATACGGTGATTTCGGTCTCCAGGCACTTGAGCCCGCTTGGATTACTTCCAACCAGATCGAGTCAGCCCGTATCGCTATGACACGTTACATCAAGAGAGGCGGTCAGGTATGGATCAAGATATTCCCTGACAAGCCCATCACAGAAAAGCCCGCTGAAACACGAATGGGTTCAGGTAAGGGTTCACCCGAGTACTGGGTAGCAGTAGTAAAGCCCGGCAGAGTTCTTTTTGAGATCAAGGGCGTTGCTGAAGAAACTGCAAGAGAAGCTATGCGTCTTGCAATGCACAAGCTTCCTATCAAGTGTAAATTCGTAACAAAGGCAGAGCAGGAGGTTGAGCAGTAATGAAAGCATCCGAAATCAAAGGTATGTCAGTTGACGAGATGAACGAGAAGCTTGCAAGCCTCAAGGAAGAGCTTTTTGCGCTCCGCTTTCAGCTTGCTGTAAATCAGCTTGAAAACACAGCTCGTCTTAAGGCTGTAAAGAAGGATATTGCCCGCATCAAGACATCTCTGCGCGCTGCAGAGCTGAATGCAGAGCAGTAAGAAAGGGAGGATTTAGCTAATGTCTACTGAGAGAAACCTTAGAAAAACAAGAGTAGGTAAGGTTGTAAGCGATAAGATGGACAAAACCGTCGTAGTTGCTATCGTTGATAACGTTAAACACCCGCTTTATAAGAAAATCATCAAGAGAACCGTAAAGCTCAAGGCTCACGATGAGCAGAACGAGTGCAGAATCGGCGATCGCGTTGAGGTTATGGAAACACGTCCGCTTTCAAAGGATAAGAGATGGCGTGTAACAAACATTATCGAAAGAGCTAAGTAATCTAATTGTATAAAGCTTAATGCTTGAAAGGAGGAACTCGCTGTGATACAGATGCAGACTTATTTAAAAGTCGCTGACAACACAGGCGCTAAGGAGCTTATGTGTATCAGAGTTCTGGGAGGTACACGCAGAAGATATGCAAATATCGGCGATGTAGTAGTTGCTTCAGTAAAGAAAGCAACACCCGGAGGCGTTGTAAAGAAGGGCGATGTTGTAAAGGCAGTTATCGTTCGTTCAGCAAAGGGACTCAGAAGAGAGGATGGAACATACATCCGTTTCGATGAGAACGCTGCTGTAATTATTAAGGAAGATAAGAACCCCAAGGGAACCCGAATTTTCGGACCTGTTGCTAAGGAGCTCCGTGAGAAGGAGTATACAAAAATCCTCAGCCTGGCTCCCGAGGTACTTTAATGGAGGTGTCATAGGAAATGAGTAAGGTTCATGTAAAAACAGGTGACACTGTAATCCTTCTTACCGGTAAGTATGAAGACAAGTTCGAGAAAAACGGCGACAGAAAGACAGGTAAGGTAGTAGAGGTAAGCCCTAAGGAGGGTAAGGTTATCGTTGAGGGAATCAACGTAATCACAAAGCATGTAAAGCCCACAAGAATGGGTGAAAAGGGTGGCATCATCAAGACAGAGGCTCCCGTATATGCATCAAAGGTACAGCTTGTATGCCCCAAGTGCGGCAAGCCTACAAGAGTAGGCCACACAATTGAGGACGACAAGAAGGTTCGCGTTTGCAAGAAATGCGGCAAGTCATTTAAGTAATTAGAAGGAGAAACGACATGGCTAGATTAAAGGAATATTATGTTAGCACCGTTGCTCCTGCAATGATGAAGAAATTCGGCTACAAGAGCGTAATGCAGATTCCTAAGCTTGACAAGGTAGTAATCAATGTCGGCGCAGGAGAGGCAAAGGATAACGCAAAGGTTATCGACGCAATCATGACTGATCTGGCAACAATCACAGGTCAGAAGCCTGTAGTCTGCAGAGCTAAGAAGTCAGTTGCTAACTTCAAGCTTCGTGAGGGAATGCCCATCGGCGTTAAGGTAACACTCAGAGGCGAAAAAATGTATGAATTCGTAGATAAGCTCTTCAACGTAGCATTCCCCCGAGTAAGAGACTTCAGAGGAATCAACGGCAATTCATTTGACGGCAAGGGCAACTACTCAACAGGTATCAAGGAACAGCTCATCTTCCCTGAGATCGAGTATGACAAGATCGACAAGGTAAGAGGTATGGATATCAACTTCATCACAACAGCACAGACAGATGAAGAGTCTAAGGAGCTTTTGACACTTATGGGTGCTCCGTTCATCAAGTAATCAGGGAGGAAACAGATAATGGCTAAAAAGGCAATGATCAATAAGCAGCAGAAGACTCCCAAGTATTCCACAAGAGCATACAACAGATGCAAGATTTGTGGCAGACCGCATGCATATCTCAGAAAGTTCGGCATCT
Source organism: Ruminococcus sp. (assembly GCA_015066875.1). GTDB lineage: Bacteria > Bacillota > Clostridia > Oscillospirales > Ruminococcaceae > Ruminococcus. Next base: position 12,015 of record SVNM01000022.1, read on the forward strand.
GCCGTATCTGCTTCAGAGAGCTTGCACACGACGGTCAGATTCCGGGTGTTAAGAAAGCAAGCTGGTAAAATACAAAAAGGAGGTCATTCGGCATGCAAATCACTGATACAATAGCAGATCTTTTAACAAGAATTCGTAATGCGAGTTCCGCAAAGCACGCCACAGTTGACGTTCCCGCTTCAAATGTAAAGAAGGCTATCACACAGATTCTCGTAGATGAGGGTTATGTAAAGGGCTTCCAGGTCATTGAAGATGGTAAGCAGGGTGTAATCAGAATCACACTGAAGTACGGCGACAACAAGTCACCCGTAATCACCGGCTTACGCAGGGTGTCAAAACCTGGTCTGCGTATATATTCAAGCTGCGCAGATATGCCTAAGGTAAGAAAAGGCCTTGGCGTAGCAATCGTTTCAACATCAAAGGGTATCGTAACAGACAAGAAGGCAAGAGAGCTTAATGTCGGCGGCGAAATCCTCGCATACATCTGGTAAGGAGGAACTGATATGTCAAGAATTGGTAAAATGCCTATCAGCGTTCCCGCAGGTGTAGAGGTTAAGAACGACAACAACTGCATCACTGTAAAGGGACCTAAGGGCGAACTTACAAGACAGTTCAGCAAGAATCTCGGAATTGAGGTTGCTGAAGGTGTAATTACAGTAACAAGACCTAACGATGACAAGAAGAATCGTTCACTTCACGGTCTTACAAGAACACTCATTGCCAACATGGTAGAGGGTGTAACAAACGGATATTCAAAGACTCTCGAAATCGAGGGTGTCGGCTACCGTGCAGCAAAGCAGGGCAATAAGATAACACTTAACCTTGGATTCTCACATCCTGTTGAGTTTACAGAGACAGACAGCATCAAGCTTGAAGTTCCTGCACCCAACAAGATTGTAGTAAGCGGTATCGACAAGCAGGCTGTAGGTCAGTTTGCAGCTGAGATTCGCGAAAAGCGTCCACCTGAGCCTTACAAGGGCAAGGGAATCAGATATGCCGGCGAGCACATCATCCGCAAGGAAGGTAAGGCCGGTAAGGGCAAGAAGTAATTAAAAGGAGCAAATTGCTATGATAAAGAAATTCGACAGCAATAAGGCAAGATTAAAGAGACATCGCAGAGTTCGTGCAAAGATTTCAGGCACAGCAGAGCGTCCCCGTCTCAATGTGTTCCGTTCAACAAAGCACATCTATGCTCAGCTCATTGATGATGTAAACGGAGTTACTCTTGCTTCAGCGTCAAGCATGGATAAGGGCTTTGAGGGCAACGGCGGAAACGTAGAAGGTGCTCGCAAGGTAGGCGAAATGATCGCAAAGAATGCTGCAGACAAGGGTATAACAGAGGTTGTATTCGACAGAGGCGGCTACCTTTACCACGGACGTGTAAAGGAACTTGCAGAAGGCGCAAGAGAAAACGGATTAAAATTCTAAGAGGGAGGTAAAACGATGGCAAATATTGAAACACAGGGCACAGAGCTCGTAGAGAAGGTTGTTGCTATCAACCGTGTTTCCAAGACAGTAAAGGGCGGTCGTGTAATGAAGTTTGCAGCACTCGTAGTAGTGGGCGACGGAAACGGCACAGTAGGCTTTGGTCTCGGTAAGTCAGGCGAAGTTCCTGATGCAATCCGCAAGGGTATCGAGGACGCAAAGAAGAACCTCAAGAAGATTGCTCTTAAGGGAACAACAATTCCTCACGAAATCATCGGAGAATTCGGTGCAGGCAGAGTTCTTATGAAGCCCGCAGCACCCGGTACCGGAGTAATCGCAGGTGGTCCTGTACGTGCGGTAATCGAGGTAGCAGGCATCAAGGATATCAGAACAAAGTCACTCCGTTCAAACAATCCCTGTAACGTGGTAAGAGCTACAATCAACGGTCTTACAGCTTGTACAACAGCAAAGGAAGTTGCTGCTAAGAGAGGCAAGACAGTTAAGGAAATTTTAGGTTAAGAGGAGGCAGTAACAATGGCAAAGGAAATCAAGCTTGTCAAGAGTCTTATCGGAAGAAAGAAAGACCAGATCGCTACTGCTCAGTCACTTGGCCTTAAGAAGGTGGGCGACGTAACAGTACAGCCCGACAATGAGCAGACAAACGGCAAAATCAATAAGATAATCCACCTCGTTGAGGTACATGAAGCGTAAGCAAGGAGGTGCAAGTATATGAAAATTCACGAATTAACACCCGCACTTGATTCCAACAAGGCTTCCAAGAGAGTCGGCAGAGGTCATGGTTCAGGTAACGGAAAGACAGCCGGCAAGGGCCACAAGGGTCAGAACGCACGTTCAGGCGGCGGTGTAAGAATCGGCTTTGAGGGTGGACAGATGCCTCTGGCAAGACGTATCCCTAAGAGAGGATTCAACAACATATTTGCAACAAAGTATGCAGTTGTTAACGTATCAGATCTTAACAAGTTCAAGGAAGGAACTGTAGTAGATACAGAGCTTCTCGTAGCAGCAGGTCTGGTAAAGAAGGCAAGTGATAACGTAAAGGTCCTCGGCAATGGCGAGCTTACTGTAAATCTTACAGTAAAGGCAGCTAAGTTCTCACAGAGTGCTATCGAGAAAATCGAAAAGGCTGGCGGGAAAGCTGAGGTGATGTAATGTGTTTCAGACGCTGAGAAAGGCATGGGGTGTACCCGACATTCGCAAAAAGCTTTTATACACATTACTCATGATAATCATATTCAGATTTGGAAGCGCAATAACAGTTCCCTTTCTCGACGCAAATGTCGTAAAGACATGGATGGACAGTAACGCAACAGGCGGAAACTTCCTTGAGTATCTGAATACAATGACAGGTGGCGCCCTTTCACAGGCAACACTGTTCTCACTTTCAATCACACCTTATATCAATGCATCAATTATTATGCAGCTTCTCACATACGCACTTCCGCCTCTTGAGAGATTAAGAGACGAAGGCGAAGAGGGAAGAAAGAAAATCAACAAGATAACAGCTTACGTTGCACTTGGTCTTGGTATTTTTATGTCATTTGCTTACTATCTGACACTTAAGAATACTATGCAGGCTGTAACATATACAAAGGGCTGGGAGATGTACTTCGCAGCAGTTGTAATCATTGCTTGTCTTGTTGCAGGTTCACAGTTTGTAGTATGGATGGGTAACAGAATCAGCGATAAGGGTATCGGCAACGGTGTATCAATGATCCTTTTTGCCGGTATCGCAGCAAGATTCCCTGTAGATGCAGGTCACCTTATCAGTCTTACAATGGATGAGCCTAACCCCTATCTCTTCGTAACAATCGGTACAGTGATCTTCGTTATCGCTGAGCTCGCATTCGTTGTTTTAATGAACGAAGCCGAGAGAAGAATTCCGATTCAGTACGCAAAGAGAGTAGTAGGAAGAAAGCAGTATGGCGGACAGAAGACTCATATTCCGATTAAGATCTGTATGAGCGGTGTAATGCCTATCATCTTCGCAATGTCATTTATGTCACTTCCCGCTACAATTCAGCTTTTCAAACCTGTAACAGAAGACTCATCAGGCTTCTATAAGGGCTTCTGTGAGTTCTTCAATACAAGAAGCGTACCTTATGCAATAATCTACTTTATCCTGATTATCGCATTCAACTATTTCTACGTTTCAATTCAGTACAATCCCGTTGAGATCGCAAATAATCTTCGTCAGTCAAACGGCGGTATCCCCGGCATCAGACCCGGAAAGCCCACTTCAGATTACATTCAGAAGGTTCTGTCAAAGATTACACTTGTAGGTGCGTTCTTCCTCGGCATAATCGCAGTTATTCCGATTATCGCAGCATGGATCGATCCTAACCTTTCAACACTTTCAATGGGCGGTACAACACTTCTTATCGCTGTAAGCGTTGCTCTTGAGACAACACGTACTCTTGAGTCACAGCTTATGATGCGTCACCATAAAGGCTTCTTAAAGTAAGGAGGATACTAAGTATGAATCTTATCTTTTTAGGTGCTCCCGGTGCAGGAAAGGGTACACAGGCTGAGGTAGTTTCCGAAGCTATGAACATTCCCCAGATCTCAACCGGAAACATTCTTCGTGAGGCTGCCAAGAACGGTACAGAGTACGGTCTCAAGGCAAAGGCTGCAATGGACTCAGGCGCTCTCGTTTCAGATGATATCGTAATCGGTATTCTGAAGGAAAGAATCGCTCAGGACGATTGCCAGAATGGCTTTATCCTCGACGGATTCCCAAGAACAGTTCCTCAGGCAGAGGCTCTTGACGCAATGAACATCAAAATCGACAAGGTAATCGAAATCGCTGTAGCAGATGAAACAATCAAGCAGAGAGTTTCAGGCAGACGTGTCTGCGAAGTCTGCGGTGCTTCATACCACGTTGAGTATAAGCCTTCAAAGGTTGAGGGCAAGTGTGATAAGTGCGGTGGCAACACAATCATCCGTAAGGACGATCAGCCCGAAACAGTTCTTGAAAGACTGGCAGTTTATCACGAAAAGACAGCTCCCCTGAAGGAATACTATGCAAAGCAGGGCAAGCTTGTAACAGTAGAGGGTCAGGAAGAAGTAGCAGATACTTCAAAGCTCACTCTTGAAGCTGTAAAGGCGTAAGCTGTATGATTAGCATAAAATCAAAAACCGATTTAGCTAAAATGCGTGAAGCCGGAAAAATCGCCGGCGGAGCGCTGAAGCTTGCGGGAGAATCAATTAAACCGGGGATGAGCACGCTTGATCTTGACAAAATAGTTCACAACTATATTGTTGGATGCGGTGCAAAGCCCTCGTTCAAAGGGTATGGCGGATTTCCGGCAAGTGCCTGTATCTCAATAAATGATGAGGTAATTCACGGAATACCCCGTGCCAACAGAATAATTCGTGAGGGCGATATCGTCAGCGTCGATGTGGGAGCTTTTTATAACGGCTTTCACGGAGATACCTGTGCAACATTCCCTTGCGGAGAAATTTCTGAAGAAGCAAAAGCATTGCTTGAGGTTACAAAGGCAAGCCTCTATGAAGGAATTGCCAAAGCTCAGGTTGGCGCCAGACTCGGAGATGTATCTCATGCTGTCGAGGAGTACTGTGCCTCACGAGGCTACGGAATCGTAAGAAATTACTGCGGCCACGGAATCGGCAGAGAGCTTCATGAATCACCCGAGGTCCCGAACTGGGGACGCGCAGGGCACGGTCCAAGACTGACAGCCGGAATGACAATCTGCATCGAACCAATGATTAATGCAAAGGGCGATGATGTGAAGGTTATGAAGGACGGCTGGACTGTTCTGACGGTAAGTGGTTCACTGTCTGCTCACTTTGAGCATACAATCGCAATAACTCCTGACGGTCCCGTCATTATGACACAACCCTGACGGAGGGATGCTTGTGAAGGTACAAAAAGGCTCGGTTGTAAAGGCCATCGCCGGAAGAGATAATGAAGGATACTTCGTTGTGACCGGTGTGGAAGACGGATACTGCTTTATAGCAGACGGCAAAAGCAGAAAGCTTGAAAGCCCGAAGCGAAAGAATATAAAGCATCTGCGCTTTACAAACAGTATGATTGAATTAAACGATATAACTGATAAAAAACTCAGAACACAGCTGAGAGAATACTCTGCTGATGAGTAAGGGAGGTTATGCAAGGTGTCAAAAGAAGATGTAATCGAAGTAGAGGGAACCGTAACAGACGCGCTCCCCAATGCAATGTTCAAGGTTCAGCTTGAGAACGGACACGAGGTATTATCACACGTATCCGGAAAGCTCAGAATGAACTATATAAGAATAGTTCCCGGTGATAAGGTAAAGCTCGAAATGTCACCCTATGATCTGACAAAGGGCAGAATCACCTGGAGAGTTAAATAATAAAAGAGCAAGAAAGCTCGCTATCCGCTAAAGGAGGTATTTTCAATGAAAGTCAGACCTTCAGTAAAACCTATTTGCGAAAAGTGCAAGGTTATTAAACGTAAAGGCAGAATCATGGTAATCTGCGAAAATCCAAAGCATAAGCAGCGTCAGGGTTAATCCCACGCGCATTAATGGAGGTGCAAATAACAATATGGCAAGAATAGCTGGTGTTGACCTTCCTAAGAATAAGAGAGTCGAGATTGGTCTTACTTATATCTACGGAATCGGTCGTCAGACTGCAACAACAATCCTCGCAAACACAGGTGTTAACCCTGATACAAGAGTTAAGGACCTTACAGAGGAAGATGTAGCTAAGCTTCGTGACTTTATCGACGCAAACTATACAGTTGAGGGTGATCTTCGCCGTGAAGTAGCTCTTAACATCAAGAGACTTGTAGAAATCGGTTGCTACAGAGGCGTACGTCACAGAAAGGGTCTGCCTGTAAGAGGACAGAGAACCAAGACAAACGCAAGAACTCGTAAGGGTCCTGTAAAGACAATCGCAAACAAGAAGAAGTAAGGAGGTTATGAGCTTTGGCACAGCAGAAAGGTAAAAAAGTTACTACAATCAGAAGACGTAGAGAACGTAAGAATATCGAAAGCGGCGCAGTTCATATTCAGTCCACTTTCAATAATACAATCGTAACTATCACAGATACTCAGGGAAATGCAATCTCATGGGCAAGTGCAGGCGGACTTGGCTTCAGAGGCTCAAGAAAGTCAACACCCTTCGCAGCACAGACAGCAGCAGAAACAGCTGCAAAGGCTGCAATGGAGCACGGTCTTAAGAACGTAGAAGTATACGTAAAGGGACCCGGTTCAGGCCGTGAGGCTGCTATCAGAGCACTTCAGACAGTAGGTCTCGAGGTTAAGATGATCAAGGACGTAACACCCATTCCTCACAATGGCTGCCGTCCGCCCAAGAGACGTCGTGTCTAATCTTACAGGAGGTGTTATTCTAAAATGGCAGTACAGAAGGAACCAATTCTTAAGAGATGCAGATATTTAGGCATCAGCCCCGCAGTAATGGGCGTATCTAAGAAGGAATCAATCAGATTCAAGAATGCAAACAACAGAAAGAAGATTTCTGAATATGGCTTACAGCTTAAGGAAAAGCAGAAGCTGAAGTTTATCTACGGCGTTCTCGAGAAGCAGTTCTACCACTACTTTGAAATCGCTTCAAAGATGGAGGGTAAGGCCGGTGATAACCTTATCACATGTCTGGAATCAAGACTCGACAGCGTAGTATACAGAATGGGTCTCGCTCTTACAAGACGTGAGGCAAGACAGCTTGTAGTGCACAGCCACTACACTGTAAACGGCAAAAAGGTAAACATTCCTTCCTACAGAGTAAAGGTTGGCGATGTAATCGCTCTTCGTGAGAAGGACAGAACTTCAGACAAGTTCAAGTCAACTGTAGAAGCAACAAAGGATAGAATCGTACCCCTTTGGCTTGAAGCTAAGAAGGACGATTTCTCAGCAACAGTAACACGTATGCCTTCAGTAGAAGACATCGATTACGAGGCTGCAACACACCTTATCGTCGAGCTCTACTCCAAGTAATAAGTAAGATTACTTGAAGAAAAACAACTCGAAAAAAACAGTAATTGCGAAACAGGAGGGTTTTTATGCTGGAAAAAATAAATAAGCCGGATATCGAAATAGTCGAGCTTAAAAGTGACGGCAAATACGGCAAGTTCGTTTTAGCACCGTTGGAGCGTGGATACGGAATTACTCTGGGAAACAGCCTCAGACGTGTGCTGCTCTCCTCACTTCCGGGTGTGGCTGTAACATCAGTAAAGCTTCAGGGCAATGATGGAACAGTACATCATGAGTTGTCAACAATTCCGGGCGTTAAGGAAGATGTTACAGAGATAATACTCAGCATCAAGGGCTTGACAGCAAAGCTCTATGGTGAGGGTCCTAAGACAGTATATATCGAAGCAGAGGGCGAATGCGAAGTAAAGGCCGGCGATATAAAAACCGACTCTGAAGTAGATATTCTTGATCCGGGAATGCACATTGCAACACTGGGCAAGGACGCAAAGCTCTTTATGGAAATTACAATCGACAGAGGCAGAGGATATGTTTCAGCTGAACGTAATAAGAAGCAGACAAATCTTCCCGTAGATGTAATCGCCGTAGACAGCATATATACACCTGTATTAAAGGTAAATTACACAGTAGAGGATACACGTCTTGGACAGGTAACCGATTACGATAAGCTTACCCTTGAAGTATGGACCGACGGAACAGTATCAGCAAAGGAAGCACTGTCACAGGCAGCAAATCTTCTTAACGAACATCTGAAGCTGTTTATTGATCTCTCAGAAGAGGCAGGTCTTGCAGAGGTTCTTGTAGAAAAGGACGAAAAGGGCAAGGAGAAAATCCTTGAGATGACTATTGAGGATCTTGACTTATCAGTAAGATCATTCAATTGTCTCAAGCGTGCCGGAATTAATACAGTAGACGACTTGATCAACAAGTCTGAGGAAGAAATGATGAAGGTTAGAAACCTTGGAAAGAAATCTTTTGATGAGGTAAAGGAAAAGCTTCAGTCACTGGGCTTTGAGCTTTCATCAGAAGAGGAATAAACCGAAAACATAAAAGGTGCGCAAGGCACCAATATGAAAAGGAGTGAATTACATGCCGGGTACAAGAAAGCTGGGCAGATCAACTGACCATAGAAAAGCAATGCTCAGAGGCATGGTAACTTTCCTTCTTGAGAACGGTCAGATTGAAACAACCGTTACAAGAGCAAAGGAAGTACGTGCAGTAGCAGAAAAAATGATTACTATCGGTAAGAATAATGATCTGCACTCCAAGCGTCAGGTAATGGCTTACGTTACAAAGGAAAGCGTAGCAAAGAAGCTTTTCGATGAGATTTCACCTAAGTACGCAGAAAGAAACGGCGGATACACACAGATCGTAAAGATCGGTCCCCGTCGTGGAGACGCTGCTGAAATGGCAATCATCAAGCTTGTTTAATAGCAGATTAAATAAAGAAAACCGTTCTCTTGAAAAAGGGGACGGTTTTTTCATATTAGGGAGAAAATTAAAAAACCCCCATATATAATAACAAATCAGAAGGGCATTTTCTGACAGATTTTGATGTAGAAAATAAAAAAATTTTTTTGTACATTTTGCTGATTGACTGTATATAGTGCTGTATGCTATTATGTGGGTACAGGGCAGAGTTATTGCTTTGAATATTCATTATCAGGAGGAAGTATTATGAAAAACCGTGTTTTAGCAGCAATTCTCAGTGTATGCATATTAACCAGTGTTCCCGCTTCCCGAAATGAGGTGAGTGCGGCAAGCAAGCAGTTAAATATCAACACAAGTTTTGGAGTAAGTGAGACATCTGTATACGGCGTACCAAACGGATTTACGGGAAGATTCTCAAGAATAAAAGGAAATGTGATAGGACTTTACAGAGAAGCATTTGGAATAACATTAAATTTTATTGTTCCAAATTCAGGATTTGTGATCGAATCAGTAGCCGATATGTGTAAAAGTGATTCGATAAATGGATTTGATTCATTGTGTGATCATTGTTCTGCAAGTTTATGTTCAAATGAAGGACCTTTTCATTGCACAAATGCAACTGTAGTTAAGGAGGATATTTTTCTTTCAGCAAACAATGTAAGAAATGCAGTACAACTACATATAACTGCAACAAGTCTATGTGCAGAAAACAATATTTCACATTTTGGCATAAATGGTGTTTGTTATCCTTTATCTACGGATCAATGTTTGATAGTAAGGGATTATGACTATACTTTAGTTGATGAACCGCTAATTAATTTAACTCAATACGAAGTGACAATGGCACAAAAAACTTTGGCACACGAGATTGGTCATCTTTATGGTGTAGAGGATCATTATAGTAGTATTTATGATGGTGATCCAAACTGTATTTGGGGGTTTAATAAAGACAATGAAAATGTTGCATCAAGGTTAATGGTGTGTAGTGCCTGCAGAGAAACAATAAATGCAAATGCAAATAGATATAATCATTATTCATAAAGGAGGAATCACTATGAAAAAACTTATATGTACACTTATGATAACAACAATGCTTTTCGGGTGCAGTTCTGCCGATACTGAAAATAGCTCTATTACAGAAGAAAACAAAATTGAAACGAAAGAAAGTATAACTGAAACAAAAGATGAAGAGAAAATGTATGTAGATGAAGACACTGTAATAATTTACGAAACTCAGGAAGAATTTAGAAACTCTGATTTCTATAATAAAATAAAAAACGAAGGTTTTACTCCATACTTGCTGGAATTTGATGAAGAAAGATATGAGTTCAACAATATAAGGGCTGACAAGAGTTGGTATGATTTCTATTTATATGATATACAAACATCGAAAAATGTTTGTATATCAACTATTTATAATTCAGGAATAAAAACAATGAGCGAACTTCAAGAAACATTTGGAAACGAAGATGATATAGTAACAACGGCTGAAATTAATGGACAGACTCATGATGTCTTGTTATCACAAAGACCGTATGTTGATTATGTAGAATACAGTTTGTTTTATCTTTTGGAAGAAGAATATCTTATATCTATAAATGTCGATAATGCTACCTCAGATGAAATCCTTGAATACTTCGACGATTTTGAGCTTGTGGCTGATAATGGATAGATATGTTGATCCTGTAAAGGAGAAATCACTATGAAAAAACTTATATGTACATTTATGATAACAACAATGCTTTTCGGGTGTAGTTCTGCCGATACTGAAAATAGTTCTGTACAGGAGGAAACAACTATAGCTACAGAATCTACCACCTCAATCGAAGAAATCGACTGGCTTTCTATGAGTGAAACCGAAATTTCGGATAAATTTGACTCTATGACTGATGATGAGATAAAAAGAATGTGCGAGGATATGACCACTGAAGAGTTTGAACACATCAGGGCGGCATTATCCGAACAGCAGCGTGATCGAGCCGCTGAGTATTACACATCTATTGATGCTGAAGAGGTATCTGATATAAGTTATTCTACAGTTAATGAATTCAAGGGCTCAACATTCTGCAGTACAATGAAATCTAAAGGCTATACACCATATCTGCTTGAATATGATGAAGAGCGTTATTCATTAGTAAGACTTTCATCTGAAAAAACGTGGTATACATATAATCTATATGATAACATTGAAAAGAAAAACATCAGCTACACTATTATGTACGATTCGTATGCAGAGAAAATAGAGGATTTTGCTGAGTTTAGTGGTGGAACATCAGAAGATATCATAACTAAAGCCCAGCGAAACGGAACGGAATATGATGTTTATCTTTCTAAAACCCCATATATAGAGGATACAAATTACGGATTGTTGTATATTCCAGCAGAAGGTTGTGAAGCTTGTATTTATGCAAACAATTCCACCTCAGACGAAATCCTTGAATATTTCGACGATTTTGAGCTTGTGGCTGAATCTTAACAATAATAAAAGACCGTCTCTTTCGGGGGGGCGGTCTTGTTGACTTTTCGGGGGAAATGTGCTATATTATTCTTTGGAAATTATTATAGGAGAGCGATTTGAATGAAAAAAGCAATGCTTCTTGCAGTCACACTTGTGCTTGCACTTACAGGCTGTGGAGCAAAATCAGATAAGAGCAACGCAGATAAGACTCAGGCAGAGTCATCGTATTTTCCCGACGGCTATAAAAGACTGATTTTCGGAGCATCTATCAGCGATGAAACGCTTGATAATATTATCGGCGATGCTTATGATAACGCAGAAAACAGCTCTGACAGCGGAAATACTGTGACAACATCTGCTGTAAGCGAAGGCAATGAGACTGTAACAACCACAACCAAAAAGGGAGCAGTGTCTACTGATTCATCGTCAACTGTAGTTTTCGAGGGCGATGACAGGGTGAAAGATGCCATAGAGCAGGGCTTTGCAGTGCCTGTTCCCGTTGATGACACATATAAGATTGACAGAATAGTCTCATATGGCGCAAGTAAGAAATCATACGGAATTTTCCCCACAGACAGCACAGGCAAAGATGCGGGAACGATTATGGTTTTTTATCATACAGAGGCAGGTAATGTAAGGGATACCATAAGTCCTGATGGTATTGGAGAACGTGAGATAATTGATACGCAGATAGAGCTTGGCGGGAAAAAATATGACGCAGTCCTTGTGATAAATACACTTAATGTCGGCGGTACATCAAGCAAAACAAAAGCACTTCACTTTATGACCGATGAGCACACAAAATTCAGCGTAAGTATTTCTGCATACAGCACGGATAAGAGCGACGAAGCTCTGATTGATTTTGTTCAGCATTTTGATTTCAGCAATGCGGTAATTGATCCCGATCGTATTGAAGAGAAGGCAAAGTAATTGTGAAAGTTACGTTAAATCGGCAAAAAACACTTGCAATAGTATAAAGAATATGATATAATATTATTTGTATTCAATAAAAAGTAAAGTTCAGAATGGAGATATTTCAGATGACTAAAAAGAATTTTATCAAGGCTTTTGTACCTGCAGTTTCAGCAGTATCAACAATGGCAATGCCCGCAATGGAGGCGCTTGCTTCAAGCGGTAGCGCATCGGCAAACGGAGGTACAGCAGGTGGCGGAGGAGCAATGCTCATTTCACTCGTTGTAATGTTTGTGCTTCTTTATTTCCTTATGATCAGACCTCAGCGTAAGAAGGAAAAGGAAACAAAGGCAATGCAGGATAATATCCAGATTGGCGACGAGATCGTTACAATCGGCGGTATTGTGGGATTTGTTGTACGTAAGGGCGATGATAACGTTGTAATTGAAACAGGCGGAGAAAAGAACAAGATGAGAATCAAGCTTTGGGCTGTTTCAGAAAATACATCTGCTTTAGAGCGTGCTAAGGAAGCAAAGGAAGCTTCAAACAGCAAGCAGGTTGAGCCTGATGTTGCAGTAGGAAAGCTCAAGGACGACGAGGCTGACGAGAAGCCTAAGAAGAGCAAGAAAAACAAAGACGAAGAATAAAAAAGAGAACCTCTGCATAGAATGTAACAATTCGATGTGGAGGTTTTTTATGCATAAACGACGAGCAAGCCTGTGGACAAACATTATTTTTTCGGTGCTGATATCCGCAGTGGTCGGAGTCTGCGTGTCGCTGGCATTTACTTTTTTGTCGGCGCTTTTTGTGATGTTTTTGATGGACAGTCTGCAGTATATCTCTTTTTTCAGCTATACTGCGTTAATTCTCGGAGGAGCGTCTGCGGGATTTATATGCGGAAAAAGGCGCAGACGAAAGGGTCTTAAGGAGGGCGTTTTGTGCGGAGCTGTTGTTTATCTATTGATTTTTATTGGCGGAGTTATATTAAGCTCCACAGTGTTTTCCTTTAAAAAGCTTTTGCTTCTTGCTGTCACTGGAGCAATGGGCGGAGTTATGGGAGTAAACTCTAAACGTCCCGACAATATGACATACAACTGACGATGTCTGCCTGTACAAAGCTCCGCTTTGTACAACTCTGCGGACAATCGGGACAAATCCCGAAAAAAAAGGAGCGTTAAGCTCCTTTTTTGTCCGCAGAGTGACAGTGAAAGCATACGCTTTCACTGTCGGCAGACATCGTATTCATTTATCAGTAATCGCCTGAGGTATCCTCTAAGAGTTTAAACTCAATATCAAAATATTCAGGCTCAGACTCGCCTTCATCAAAGCGGGCACAGGTAGCAGGAACGTAGTCGCCTGCGCCGTACATACTGCTGATAGTATCATAGAACTCGTCATATGTGCTGACAGACTTTCCGTTAATGGCAGTAATAAAGTCACCCGGCTCAAGCTCGGTGTTGATAATATCGCTGTCCTCGGAAATTTCAGCGATATAAATTCCCTTGAAATCGTCGGGAAGCTCAAAGCCGATAGTTTCTTCAATGGAAGCCTTTTTGTAGTCGTTCTCCATATCAATCAGCTGAATACCTATTCTGAATCTTCCGCCCACATAGCCCTGATTGATAAGCTCCTCAATAATAGGAACAGCGTCGTTAATGGTGATAGCAAAGCCCAGGCCCTCATAGCTTGAGCTTACATATTTTGAAGAGGTAATACCGATAACCTGACCGTACATATTGACAAGAGCTCCGCCTGAATTTCCGGGACTGATATCAGCATTTGTCTGGATACAGTTCATTTCAAAGCCTGTAGAGTCAGACTTGATTTTACGGTTGACCGCTGAAACGATACCGTCAGTAACAGAACCTGAAAGTCCGGCGGGATTTCCAATAGCCATAACCTGTTCGCCGGGCACGATTTCATCTGAATCGCCAAGAACAGCGGGTTTAAGGTCAGGAGCGTCGATTTTCAGAATAGCGATATCGGTTTTAGAGTCTCTTCCGATGATTTTAGCGTCATACACCTTGTCATCTGAGGTAGTAACAGTATGATATCCGTCAGCATCAAGCACATGAGTATTTGTAACGATGTAACCGTCCTCAGAGATAATAACGCCTGAGCCTGAACCTACCATAGTAGTATGACGGCTGTCGTCGTAAGCGTAAATCTCAACTATAGAGGGACGCACAACAGAAGCGATACCCTCAGTTGTATATTTCCCCGTATCAGGGTCTTTATAGGAATTATCCTCTTCATCAGATTCGGGCTTTGATTCGCGATAGAGAACAACATTTTCTGATTTTTTTATACCTGAAAAAACCTTTTCGCTGTTTGAAACATCGTTGACGATTGCAAAAACAGAGAGTCCCAGTGCGGTAAGAAAAATCAGCACAAGAAGCAGAATAATCACACGCTCATTGCGGTTAATGCGTTTCTTTTCACGAGCCACAGCCTGAGTCTTTTCCTCTTCCTGTTTCTGTTTATCAAGCTCTTCAAAGCCTATAGGCTGAAACATAAACTCATCATACTGAACATTTGCAGAGCTGTTTTCCTTATTTTCAGCATTTTCAGCGATGTTATCACTGCTCTGAACAGAATCTGAATCAGAAGTGTTGTTATCCGGGTTTTGGTTGCTTACGGTAAATAATTCATCTCGGTTGTCCATAAATAGTCCTTTCAATTATTCATTCTGTTGCAGGGGAAGCTGAATAGCGAATTCTGTATATTCGCCGTAAACGCTCTTAACGATAATTCTTCCGTTATGAAGGTGCACAATTTTTCTTGAAATGGAAAGTCCCAGACCAAGACCTGTAGCGTCCTTTCCGCGTGAAGAATCTGTTTTGTAAAATCTGTCGAAAACCTGCTGTATTTCATTGTTTTTAAGACCTTCGCCTGTATTTCTGATACTGATAGTAACCGTATCCGAAGCCTTTTCAAAGCTGAATGAGATAGTACCCTCAGGGTTAACGAACTTAACAGCATTTTCTACGAGATTATAGATAACCTGTTGGATAAGGTCAGCGTCGATAACAGCGCTTACTGTTTCAGAGTCAAGTCCTTCTATTTCAAGCTTTTTATCATCAATTTTCTTTTCAAACATAAGAACGGTCTGAATAACCAGATCGGAAATATTAGTTTCCTTGAAATTCGGCTTAAGAGTACCCGATTCATATCGTGTCATATTAAGCATAGAAGAAATGAGAATTCTGAGACGCTTGATCTCCTTTGAAACAAGTATAAGGTACTCCTGCTGACGTGATTTAGGGATAGTACCATCGAGGATACCGTCAACGAAACCGCTGACAGTTGTAATGGGAGTTCTCAGCTCGTGTGAGACATTAGCGATAAAGGTTTTGCTTGTTTCATCGCTGTTTTCCATATTTGAAGCCATAGCGTTTACATAATTTGAAATTTCCTGTATGTTACCCGGAATAGTAACATTGATTTTTTCAGAAAAGTCGCCCTTTGAATACTGCTTGCTTATTCTGAGAAACTCAAGTGAGTTGTTGGTGTATTTTCGTTCGATTTTTCTGAGGATAACATAGGCTACAAAAATGCATACAGAGGAAATCAGAACATAGCAGATTATAATTTTAATATTGAAAGAGTTGATATCATCAGCCGAGCTGTAAGCTGCAAGATAGAATCTTTTAGGCGCATTATCTCCGTACTTTACAAAAAAGCGGTTGCCGTAAAGAATAGAGGGCTCTTTATTTGAAACCTCATTGGCATCGTAATCAAGATAATAATCATCATCAAGCTTTTTCTTCAGACTGTTTGAGATAGGACTTTTATTCTCATCATTAGGCGAAAGAACACAATTGCCGTCAGAATCATAAACGTACATAGAAATTCCGTAGTTATCAAAAAAACCTCTGTGGAAATCCAGTGTATCACCTGTGTACATACTGTTGGTAAGCTCGAAATCGTCCTTGATTCCGCCGATAAAAAGATCGCTTACAGCCTGAATTTCTCTGAATTTTTCATCTTTGTACAGCTTAGAGCAAAAGGTTGTCATAAGAATACCGAGAAACAGAACGCACATAATAATTGAAACGAAAGCTGTTCTGAAAAATCTGAAATATGTACTTGCAGAACGACTCAAGAAAAATCACCTCTGAATGTAAAGTATCAAGCGTTGATATAAAACAGATACAGGCTATCGGACAAAGATGCCCGGTAGCCTGTTTTACTTTTATTAGGCAGAGCCGGAAAAAGGGGAGCTATTATTCCTCGTCGGCAGATTCAAACTTGTATCCGACACCCCATACTGTCTTGAGCGACCACTTTTCTGATACGCCCTCAAGCTTTTCACGAAGTCTCTTAATGTGAACATCTATAGTACGTGAATCACCGTAATACTCAAATCCCCATACCTCATCAAGAAGCTGGTCTCTTGTGTAAACTCTGTTAGGATTTGAAGCGAGATAGAAGAGAAGCTCAAGCTCCTTAGGCGGAGTATCAACCACCTTGCCGTTAACCTTAAGCTCATAGCGAGTCATATTAACGGAAAGCTTATCATAAGTAACTTCCTTAACCTCAACCTCAACATTGGAATTACCCACACGGCGGGTAACAGCATTTATACGTGCAATAACCTCTTTAGCGTCAAAGGGCTTGACGATGTAATCGTCAGCACCAAGCTCAAGACCGATAACCTTATCAATAGTTTCGCCCTTAGCGGTGATCATAATAATCGGAACATTCGATTTCTTTCTGATTTCACGGCATACCTGCCAGCCGTCGATACCGGGGAGCATTATATCAAGAAGAACCATATCAGGCTTAAGAGCGTTGAATTTTACAACAGCTTCTTCACCGTCGTGTGAGAGAATAACGCTATAGCCGTCCTTTTCAAGATATAATCTGAGCAGATCGCAGATATTTTTATCATCATCAACAATTAAAACCTTCAGGCTTTTTTCGTTTGCCATAGTAACTTCCTCTTTTCTAATATAGTCCATAATTTATCAAAAAACTATTTATAATTATTATACCTCATATTACTTAAAATGTCAATTGCAAAAATAAAAAAGACGGACAAAAAAGTCCGTCTGAATTATATAAAATCAAGCCTTTGAAATGGTGAAATCGTTGAGCAGGTCAAGGGCGAGGTCTTGGTATGATACTCCGTCGTTTATAGCCTGTTGAGCTAAGTCATCTTCCATACGGCAAGAAATATGCAGTTTGCATTTCTCATCGGTAACAAGTATGATGCCATATTTACTGATATCTCCCACAATTCGTATTTCGGTCTGGGGATTTCCCGAAAAATCCACTGTTACAGGATAAAAACCACCGGGAGTCCATACATCTTCAAGAGAGTTTGTTCCGTCGCCATAGCAGAACTCAAAATTGATTGTATTATTTGTTGATTTTTCTTTGAAAAAATACGTGTAGATATGGTAATCTATACGCATAACTTTGGTAAGGTCATACTTTTCCTCATCATATTCTACGGCATATGGAGTAATATTAATTTTTTCATCAGAGCCGACTTTGTGGTAGAACATATACTTAGCGCCAGTTTCAAGAAAGTTTTTCATAGACTCATATTCGGCAGAGTGATCTTCCAGTATACAAAGCTCTACTTCACTTGATTCGGTAGTGTTGATAATTTCCGATGAAGCGTCTGAGGTTTTATCAGCTTTACTGCAACCCACAAGTGCAATAGTACATAATGCAAGACAAATAAGTTTTTTCATACAAATCGCCTCCTTTTACTATATAATACCATATAGAGAGGGATAGTTTCAATTGACATTCTGCTTGAAAATGAACGGGGGTTTTACTACATATTGTATAATGATTTATCCAAAACGTCGTGAAATGTCGAATTTTGTCGAAAGTCGGTGATAATAAAAAGGGGACGATGTGGGCATCATCCCCTACAAATATTATATAGAAAATCCAGTACAGGCTCCCCGCTTTATATAACTGCCCTTTGCCAGTACGTAACGTTACCGAGCCTGAAAGTATCGTTTCAGATTTAGTTAATTACGAACTCGCCTGCACGGGCTCCGTGCTTAATACATACCGCCCATACCGCCTGCGGGCATTGCAGCAGCGGGAGTCTCTTCCTTGATATCAGCAACAAGGCTCTCAGTAGTAA
This sequence comes from Ruminococcus sp., assembly GCA_015066875.1. Lineage (GTDB taxonomy): Bacteria > Bacillota > Clostridia > Oscillospirales > Ruminococcaceae > Ruminococcus. Next base: position 30,326 of record SVNM01000022.1, read on the forward strand.
GCACCATAGCAGCAACTGAAGCAGCATTCTGAAGAGCGCTGCGAGTAACCTTAGTAGGATCAACGATACCTGAAGGAATCATATCGCAGTAAACCTCATTGTAAGCGTCAAATCCGTAGCCGACCTTGCGTGAACGGCGGATCTTGTCGATAATAACGCTTCCCTCAAGACCTGCATTTTCAGCGATCTGACGAACGGGAGCCTCAAGAGCCTTAAGGATAATCTTAGCGCCTGTCTTTTCGTCTCCGTCAAGTGAGGGGATAAGCTTTTCAACAGCGGGAATAGCGTTTACGAAAGCAGTACCGCCACCTGCAACGATACCCTCTTCAACAGCAGCCTTTGTAGCAGCGAGAGCGTCCTCAATTCTGAGCTTCTTTTCCTTCATTTCGATTTCAGTAGCAGCACCAACCTTGATTACAGCAACACCGCCTGCAAGCTTAGCAAGACGCTCCTGAAGCTTTTCACGGTCGAAATCAGAAGTAGTAGTTTCGATAGAAGCACGGATCTGGTTTACTCTTGACTTGATAGCGTCCTTATCGCCTGCGCCGTCAACGATGATAGTATTCTCCTTCTGGATAACGATCTGCTTAGCCTGACCAAGCTGATCGAGAGTTGTTTCTGTAAGCTCAAGACCGAGCTCTGCAGAGATAACCTCACCGCCTGTAAGGATAGCAATATCCTTGAGCATTTCCTTACGTCTGTCGCCAAAGCCGGGAGCCTTAACAGCAGCAACCTTGAAAGTACCTCTCAGGTTATTGAGAATAATAGTTGTAAGAGCCTCGCCCTCGATATCCTCAGCAATGATAACCAGCTTCTTGCCGATTTTCACGATCTGCTCAAGAAGGGGGAGGATCTCCTGAATAGAAGAGATCTTCTTATCTGTAATAAGAACGAAAGCGTCGTCATAAACAGCTTCCATCTTATCTGTATCAGTTACCATATAGGGAGAGATGTAGCCTCTGTCGAACTGCATACCCTCAACAACCTCGCTGTATGTTTCAGCAGTCTTGCTTTCCTCGATAGTGATAACGCCGTCAGCAGTAACCTTATCCATAGCCTCAGCGATGAGCTTACCAACGCTTTCATCAGCAGAAGAAACAGTACCTACTCTTGCGATATCCTCACTGCCCTCAACCTTTTTAGAGTTAGCAACGATAGTAGCTACAGCAGTATCAACAGCCTTAGCGATACCCTTCTTAAGAACCATAGGATTAGCGCCTGCAGCGATATTCTTCATACCCTCACGAACGATAGCCTGAGCGAGAAGAGTAGCAGTAGTAGTACCATCACCTGCAGCATCGTTAGTTTTTGTAGCAACTTCCTTAACGAGCTGAGCGCCCATATTCTCGAAAGCGTCCTCAAGCTCGATATCCTTAGCGATAGTAACACCGTCGTTTGTGATAAGGGGAGCGCCGAACTTCTTATCGAGAACAACATTTCTGCCCTTAGGTCCCATAGTAATTCTTACAGTATCAGCAAGCTTATCAATACCTGCCTGAAGTGATTTTCTTGCGTCTTCACCGTACTTAATATCTTTAGCCATAATAAAAATCTCCTTTATATATTATAATGTGTCAGCATCAAGCTTGTGTAATCAGTCAACAACAGCGAGGATATCTTCCATCTTGACGATGATATACTCCTGACCGTCGAGCTTTACATTAGTGCCTGAATATTTGGAGATAAGAATCTTATCGCCCTTTTTAACTTCCATAGCAACGTCCTTTTTGCCGGGGCCTACTTCAAGAACCTCAGCGATTTCGGGCTTTTCCTTAGCTGAACCTGAAAGAATGATACCGCCCTTGGTAGTTTCCTCAGCCTCAACCATTTTAACAACGACTCTGTCCTGTAAGGGTTTAATATTCATAATTTATTCCTCCTGAATAATTAATAAGCTTGTTTAGCACTCTGGTGTTTTGAGTGCTAAGTATATTTTACCACCTTACGAGAAAAAATCAAGTATCTGAAGTAAACTTTCACAATTTTTGGATATCTGCACAATTATGCCTCATATAACAGTACATTTTCTGCCGTTTTAAATGATAAAAAATGTCGTAAAAAGTTTGCGGTAAACCGTGGAAAACAGTAAAAAACTATTGACAGTTTTGCTTGCGGGGGTTATTATATTTATAGGAATATGAACTGAAAGCGGGTGAGTTTTTATGTCTGAGAGGATAGTTGTCTGCGATAATACTTCTTATTACGGCAGACTTTTTTCACGTTATCTTGAGAAAAAAACTGATATAAAAAGAT
>SVNM01000086.1 GCA_015066875.1 Ruminococcus sp.
GCGAAAGATATCTGAAGCTTTACAATCTCGGAAAGGAATTCGGTGTTACCGTAGCCCTTGAGAACGTTGCACGCTGTCAGAGCGGTTCGTCTGCTTTCATCAGGGAGATTTCAAAGCTTCTCGGAAACGATTTTGCATTCGTCCTCGACACTAAACAGGCAATTCGTGCAAAGGAAAATCCGTTCAGCTTTCTTGATGCGGCAGGAAGCAGTATTGCCCACGTCCATATAAGCGATTCGGGCGAGCTGGGAGATTGTCTGCCTATAGGTAAGGGCCGCTTTATGTTCAAGCCTTTCCTTTCAAGGCTTAAGACGCTGAGTCCTGACTGCGGTGTAATTCTTGAGCTGTACAGAAGCGGCTTCAGAGGTATAAGCGATCTCGTTTCAAGCTGCAATATACTTAATAATATGATAGATTCTATATGATATAAGCGAGGTTACTATGAAATGTCCATTTTGCGGATTTGACGATTCAAAGGTTGTGGATTCACGTCCGTCCGATGAAAAAATAAGACGAAGAAGAGAGTGCATAAAATGCCATGCACGCTTCACCACCTATGAGGTTGTGGAAATTCCCCTTCTTATGGTCGAAAAGCGTGACGGAACCTTTGAGAACTTCAATCGCACCAAGCTCATAAAGGGTATATTCTCAGCCATTAAAAAGAGACCCGTTACAATGGATCAGGTCTCGGAAATTGCGGATTATGTCGAGAATTACTACGCTAACGAGCTTAAAACAATAGCAAAATCAACTGAAATAGGTGAGCTTGTTCTTAATAAGCTCAGGGCAATCGACTCCATATCCTACATACGCTTTGCTTCGGTATACAAGGATTTTACCGACGTTGCAAGCTTTGTTGCGGTGATGAGAGAGCTTGAGGATAAGGATATGCCCGAAGAAAATACGCTTTAAATGAAGAATGCCGAAACGCTTCTTCTGAATATATAATTTACGGAGGTACAAACCATGAACATTTTAGACGCATTCAACGACCAGCAGGCACAGAACTCATTTTCAGGCGGAGACGTACAGACCTATAAGGTACAGGCTGTTCTTCCCTATATTCTCCCGATTCTTTTCTTTCTTCCGATAATAAGCGAAAAGAATTCTGCATTCTGTAAGTTCCACGCTAACCAGCAGCTTGCATGGCTTATCGTGTCCGCAGTACTCGGTCTTGTAGGAAAGATTATCGGCTTTATTCCGATTCTCGGTGCTATCGTAGGTGCTGTAATCGGTCTTGCATGGCTTCTTCTTTCAATTCTCCTTATGATTTCCGCAAATCAGGGCAAGGCTATCAGAATCCCCGTAATCGGTTCAATGTTTGAGATTTTCTGATAAGCATAAGTGCGGACAGCTTCTCAGCTTACAGCAAGCCTGAGACTTCCGCCGTCCTCACTGTATACCATTGAGGCAACTGCCGTATCATCACAGACAAGCAGCTCTGCAAGCATTTTCTTGCTGTCAGGGCTGTAATTTTTTACCTCGTAAACATACAGCAGTGCGTTTTGTCCTGCGTACTCACGAAGCGGCATCCCCTGCTTATCCTGCAGAAGAGCATATTCTTCATAAGCCTGAGTGAAATCAGTCGGAATAGTGATGTTTTTACTGCATATTTCCTCGACCTCCCACCCGTGCGAGGCGAAGTAGTCTATACGCTCGGAAACGCTCGAAGCGGCGGTATATGTACTTTCCGGGATGTCTGACGTGCTTCCCTTCTTAGGAAGAAATGCTATTGCAGCCATAGCTGCGGCGGCGAGAGTAATAAGGAGAAGTGTCTTTTTGTTCATGATAACCTCCGTAATATTGCACCCCAAGCTTCATAAAATCCTTCAAGAGTTAATCGGTGGAGCAATGATGATGTTACAGCTTATGCTGACGGTAATTTTAATATGCCCGAAAGGATTGAATATGAATCAGATAAGACTTGATAAATTTATATCGGAACGTACCGAATATTCAAGAAGCGTCATAAAACAGCTTGTTAAGTCAGGAAAGGTGCTTGTTGACGGTAAAGCTGCAAAAGCTGCGGATATGAAAATTATTCCGGGTGAAAATATGGTTTGCGTTGACGGAAACGAGATAAGGGAAAGCCGTTTCAGATACATTCTTCTGAATAAGCCTGCGGGGTATGTATGCTCTACCGACGACAAGGATGGCGAAACCGTCATGAAGCTTCTGCCGCCCGAAATGCGTACAAAAAACATGTTTCCTGCAGGACGTCTTGACAAGGATTCTCTCGGAGCACTGCTCATAACAGACGACGGAGAGCTTGCTCATAGAATCCTCGCTCCGAAAAGCCATATACCGAAAATTTATATTGTGAAACTTGACAGACCGTTTGAAAGTGAATATATTAACAAATTCAAAAACGGTATTACGTTAAAGGACGGCGAGCAATGTCTGCCTGCAAAGGTAAGACGGGCGGAAAACTGCGAAAAACTGGCGTTTGTGGAGCTTTGTGAGGGAAAATATCATCAGGTAAAACGAATGTTTGCGGCTGTTGAAAACCATGTTGAAACTTTGATGAGAATTTCTCTCGGAGGACTGGTTTTGCCCGAAAAACTGGCGGTTGGAGAGTGTATGGAATTATTGCACAAAGATGTTGAAAACTTGCTTAAACCCACAGATTTCGATGATTTTTGTGCCCGATTCGACCCCGTTTTTTCGGCATTTCTAATAAACAATCAAATGTAACTTTGGCAATTTAGCATCTTGCAAAATTTCTAAAAGTTTGGTATTATATTATTATAGCTGATACTGGAATTATATCGGCAAGAATATTTGAACTGGAGGACTATTTAATGGCAGGTTTAACACTTAAAGGTATTTATAAAAAGTATCCGGGCGGCGTTGTAGCTGTATCGGATGTTAATTTAGAAATCAGAGACAAGGAATTCATCGTTCTCGTAGGACCTTCCGGATGCGGAAAGTCTACAACTCTTCGTATGATTGCAGGTCTTGAGGAGATTTCAGAGGGTGAGCTCTACATCGGCGACCGTCTCGTTAACGATATCGCTCCTAAGGACAGAGATATTGCGATGGTTTTCCAGAACTACGCTCTTTATCCTCACATGACAGTATTCGAGAACATGGCTTTCGGTCTTAAGCTCCGTAAGGTTCCTAAGGACGAAATCGAGAGAAAGGTTAACGAGGCTGCTAAGATTCTCGACCTTACTCACCTCCTCGACAGAAAGCCTAAGGCTATGTCAGGTGGTCAGCGTCAGAGAGTTGCTCTCGGACGTGCTATCGTTCGTTCACCTCAGGTATTCCTTCTCGACGAGCCTCTCTCAAACCTCGATGCTAAGCTCCGTGCTCAGATGAGAACAGAGATTTCAAAGATTCACAAGAAGCTCGGTACAACATTCATCTACGTAACTCATGACCAGACAGAGGCTATGACAATGGGTGACAGAATCGTATGTATGAAGGACGGTTTCGTTCAGCAGATTGATACACCTCAGAACCTCTATGAGAACCCTGTTAACAAGTTCGTTGCAGGCTTCCTCGGTTCACCTCAGATGAACTTCATCGACGCTGTACTTAAGGAAGAATTCGGTCAGTATATCGTTGAGTTCGGTTCAGAAGACTCCAAGACACAGAGAGGCGTTAAGTACCAGATTATCGTTCCTGAGTCAAAGGTTAACGACGAGCTTGCTCACTACGTAAACAAGGAAATCATTCTCGGCGTTCGTCCTGAGAGCATTCACGATGAGGAAATGTACCTCTCAAATGCTACAACAGGTATCATCGACGCTCAGGTTGAAATCACTGAAATGATGGGTGCTGAGACATACCTCTACCTCCTCTGCGAGGGTACACCTCTTACAGCAAGAGTAAGCCCCAGATCTACAGCAAGACCCGGAGATGAGATCAAGGTTGCTATCGATCCTAACAGAATCCACATCTTCGATAAGGAAACAGAGAAGACAATTGTAAACTGATAAATCTTTTGATTTTCATATTTATCCTTTCTTTCCTATTTTGATGCCGGAGAAATCCGCATCGCAGAAAACCGCAGTTCCTCACTGCGGTTTTTTTGTTTGTCTGCACAGCTCTTCACAGGGTTACTTTTCCACATCTGTCTGATTAGTTTTCAACATTGTGTTGAAAACGGTGTTGATTAAAAAGAGGACAACTGTTGAAAGTTTTGTGGAAAGAGTGGAAAACAACGTAATATACAGTTTTTTACAGTTTGAAAAAGTTGAAAGCTTGTGTGGATAAAAGGGGAAAACCTGAGAATAATAAAAATACATTGTGGAAAACCTGTCCGCAATAATCTGAAATACAGAAAAGGATGATAAATATGAAAAAGCTTATTGCTACAGGAGCTGCACTTGTATTTATGTGCTGTGCATTTACAGGCTGTGGTTCCGATAATAATTCCGGGTCAGGCTCGGAATCTGAATCCGCAACAGAAGTTGTTACAGAGAATGTAAATGATACAACTGATGACATTGTTGATGATACTACTGTGGTAACTACTACAACTACTACTGCTCATGAGGACCGAATCGACGAAACAGGGAGTACTGATGCCGCTGATAATTACGTAGGCGGTGTTATTGATGGTGTTGAAAATGCCGGAGAGGACATAGTGGACGGTGCAGGAGATGCTATTGGCGATGTTGCCGACGGCCTTATGGGAAACAACGACAGTACAGAGGGTGAGACTACCTCCGAAAGCAGATAAGTGACTATATTCTCAGGGCGGACATTGTTCGCCCTTTTTCGATGTTATGCCTTTTTGTTAACACGCAGTTTGTTGACATAGGGCGATTTTTGTAATATAATATAATCGTAAATTTATGCTTGGAGGTTTTTGACATGATTTGTAAAATCTGCGGTAATAACATGGCTGACGACGCTAAATTCTGCACAGGCTGCGGTGCAAAAATAGAGGAGGAGCAGACAGCTCCCGTAATTGAGGAAAATGCGGCTTCGGACGAGGTTTCCGAGCCTGTTTCTGAGGAGTACACTGCCCCTTCGGAGGAAACAGTGACTTATGAGGAAACCCCCACTGAGGAATATTCTCCCGTGCAGGAAGAATTTACACCTTATGAAGAAACGGAGCCTGAGGAAAGTGCTCCCGTAAGCCTTGAAAAAACTGTTTCAGAGGACGTATCAGCTTTGATTGAGGCTGAAAAGTCTGCCGTTTCAACGGCTGAGGAGGAAATTCCCGAACCCGAAAATATTACACCTGTAGTTGAAAATACAGCTACAGAGTCAGATAATCAGGCAGAGGAAATGAAGGCTTCGGAGATATTTGCTCAGGAGGAGCGTATGTCTGTTGAAAGTACACCTAAAAAGCTTTCCGCAGGACGTGCAGCAGGTGCTTCTTTCGTTGCTTTGTTTGCGGTAATCTTCCTTATCGTTTTCAACCTTGTGTTTACTGCAAGAATAGGGCTGAGCGGTGATATTCTCGGCAAGTCGGCTTCATCTCTTAAGGCTGAGCAGATTCTTGACGGTGAACTCGATGGTGATGAAAC
>SVNM01000023.1 GCA_015066875.1 Ruminococcus sp.
GCTCTTCCGATCTTCATAATACCGCTGTTGAGATTGAAGGTGCACTTCATTCCGTATTTATTCAGTATCTCCACAAGACGTATATCCTGCGATATTCCGTCATCATAGCTGAATGTCAGTGCTTTGTTTTTTCCGTTCCACATATATTTTCCTCCGCTTTAAAAAACAATTCCGATTACTGCTCCAAGTACTGTGAACATTATGCCGAATCCCGCAAACAGTCCGATTGCAAGAGCGCTTACCCAGTTCTCGATTATACACTCCTCCGGCTTATCGGGGTTAACGTATGCATCTGCTGTTTTTCCAAGCTCAGGAGCAAATGAAGTTCCAACATATGAGCGTTTATGGTATACCATACCCTGATACTCATACTCGTAAACTCCGTAATTGCGTGCCTTATGCTGACTTGTACGGCCGAAGCGGTCAGCGCCCGATATTATGGCATGCGTTTTATAACTACAGCGTCTTTTCTTTTTCTGTCGGAAAACGTTGATAATAAATGCTGTAATCAGAAATGCAAGTCCTATGGGAACAAGTACTATCGTTACAATAATCATTTACATACCTCCGCATTTTTCTCTGTCAATTATACCACATCTGCATTTAAAAATCAACAAAAAAAGATGCCTCTGACTATGCCAGAGACATCTTAATGATTTTTTTATTACTTGATAAGTGACTTACCTGTCATCTCAGCGGGCTGAGGAAGCTCAAGAAGCTTAAGCATTGTAGGAGCGATATCAGCAAGCACTCCGCCCTCACGAAGCTCGCAGTCCTGACCTACAACAATGAAAGGTACGGGATTTGTTGTGTGAGCTGTGAAAGCACTGCCGTCGGGCTCATACATTTTGTCTGCGTTACCGTGGTCAGCTGTAATAAGAGCTGCTCCGCCCTTTGCGAGAATAGCGTCAACCATTCTGCCTACGCAGGTATCAACAGCCTCAACAGCTGTCTTTGCAGCATCGAAAATACCTGTATGTCCAACCATATCGCAGTTTGCATAGTTGAGGATAATAACATCATACTTATCAGACTCGATAGCCTCTACAACTGCATCTGTAACCTCAAATGCGCTCATTTCAGGCTTCATATCGAATGTCTCAACGTCGGGAGACTTGATAAGAATTCTGTCCTCGCCCTCGAAAGTAGTCTCCTCACCGCCGTTGAAGAAGAATGTAACGTGAGCATACTTCTGAGTCTCTGCAATTCTCAGCTGTGTCTTGCCCATCTTGCTGAGGTACTCGCCCAGAGTCATTGTAAGCTGTTCGGGAGGAAATGCTACTGATACATTAGGCATTGATGCGTCATACTGAGCCATACATACGAAATGTACAGGGAAATAAGCTCTTTCAAAGCCTGTGAACTCTGTATCAACAAATGCTCTTGTAATCTGTCTTGCACGGTCAGGACGGAAGTTGAAGAATACAACGCTGTCGTTTTCCTTGATCTTTCCGTTCTCGTCTACTACTGTAGGAAGCATAAACTCGTCAGTAACCTCGTTAGCGTAAGAGTTCTTGATTGCCTGTACAGGATCAGTCTCCTTAACGCCTTCGCCGAGCACGAGAGCCTTATATGCCTTTTCTACACGATCCCATGCATTGTCACGGTCCATTGCGTAGAAACGTCCGCTGATTGTTGCTACTGAGCCGACACCGATCTTGTTGATCTCAGCTACTGCCTCTGCCATATAATCTGATGCTGATGAAGGAGGAACGTCACGTCCGTCAAGGAATGCATGAACGTAAACCTTGTCAAGACCGTTCTTCTTAGCCATTTCAAGAAGTCCGTAAAGATGCTCCATATGGCTGTGAACTCCACCGGGAGAAAGAAGTCCCATAAGGTGAAGAGCGCTTCCCTTAGCCTTGCAGTTTTCCATAGCGTCAACGAGAGCCTTATTCTCAAAGAAATCGCCGTCCTTGATAGACTTTGAAATCTTAACAAGCATCTGATAAACGATACGTCCTGCGCCGATATTTGTGTGGCCAACCTCAGAGTTACCCATCTGTCCGTCGGGAAGTCCTACATCAAGACCGCTTGCTCCGATAATTGTGTTGGGACCCTGCATATATTTGTCGATGTTAGGTGTATTTGCAGATGCGATTGCGTTGCCGTAATCCTCGGCATTGTAGCCGAAGCCGTCCATAATGATAAGTGCAACAGGTTTCTTTGCCATAATTCAAACCCTTTCTTATAATCAGTAATAAATCCGGATATATCCGGTTTTTTCGTTTATGATGTAAATCGGTGTATAGGGACCGTCAAATTCATAGACAACAGCACCGTTGTAGTCTATATTATCCTCGATGAGCCGTTTTTTCCACGCTTCCGCTTCAGGCTTATCAAGATCGTGACGCTCGGTACAGTGCGACTCTGCATAAGCTGTGTACTCCGCAAGATTTTCGCTGTCGGTGTAGAAGCTTATTTTTACTACAGCCTCGCCCTGAAGTATTTTCGGCAGGAATGTCACCTGATAATCTTCTGCGTCAAATGGAACTTTCTTTGGCAGAAAATCCTCAAGAAAACAGCCATCGGAATAATTGGAGAGATACACCGCCCTCTGCACGGGATAATACCACGCCCAGTCCTTGTTCATAGTGAATGGAAGAATTGCTCCCACCGCAACAGCTGTGTAAACTATGCTTCTGACTGCAATTCCAACGACCTTCAAAGGCTTTGGAAGAGTTTTATCAATCAGATAATTATTCTTTGTAAGGAGAATTACAAACACCAGAAAAAAAGCTATCATCCACATTTTATACATATAAGCATATACAAAAAATATAAGCGGATAAAAAATCAGAACAATCGCACAAACAGAAAGATCTGCCGTGTACCATTTTGACAGCTCAAGCTGCTCTTTTTCCTTTTTTCTGAAAAGCATTATGCTCCCCTCCCTATGAGGTACACCTGAATTTACTTAACATAGGTAGGGGCGGATATTATCCGCCCGAACATTTATCAGCCGTTGATAGCAGCCTGTACAATTGTGTTGAAGTCAGCAGCCTTAAGTGAAGCTCCGCCGATGAGTCCGCCGTCGATGTTAGGCTTAGCAAGAAGCTCAGCAGCGTTTGCAGCGTTCATAGAACCGCCGTACTGGATTGTTACAGCGTCTGCTGTTGCCTGATCATAGAGCTTTGCAAGCTGTGCACGGATAAATGCGCAAACCTCTTCAGCCTGATCGGGAGTTGCTGTAAGACCTGTTCCGATTGCCCATACTGGCTCGTAAGCGATAACAGTGTTCTTAACCTGCTCTGCTGTAAGTGACCAGAGATCGAGCTTGATCTGACGAGCAATAACCTCTTCAGTGATATTGCACTCACGCTCCCACTTGAGCTCGCCTACGCAAACGATAGGCTTGAGACCTGCATTAAGAGCAGCAACTGTTCTCTTGTTAACTGTCTCATCAGTCTCGCCGAAGTACTGTCTTCTCTCGCTGTGACCGATTACAACGTACTCTACACCAAGCTCGACCAGCATATCTGCTGAAATTTCGCCTGTGAAAGCACCGCTCTTCTCAAAGTGAACGTTCTCTGCACCGATCTTTACGTTTGAACCAGCAGTTGTATTGATAGCTGTCTCAAGGTTTGTGAAAGGTACGCAAGCGATAACCTCTACATTACCCTCAGCGTTAGCTACGAGAGGCTTGATAGCTTCGAGAAGCTCCTTAGCCTCAGGTCTTGTCTTGTTCATTTTCCAGTTTCCTGCAATAATTGCTTTTCTTGTTGACTTGTTCATTGTAATTACTCCTTTAAATTTACTTTGATTTTAAATAAATGCCACGATTTCAAATAAAATTGCCATTGCTATGACAAACAATGCCGATAATGAGGCTTCAACCGTCCATGGAGGAACAGGTATAAACTCCTTGGCAATTTCGGGATTATCCTTTCGGCAGTAGATTACTGCGCCCTTACGCTTTACTGTATATCCCACGATTTTCGCTTCATAGCAACAGTTTTCGTATGTATAGCGGACTCTGTAATATCTGAGATTCTGTACTACAGGTGTAGTATTACGGGTTCTGCCGTATTTACGGTTTTTAACGTCCTGAAAGCACTCAGGCTCAGGCTCGATAACCTTTTCGGTATATTCCTCGTCAATAACCTCTGCAAAAACCCTTGCCCATTTTCTCTCGGAGGGAGCGAAATTAAGCGGTTTTTTCATCAGACTTCTCACCACACGCCACAATCCGATGAGAATTGCTGCGTTTACCACTACAAATACTACCGCAACAAAAATTTTAAAATTCAAATCCTCCATATCCCTATTTATACCCCATTTTATCAGCCGTTTATCTCAGGAACATTGTTATTGCAACCATTATAGCTTCCGATTGCAATCCCCTTACCTGCAGCCGAAAGTGCTACTCCAACAATGAGTCCGGCAAGTATTCCTACTGCCAGTGAAATAAGCATTCCGATGTCTGAATTACTGAATTTTTCTTTCATTGTTATTACCCCTTTTATCGTAATAAGGGCGAATATTTCTATCCGCCCCTACTGATTTTATATGCATATGCCTGAACATTATGTCCGCACCCCCAGGGGAGAGTCCGCAACTGATTTTCTCAGATGCAGTCAAGCGAAAAACGTCCGTACAGGCTAAGTGCTTACTTTTCAGCGATTGCTGCTACGCCGGGAAGAACCTTACCCTCAAGGTACTCAAGTGAAGCGCCACCGCCTGTTGAGATGTGGCTCATCTTGTCAGCAAAGCCGAGCTGCATAACAGCAGCTGCTGAGTCACCGCCACCGATGATTGTTGTAGCGTCTGTCTCTGCAAGAGCCTTAGCTACAGCGATTGTTCCCTTAGCAAGAACAGGATTCTCGAAAACGCCCATAGGTCCGTTCCAAACAACTGTCTTAGCAGACTTAACAGCCTCTGCGAAGAGTTCCTGTGTCTTTGTGCCGATGTCAAGACCCATCTTGTCAGCGGGAATCTTATCTGAATCGCAGATCTCTACAGCGATCTCAGCGTCGATAGGATTGGGGAACTCTGCTGCGATTGTTGTATCAACAGGAAGGAGGATCTTCTTGCCGAGGCTCTCAGCCTTAGCGAGCATTTCCTTACAGTAATCAAGCTTCTCGTCATCAACGAGTGATGTACCGATTGAACCGCCATTAGCCTTGATGAATGTATATGCCATACCGCCACCGATGATAAGTGTATCGCACTTCTCAAGGAGGTTTGAAATTACGTTGAGCTTATCTGCAACCTTAGCTCCGCCGAGGATTGCTACGAAAGGACGCTCAGGAACCTCTACTGCATTTCCGAGGTACTGGATTTCCTTCTGCATAAGGTAGCCTACAGCTGTTTCCTTAACGAATGCTGTTACGCCTGCTGTTGAAGCGTGTGCACGGTGAGCTGAACCGAAAGCGTCCATTACGAAAGCTTCGCCGTCAACGAGAGCTGCGAGCTCCTTAGAGAATTCTTCGCCGTTCTTTGTCTCTTCTGCACCGCGGAAACGTGTATTTTCGAGAACTACGATCTCGCCGTCAGCCATTTCAGCTACAGCCTTCTTAGCATTCTCGCCTACTACTGTGTCATCAGCAGCAAATACTACCTTTGTGTTTACAAGCTCTGCAAGTCTTGCAGCAGCGGGAGCAAGTGAGAACTTAGCCTCAGGACCATTCTTGGGCTTGCCGAGATGTGAACAAAGAACTACCTTTGCTCCGTTCTCGATGAGCTTATTGATTGTAGGAAGAGCAGCCTGAATTCTGTTGTCGTTTGTGATAACGCCGTCCTTGAGCGGAACGTTGAAATCTACTCTGACAAGAACCTTCTTGCCCTTTACATTGATATCTTCTACAGTAACCTTGTTTAAACCTGCCATTGTTATGACGTCCTTTCATATAAATTACTTCTGAAATGATGTTGTTATTTTCTTAACAACTTACATATATTATTTTACACTATTCCGAAAGATTTTTCAAGTACTTATTCAATTTTTTTCAATTTACTTTTTTCTTTTCAGAATTTAGCCTATATTCCGTTATTTTCTGTTCATAATTTCATCTGTAAACCTGTTCAGAAACTCAAAAAACTCTTTTACATTCGTGTTATCCTTTTTATTGTGATTACAGGCAAAGAGAATATCTCTGTGACAATCAGGCTCGGATATCTCCAGAAGCTTTACATTATCGCCCTCAAGAGCTCCCCACGTATGCTCAGGCCAGAAGCCTATTCCCATATTGGCGGCTATCATATTCTTTACAGCAGTAGGATTATCGCTTTCAAATATCACTCTTGGCTGAAATCCCACTTCCATACAGAATTTATCGCAGATAAGTCTCAGCTGTTTTGAACCAAGAAGACTTATAAAGCCTTCATCACGTACATCTTTCAGCGATATTGATTCAAGTCCGCAATATTTTTCGTTGTTCGGAACAGCAAGATATATTTTTTCAGTTCTTATAAATTCGTCCTTATGAATTTTTCCAGAAGTATCAGACAGATACTTTGTTGTTACGCCTATATCATACAAATCGCTTCCGCTATTCTGAAACAGCTGGAAATTTATATTGCTGTGCTCATTTTTATATGCTATAACAGCTTCAGTTATAAGAGTCGATGCGGCAAGAACATTCAGATGAAGTGTCTCATTTTCAAGCTTTATTTTTGTATTCAGTTCGCTTGGGATAGCCTCTATCTGAGCCATCAGCGGTTTAAGCTTATCCCTCATAAAAATGCCGTATTCGGTAAGCATTATATTTCTTCCCTTATGCTTGAACAAAGCTACTCCCAGCTGTTCTTCCAGCTTATGTATTGATTTGGTCAGTGCGGGCTGTGCAATGTGAAGCTTTTCCGCACTGCGCGTCACGTGCTGACTTTCGGCAACCTCAAGAAAATATTTTATCTGTGTAAAGTCCATAAAAGCACCTTTCATAACTACAGGTTATTATTCTGATAATTATTATATATTAGACATTATCGTTTGTCAATGATATAATACAAAAGAAATAAATCACAAAGGAGTTTTCTTCAATGTCAGAAATTTTTGAAACTGTTATGCTTATTTGCTTCGGTCTTTCATGGCCCGTGTCGGTTATCAAGAACATCAAAGCAAGAACCGCCAAAACTATGAGCCTTTCATTCACACTTCTTATTATTGCAGGCTACATCGCAGGTATTTCCTCAAAGCTTGTTTCACACAATATAAGCTTTGTTCTTGCAGTTTATCTTATCAATCTGATTATGGTATCAATAAACGTGGCAGTTTACTTCATAAACAGAAGATACGACCTTGCGTCTGTAACTTCTGACAGCTTATAAACGAAAAGCCGGATTATACTCCGGCTTTTTTGTATTTTATTTATATCCTATCTGCTCAAGATAGCGTTTATATGCTTTTTCCAGTGCCTTTTCGTAATAATGAGAGGATTTTCTGTTGAACAACGTCTTTACAGGCTTTACCATTTTATTCTGTGCAAAGTACTCGTCTTCAAACTCTTCGATAGTAAGCTTTCTGCCTGATTTTACATTCTCCTTTGCTATTGAAGCAAGCTCTGAGTCAGACACCTTGCTCATTTCGTAATCAACCTCGCCCGCAATATTGCCGAACTGGCTCGAATACAGCTGATATCCGCATTTTGGACACTCGCTCTCGTCACTTCGGATTTTCGCATTGCATGCAGGACATCTTTGCTTCATTACAGCACCTCCTTGCCGTGCTTTCCCTCAATTTCAACCTTTTCGTAGTCCTTGAAAAGCTTGTATACCTCAGGAAAATTAACCTTTGTTCTCAGTGGCTTCAGGTCGTTATCCGTAAAGCAGTGTGAGGAGCTTCCCTCGGCATTAAGCTCGCCTGTCTCTGCATTTACTATTCTGTAGGAAAGCTCAAGCTTTGCTCCCGTAAAACGCTCTATATATGGATAAACCTCAAATGTATCACCGAATACAAGAGGCTTTATATATCTGCACTCCACAGAAAGAACAGGCATAAGTATGCCCATTTCCTCTATCTTCTCAAAAGGAAGTCCCGCCTCATGAAGAAACCATACTCTCGATTCCTCAAGAATTCTTATGTAATTTGAATGATGCATTATTTTCATTTTATCTGTTTCATAATAATATACATTTCGTATATACGGAGTAATTTTTTTCATTTTATATCTTCCTTTTCGTGAGTTTTTGTGGTATAATAATTATTATATCACATCTTCCCGCCATTTTCCACTATGTGAGGTGATTTTTCACGTGAATTTCAAAAAAATACTCAGCACACTTTTCAGCCGTTCCTTCATTTTCGCTCTGATCATTATTCTTCAGATCGCATTTCTTATCCTTACAGTTACCGCTCTGGGAGAGAAATTCTACTTTGTTTATCTTTTCCTCGTTGTCCTTGATGTTATCCTTGTTATCTACATCACCAACAAAAACGACAACCCCTCATACAAGCTTTCATGGATTGTCGCTATCAGCGTTTTTCCGCTCCTTGGCGGAATTGCCTACATTTTCATAAAGCAATCCCAGAAATTTCCGAAAACTATTGTAAACAGAAATCTTGAATTAGGCGACAATTACCTTGTTCAGAATAACGATGTTCTGAGTCAGCTTAAAGAGTGTGCCTACTCCGACGCTAAACTCGCCGAATACATCATAAATTACGGACGTTTTCCTCTTTACAGAAAAACAAACGTCACCTACTTCCCTATCGGTGAACAGCAGTTTGAGGCTCTGCTTGCTGAGCTTGAAAAAGCTGAAAGATTCATCTTTATGGAGTTCTTTATTATCTCGGAAGGCTATATGCTGGATAAAATCACCGAAATTCTCATAAATAAAGCCCGTGAAGGACTGGACGTTCGTCTTATGTATGACGGCATCGGCACGGGTATGCTGAATAACCCAAAGGAAAGTCTTGATATTCTTAAGAAAAACGGCGTAAAATGTAAGGAATTCAATCGGTTTACTCCATTTCTTTCATCTATGCAGAATAACCGCGACCACCGAAAAACCGTTGTAATTGACGGTCATACTGCCTTTAACGGAGGTACTAATCTTGCCGATGAATACATCAACAGGATCGAGCGCTTCGGTCACTGGAAGGATACCGCTATTATGGTAAAGGGCGAGGCTGTGTGGAATTACACTGTTATGTTCCTTCAGCTGTGGGAAATCGGTGAAAAAAACAAAAGCGATTTTGAGCTTTTCCTCCCGCCTGCCGATAAAATCGCAGAAATCGTCTCAGACGGCTTTGTTCAGCCTTTTTCCGACTCTCCTCTCGATGACGAGCTTGTGGGTAAGCTTGTTTATCTTGAGCTTATCAACAATGCTACCGATTACCTCTATATCACTACTCCCTACCTTATCCTCGACCACGAGCTTCTTACCGCTTTGCAGTTTTCCGCAAAAAAGGGAGTTGATGTAAGAATTATTACTCCTCATATTCCTGATAAATGGTACGTTCACCGAATTGCGTGGAATACCTACCCTATGCTCATTAAAGAGGGTGTTAAAATCTATGAATACACCCCCGGATTTATCCACGCCAAAAGCTGTATCGCCGACGGTAAAACTGCTGTTATCGGCACTATCAACCTCGACTACAGAAGCCTTTATCTTCACTTCGAGTCAGCTTCTGTACTCTACGGCTCAAGTGCCGTCAAGGATATGAAAAAGGATTTCGACGATACCTTGGCTCTTTCAAAGCTTATTACTCTTGAGGATTGCAAAAAACAACCGCTTATCCACAAAATATCGGGATATGTTCTACAGCTTTTTGCTCCTCTTCTTTAATTATCACACACTTTCACAGTCCTCTTTTTTTATATGACAGAGGACTGTTTTTTTCTTCGCACAAATCGACATATTCGGCAAAGGCTTGGCATTATAATATTAATAAGACCACTCTACTGCGGAGGTGATGCTGTGATTACCGTTTATGCCGATGTGCTTATTATCCTCAATATCTATGTAAATTTCCTTCTGCTGAAGGCTACCTCGGCTTTTACCCATATTCCCCTTAAAAGCTCAAGATGTATACTTGCTTCAGTCTACGGAAGCCTCTTTTCTCTCACGATACTTCTTCCAGCGCTGAATACCGCTGTAAATATTCTTATAAAGCTTCTTTCGGCAGTTTCCGTAGTCTTTGTAGCTTTCGGATTTTTCTCGCTGAAGCGTTTTGCGCTTAACTCTGTAGCTTTCTTTATAATTAATCTTATTGCGGGAGGCTTCGTTTATACCGTCTATGTCTGGCTTGAGGCTGATTTCATTCACTTCAACAACTCTTTCTTCTACATAGATTTTTCACTTGTAATCCTCGTTGTTACTGTTTCCGTTTTCTATCTTGCCGTGTGCGTTTTCAGATTTTTCTCAGAAAAAGCAGACCCGTCAACAGGATTATTCCGCATTATCATCAGGTACAGAGAAAACATCATTTCTCTTGACGCTCTTGCAGATACAGGTAACTCGCTCAGAGATTATTTCAGCGGACTTCCCGTTATAGTATGCGGACAAAACTGCTTTAAGGATATCACAGGCAAAGAGCCTTCCGCTGATTTTAACGCTCTTCCTCAGGGCTTCAGGCTTATCCCCTGCAATACGGTGAACGAAAGCTGTCTTATCCCTGTTTTCCGTCCCGATGAGATACTTATCGTCAACGAAAAAAATCATTTCAGAAAAAGGGTGGACGCTCTTATCGGCTTCGGCAAGGAAGACTCCGTAGCAGTTTTCAATCCCGCTATTCTGAAAATGTAACAATACGGCTGTCTCACCGCTAACGAGATAATTCTTACGATCGGAGATTACTATGCTTAACTTCAGAAATTTTATCGCAAAGCTCAGAAGCTTCCTTTCAGGCAGAATCTGCTACATCAACGGCTCGGATACACTTCCCGCTCCTCTTTCAAAAGAAGAAGAGCAACAGGTTTTTATCCTGCTTCAGGAGAATGATGACTCTGCCCGCAACACACTCATTGTGCACAATCTCAGACTTGTGGTGTATATCGCCAAAAAATTTGAATCTACAGGCATCGGCGTGGAGGACCTTGTTTCCATCGGCACTATCGGTCTTATCAAGGCTGTAAACACCTTCTGTCCCAACAAGAATATCAAGCTTGCTACATATGCCTCACGTTGCATTGAAAACGAAATTCTTATGTTCCTGAGAAAGTCCTCGCACTACCGCAACGAGCTCTCTATCGACGAGCCTCTTAATGTCGATTACGACGGAAATGAACTGCTACTTTCGGATATTCTCGGTACCGATGAGGATATCGTCAATAAAGGCATCGAGTCTGAAGCCGAACGTCAGACTCTCAGAGACGCTGTCTCCTGCCTGGGCAAAAGAGAGCGTGAAATTATGGAAATGCGCTTCGGTCTTATTGACGGTAAAGAAAAAACTCAGAAGGAGGTTGCCGACTGCATCGGTATTTCTCAGTCATATATCTCACGGCTTGAAAAGAAAATTATCAAAAAACTCAGAGTTCAGCTGGAAAAACTCGGCTGATGCCTCTTTTAAACAGCGTGACTTCGCCAATGCGTTTGTCATCGCTGTTTTTTTGTCAGATGATGAAATATTTTGCCTGTCACCTATTGAAAAAAACGGGGAAAAATGTTATAATAAAATAGATTATATTTTTCTTTTCGTTAGGAGTTTTTTTATGAAAAAATGGACCGTCGGAATGCCTGACAGAAAAATCGTTTCTGAGCTTTCCCTTAAATGCGGTATTTCTTCCCTTGCAGGCGCTGTGCTCGCTTCAAGAGGTTTTTCTTCTCCCGATCAGGTTATGTCGGTTCTTAATTCTTCTGAGCTTTCAGACCCTTTCCTCATTACCGATATGGAGCTCGCTTCAGATACCATTAATGACGCTATAGATAACGGACTTAAAATCTGCGTCTACGGCGATTACGACTGCGACGGTATTATGTCTACCGTTATGCTGTATTCCTATCTGCTTGAAACAGGCGCTGATGTTTTCTATTATATCCCGGAACGCTCTGAGGGATACGGTCTCAATAAAAATGCCATAGACTATATCGCTCAGCAGGGCGCAGAGCTCATTATTACCGTAGATAACGGAATTTCTGCCATTGATGAAGCCGATTATATCTACGAAAAAGGTATGCGTCTTGTTATCACCGACCACCACCAGCCGGGAGATACTCTTCCACGTGCCGAAGCTGTTGTGGACCCTCACCGCTCTGATTGCTTTTCGCCTTTCAAGTTCCTTTGCGGTGCGGGAGTTGCTCTTAAACTGATTTCAGCTCTTGACGGCGGTGACTATACTATGGCTCTTGAACAGTTCGGCGACCTTACCGCTATAGCTACCGTCGCCGACATAGTAAGCCTTACAGGCGAAAACAGATTTATCGTTTCCTATGGTATGCAACTTATCGAAAACTCAGACAGACCTTCGGTTATGGCTCTCAAACAGGTCTGCGGTCTATCAGACAAGCCTGTTGATACCTTTTCTGTAGGATTCGGGCTCGGTCCGCGTATCAACGCTTCGGGACGCTTCGGCTCGCCTTCCTTGGCTACTGAGCTTTTCCTTTCCGAAGATTACGACGAAGCCTTTAAAATCGCCTCAGAGCTTGACAGTCTCAATAATCTGCGCAAGAAAACAGAGTCTGCCATTATGGAGGAAATCTTTGCAATGATTAACAATAACCCTCAGCTTCTCAATAACCGTGTACTCTTTTTATGCGGTAAGGGCTGGCATCACGGTGTTATTGGTATTGTTGCTTCCAAAATTATGGAAAAGTTTGGTATGCCTTGCTTTATTGCTTCCGAGGAAAACGGCGAAATACGTGGCTCTGTACGCTCATTCGGCGGATTTTCAGCCTTTGAAGCTCTTAAATACTGCTCTGACTGCCTTGAAAAATTCGGCGGTCACCCCGGCGCAGGTGGCTTTACCGTTAAACAGGGTATGGCTGATGAGTTCAACAGTCTTCTTCAGAAATATGCTCTTGAATTCCATAAGGATATGCCTGTGATGACCATCAACGCTGATGCTCCCGTAACTGCTTCTGAGCTTACTGTTCAGAATATACGCAGTCTTAAACAGCTTGAGCCTTTCGGTGCTGATAATGAGAAACCGCTGTTCCTTATTGACAATGCCGTTGCTGAGGAGATTACGTCTCTTTCGGGCGGTGCTCATACAAAAGTCCGCTTTAAGCTTGGTTTCACTTACTTTGATGCTCTTATTTTCCACACCGCTCCAGATGAGCTTTGCTTCTCAAAGGGCGATACCTGCAGACTTATCGCTTCTCTTGAAATCAACTCCTTCAGAGGTAAAGAGTCTGTCAGCGTTTATGTGAAGGACTGCAGACCTGTCTGCTTCGAGCAAAGCAAAATCCTCAGCGCTCAATCAGCTTTCAGAGCCTTTATGCGTAGCGAGAAGCTTCCCGATAATTTCTATCCCCGTATGGCTCCTTCACGTGACGAAGCCGTGGAGTGCTATAAGCTTATTCCATCAGGACAAGGCATCGGTTTTGACGCTCTTTTCTCAAAGCTGAAAAATCCCAATATTAATTACTGCAAGCTTTCTGTTATTATCGAGGCTTTAAGACAGCTGGAACTTGTCTCTGTATCATATTCTGCGGGAAAAGTCACTCGTGTTCCGGTTACAGAAAAAAAAGACCTTATGTCTGCTCCTGTTCTTGTAAAACTCAATCAACTGAAGAGCTGACATCTATCTATAATATACTTACACTTCGGCTACGCCTGCCGTAAAAGCGTTAAGCCACCTGTGGCGACGGAGTTTTTTTATGAATGACGATATGAAAAACATACCCTCCTCAAACGATAATTCCATTACCGACTACCTTTCGGATATTCCCGAATACGATGATAACTTTACCATCGATATGATTATCCAGAAAATCCTTACCGATGACAAGCAGTATGACCTGAGTAAAATAATTACCGCTTATGAATTTGCAAATAAGGCTCATACAGGACAAAAACGCTCTTCAGGACAGGATTATATCGTTCACCCCCTTGCAGTTTCTTATATTCTCCTTGAGCTGGGTATGGATACCGATACCATCTGTGCTGCTATGCTTCATGATGTTGTTGAGGATACTCCAGTTACTCTTGACGAGGTGAGAAAACGCTTCGGTCAGGACGTTGCCATGCTTGTTGACGGTGTTACAAAGCTCAATAAAATCCCGATTTTCAACCGCGAGGAGCAACAGGCTGAGAATGTAAGAAAAATCCTGCTTGCTATGTCTCAGGATATCAGAGTTATGATTATCAAGCTCTGCGACAGACTCCACAATATGAGAACGCTGAAATTCCGTCCTTTTGACAAACAGCGTGGTACTGCTCTGGAAACTATGAATATCTACGCTCCCATTGCTCACAGACTTGGTATACGTGCTGTCAAGGAAGAGCTTGAGGACCTCTCCTTCCACTATCTTGACCCATATGCTTACAAAGAGGTCGAGAGTATCCTCGAAAACAAAAAGGAAGAACGCGAGGCCTTTATCGTTACTATCCAGAACCGTATCTCACAGCGCTTCAGAGAAGAAGATTTTACCGAGCCTCCACAGATAGACGGTCGTGTAAAAAGCGTTTACAGTATCTATAAGAAAATCTTTATCAACCATAAGAATATCGATGAAATCTACGACAAGTACGCTGTAAGAATTATCGTTACCACAGTTTCGGAATGTTATAACGTTCTCGGTCTTATTCACGATATGTTCCGTCCGCTTCCAAACCGCTTCAAGGACTATATCTCTACACCTAAATCCAATATGTACCAGTCGCTCCATACCACTGTTCTCGGTAAGGAGGGTATTCCCTTTGAAGTTCAGATCCGTACGTGGGATATGCACGAAACAGCTGAATACGGTATCGCTGCGCACTGGAAGTATAAAGAGGGTATTCAGGGTAAGGATAAAATGGAACAGCGTCTTGCCTGGGTAAGACAGGTTATCGAGGCTCAGCAGACCTCGGACGACGTGGAAGAGATCGTCCGCATAATCAAGAACGACCTTGCTCCCGAAGATATCGTCGTTATGACTCCAAAGGGCGCTTCAATTTCCCTGCCTATCGACTCTACAGCTATTGACTTTGCTTATAAAATCCATACCGAAATCGGACACAAAACTACAGGTGCCAAGGTTGACGGTAAGATCGTTCCCCTTGATTACAAGCTACAGACAGGACAGATCTGCGAAATCCTTACAAGCAAGGATCCCGATAAAGGTCCTAACCGTGCGTGGCTGGAAATCGTAAAAACAAATGAAGCCAAGGCTAAGATACGCTCGTGGTTCAAAAAAGAACGCCGTGATGAAAATATCATTCAGGGTAAGGCTATGCTTGAACGTGAATTCAAGCGTCACAGAATCAATATCGCTGAAGAACTTTACGAAGAGTTCCTTTCCGATGATTTCAAGCGTCATAACTGCTCTACCCTTGAGGATTTCTACGCTTCTATAGGATACGGCGGAACTCTGCTTTCAAAAATTATTCCGCGTCTTAAGGACAAGTATCAGAAGCTTTATGCTCACTCAGCTGAGGAAACCGAGAAGAAAACTGCTGTTGTTCAGCCTAAGCCCTCTTCAAGAAAAAACAGCATTATCCTCGATCAGATTGAGGACTGTGTTGTTAAGTTTGCTCAGTGCTGTAATCCTCTGCCCGGCGATGATATCGTGGGCTTTATCACAAGAGGTCACGGCATCTCTGTTCATACTACAAAGTGCACCAACTATAAGTCTGTTATACAGCGTAATATTCCCGAAGAGCTTGAACGCTGGTGCGATATCCAGTGGTCGGAAAACAGCGACGCTCAGCTTCAGACAAGCTTTGAGGTTACCGCTACTGACAGAGTAGGTCTTGTTTTCGATATCACTGCTGTGCTTACCGAGGCTCGTATCCCCATTATCCACTCGGCTTCACGTATCCTCAAAAACAGAAACGCTCTGTTTGAGGCTACCATTACTATTGCGGGCACCGAACAGCTCCGCAACCTTTTTGAAAAGCTGAGAAAAATCAAGGGTGTTATCTCGGTTGACCGCTCTTCACTTCACTGATAAATTATCTGCGTGCTCCGATGTTTTATTCGGAGCCTCGCACTGTCTATACTTTTTTCGGAGGTTAATATGAAAATCCATCACCTTAATCTCGGTGAGCTTAAATCAAACTGCTATATCATCGAAACCGAGCCCGGCAGATGCGTTGCCGTTGATATCGGCGGTGACAGCAAAATGCTTATCAATTATCTCATTATGAAAAAGCTCAGGCTTTCTAAAATCCTGCTCACTCACGGTCATTACGACCATATGAACGGCGTTGCTGAGGTGGCTGAGGCTACAGGCGCTGAGGTTTATATCCACGAGGACGACGCTCATATGCTGGAAAGTGCTTCTGCTTCTCTTGCCTCTTTTATGTCGGTTATCACCTTCAGGCCTGTTCATCGCTTTATCTCCATCGACGATGACTGCATTATCGCTGACGGTAATCTCTCTTTCAGAGTTCTGCATACTCCCGGACATACTCCCGGAAGCGTATGCTATATCTGCGATGATACAATTTTCTCAGGCGATACGCTGTTCTGCTGTTCTATCGGAAGAACCGATTTCCCCGGAAGCGATATCCACGCTATGAGAAGCTCGCTTAAGCGGATTGTGGCTCTTGACGGGGATTATAAAGTCTATCCCGGACATAACGAGTCTACTACTCTTGCATACGAACGCATCAACAACCCATATCTTTCACGTCTTTAATCGGAGTCAAAATGAATAATATCCAGAATTTCAAAATGCCCGTTGTTCTTATGGGCAATTCCTTCAAATATGAAATTGAGGCTACATTAAAGCTCTTTATCCCCGCTACAAGGTTTGCTTTCTCAGAAAGCCTTGATGACGCTCAGGGCGACTGCTTTGTAATTGCCGAGCTTTCTCATAATAACAACGAGGACTGCATCACCATCAGAGCTGTAGTCAAGCTAAACGGTAGAGCTCCCGAAGAACTCACTGCCAAGCTCAGTGCAGACTCTGATAAAAGCACCGCAGAGCACGAGCTCTGCCGTCTTATCTACAGACTGCTCAGCCGTATGCTGAATATTACTCCGCCCTGGGGACTTATGACTGGTATCCGTCCTGTAAAAAAGGTTATCGAGCTTATGGAACAGGATATGGAGCTTCCTGAGATAGAAAAAAGGCTGACTGAGAAATATGAGATCTCTCCCGAAAAGCTCAGTCTTGCTTATCATACTGCAGTAAATCAGCTTCCTATTCTCAAGAGCATCAATCCCCGCGCAGTAAGTCTTTATGTATCAATTCCCTTCTGTCCCACAAGATGCAGTTACTGCTCCTTCGTTTCACACTCTATGGACTCGGCTGTAAAGCTTATGCCTGAATATGTAAAGGCGCTTTGCTCTGAGCTTGAAATTATCGGAAATATCATAAGAGAAACCGATACTCCCGTAGATACCATCTACTTTGGCGGAGGTACTCCCACTTCCCTTTCGGCTCAGGATATAAAAACGATTATGGAGTGCGTTCAGAAAAACTTTGACCTTTCTAAAATCCGCGAGTACAGCTTTGAAGCCGGACGTCCCGATACCATTACCGAAGAAAAACTCCGCGTTATAAAGGAGCTTGGCGCCGACAGAATTTCTGTAAACCCTCAGACTCTCAACGACGATGTCCTCAAAGTTATCGGCAGAAAGCACTCAGGAGAAGACGCTCTCAGAGCCTTTGAGCTTGCAAGAAAAATCGGTTTTTCAAATATCAATACCGATCTCATTGCGGGACTTCCCACCGAAACTGCCGACAGCTTCCGCAACACTCTCGATACAATCATCGACCTTGACCCTGAAAGTATTACTGTTCATACCCTTACGCTGAAACGCTCTGCCACATTGTTTGAAAGCTCATCTGACAATATAAATAATCCTGCCAAGGAAATGGTGGATTACAGCATCGAAAGGCTTATGTCAAACAGCTATAACCCGTATTACCTCTACCGCCAGAAAAATACTGTCGATAATCTTGAAAATGTGGGATACGCTAAAAAAGGCTATGAAAGCTGGTACAATATTTTTATTATGGACGAAACCCAGACCATTATCGGTGCAGGCTGTGCCTCTTCAACAAAGCTTGTCTACCCAAACGGCAAAATCAGCAGAATTCATAATTATAAGTTCCCTTACGAGTACATAGGTCGCTTTGACCAGCTTATGCAGAAAAAAGAGGAGGTTATCCAATGCTTGAAAAAAAATCAAAGAATGACTGCTGAGGTAACTGACCTTACTGCCGAAGGAAACGGTGTATGCAAAGTTGATAATTTCGCTGTTTTTGTGCCTAATACCGCTGTGGGAGACGTTATTGAGCTGAAAATCGTAAAGGTGCTCAAAAGCTATGCTTTCGGTATCGCTGAGAAAATCATTACTCCCTCGCCTGACAGAATCCCCTCTGACTGCACTGTCTCTTCAAAGTGCGGAGGCTGTCTGTTCAGACATATCTCCTATGAGGCTGAGTGCCGTGTCAAAGACTCTGTCGTGAAAAATGCATTCAGACGTATCGGTGGTCTTGATCCTGTTTTTGAGCAGTTCCTCGCCTGCGATAATACCGAAGGCTACAGAAATAAGGCTCAGTACCCTGTGGCTTCTGTTGACGGAAAGGTCGTATGCGGATTTTATGCTCCCAGAAGTCACAGACTCGTTCCCGTTACCGACTGCGCTCTTCAGCCAAAGGTATTTTCCGAAATTCTCGGTAAGGCTCTGGACTATATCAACTCCGCAGGAATTTCAGCCTACTCAGAGGAAACTAATACAGGTGTGCTCAGACATATCTACCTCCGCCGTGGAGCTCACTCAGGCCAGATTATGCTCTGCTTTGTTGTGAGAAAGGATATTTCAAGAAAGCTTGTGCCACTTTGCAAGGCTCTTTCCGCTGACTTCCCCGATATCAAAAGCTTTATTATGAATATTAATCCTGACAAAACAAATGTTATTCTCGGAAAAAAATGCACTGCTCTTCTCGGAAACGAAACTATTACCGATACTATGTGCGGAAATACTATCCAGATCTCTCCGCTTTCCTTCTATCAGGTCAATACCGTTCAGGCAGAAAGGCTCTATGCTAAGGCTCTGGAGTACGCTTCTCCCGACGGAAGCGAGGTTCTTGCAGATCTGTACTGCGGTGCGGGCACTATAGGTCTTTCTATGGCTCATGCCGTTAAACAGGTTACGGGAGTTGAAATAATCCCTCAGGCTGTAGAAAATGCCAGATCCAACGCTCTGCGAAATAATATCTCTAACGCTGAGTTTTTCTGCGGTGATGCGGGCGAGATTTTCGCTCAGCTCAGAAAGCAGGGCTGTGCTCCCGATATTATCGTTGTGGATCCCCCAAGAAAAGGCTGTTCTCAGCAGACGCTTGAGACTATTGCCGAGGCTTCTCCGAAAAAAATCGTTATGATTTCCTGTAATCCCGCTACGGCTTCCCGTGATGCAAAGTGGCTTTGCGAGCACGGATACTCTGCCGAAAAAGTCTGTGGTGCGGACCTCTTCCCCCGTACAGGGCATGTGGAGTGTGTGGTATTGATGTCAAAGGATAAGGCATAAAAGCCCGGTTCTACGTATTTCTGAAATTTCAACACTTTCATAGCGTGACAACATTTACACCCATACGCATACGAATATAGGAAAATGATATTTAGTAGGTTGAGTGGGTAGAAATGCTGTCTGAAAACTGTGAATAGGAAGGCTACGAATGGAGCTGTGCAGAGCTTGGCGAGAACTATGAAATTGAATATGCTGTATAACAGAAACGCCCCTCACCATCGACCATCGATGATGAGGGGCGTTTGCCATCTGTCAATTATTCAAAAAATCATTCTCACCGCGAACATCTCTGAACACGCCCTGTTTCTGATTCATCTCCTCCTGAACCGGAAGAGGAAGAATATGGGCTTTCGCAGGACATTTCGCAACACGGGCCATGCACATCATACACTTTTCAGTTTCCGTCACAACACCATCTTGTGTGATCGAAATGGCATCGGTCGGACATACCGAAACACAGAATCCACACTTTCCACACGAATCAAGTGTTACGGGTAAAGCTGAGGATTTCATATTTTCCTTGTAGGGATGATTTCTGTGAACATTCAAAGTGATAGTATTGTCGTTTCAACTGCATGAGTCAATCAATGACAATTGTGACTGCCACAGCTATGATTGCCACAAGTGTGACCTTCACCATGCTCATGATCATGATGACTGCACTTCACATCGGGATTGAAGCCGAGTGTGCCATTCAGAAATTCATTCACAGCAGCATCTGCACTGCCAATAACACCGCCGAACAGCTTAATGCCTGCCTGTGCCAGTGCATTCTGTGCACCACCGCCGATACCGCCACAGATCAGCACCTCCACGCCGTTTGCGGTAAGGAAACCAGCAAGTGCACCGTGACCGCTTCCGTTTGTAGAAACGACCTGTTCACCTTCAATCTTCCCATCTGCAATATCATACAGCTTGAATTCTGCTGTGTGCCCAAAATGCTGGAAGATCTGTCCGTTTTCATAAGTCACTGCAATTCTCATAGTATCATTTCCTTTCTTGGATTGCTATATTTCCTGTTAGATTATACCATATTTTACATCAAAAGTCAATTTCTCACGGAAGCAATCCTGCATATCCGGCAACAATGCCCAGTGTGGCAGACAACGCAATGATCAGCACCGGATGTGCCTTGCGAAAAGCAAGAATCACAGCACCGACAAACATAATCAGTGACAGGTAGAACGACAGATTGCTGAAAACTGCTGAGTTAAAACCAGCTGGAAAGAAAACGGTCATGCCGACGGACACCACTGCAGACCCGATCATCCCGATCACAGCCGGTTTCAGACCGCTCATACAGCCACTGACCGCCTTGCTGTTGCGGAATCGGTCAAAGCATTTTGCAACGATCAGGATCACAATGAATGACGGCAAGACTACACCGAGGGTGGCACAGATTCCACCGAGAATTCCTCCTGTCTGAATACCGACATATGTGGAAATGTTCACAGCAAAGGGACCTGGTGTACTTTCGCTGACGGCAATGAAGTCAACGATCTGTGCATCTGTCACCCATTCCTTAGCAAGCACCTGTTCCTGAATCAGAGGCAACATAGCATATCCGCCACCAAAAGTGAACATTCCAATTAGGAAGAAGGTAAGGAAAAGTTCGGGATAAATCATTTCTGACCCTCCTTTGCCTTTTTGCTGATCACAAGGGAATGGATCAGTCCTGCAGTGGCACAGCCGATGATAATAAAAATAGCGTTGATGCCGGAAAATGTCGCGAGGATAAATGCCACCACTGCCACGCACAGAGAAAATGCGTTTTTCGGGCATTGCTGATACATCGACCACAATGCTTTGACGATCAATGCAAGCACCCCCGCACGGATACCGAAAAATGCGTACTGCACTGCTCTGAGTTCTGCAAATTCATTCAATACTGCTTCAATGAACATGATGATCAGAAATGACGGCAACACGATACCAAAGGTCGCCACTGTCGCACCGAGAAATCCACACGTTCTGTATCCTACGAAGGTTGCGACGTTGATGGCTATCGGACCCGGCGTGGATTCGGCAATCGCTATAATATCGAGAATATCCTCATCACTGAGCCACTTTTTCTTTTCGCAGACCTCTTTCTGGATCAGCGGGATCATTGCATAGCCACCGCCAAAGGTGAATGCCCCGATTTTCAGGAATGTCAGAAACAGTGGGAGTAATTTTCGGTTGTTTTTCATAATGATTTCTCCTTTTCTCTGTAGCTTTCAAACACATCCACTGCATATTCTGAGCAGGATGTATCAAGATAGACATAGTTGAATTCACGGGAAGTTTCCCAGCCCTGCACATGAAATTCCGCAAGTGCATCGTTGTTCCTGCCTACTGCTCGATAGGCGAATGTGATGCAGTTATTGTTCTCCAACAGCTTTGTAATAAGTCCGAAATTGCTGATAGTTGTGATTCTTTTAAACTCTGAAAAAGAGTGATTACTTTCCGTAAGAAGCTGTCCGAGGATGTCCCTTGTTCCACTGCCTGCCTCACGGAGAATAAGATTCTGCTTCCATAGCTCATCAGGCATTACAGTTCGTCCGGCAAAGAGATGGGATTTTCCGCAAAGACCTACAAACGGCTCCTTTCTGTATAATCTTGACGCATATCGGCTTCGGTCAAAATATCCCTCAATCAATGCAAAATCAATTTTCCCCGCTGAAAGATTCATCAGCAGTGTTTCTGTGTTCTCTACATTTATGCTGATACGATTATCCGGTTCTGAAAGAAATGCACTGACATGATCACCGATGACATATTCGCCGATCGTTTTTGTTGCTCCGATAGAAAGATTCACACCCTCGCTGTATTCGAGCTCCGATTTCAGCTTTTTTTCCTGATACAGCACATTTTCGGCGTATCTCTGCAAAAGCTCTGCTTCTTTTGTCATAGTGAGCGTTCTGCGATCGTAATGAAACAGCTTGCATTCGTACTGCTCTTCCAGAAAATGAATATGCTGTGTGACAGCAGGCTGAGTCATGTTCAGAAGCTCTGCAGTTCTGCGATAATTCATTACTCTGCAAAGCGTTAAAAAGGTCTGGATTCTTGTGTCGATCATAGTACCTCCTGATAACTTATGCTAATCACCTGATTGCAAATGATAATTCGATTTTATCACAAAAATATGGTAAAATCAAGCATGAGAATAAAAATAGGAGAAAATATTATGAAAAAGCTCAAAAGCATTGTAAAATTACTGCCAGGTTTTCTGCTGGCACTTGTGATCGCATTCATTGCAAAGCTGATAGAAAGTCTGCTTCCGATCCACCTGATAGGTGCATCGGTTATTGCACTTTTCATCGGTATGATCATCAATCACTTCTGGAAACCGAATCAGCTCTTTTCGGGCGGTCTGAAATTCACATCAAAGAAGATACTGAAATTTGCTATCATTCTGCTGGGTGCAAGCCTTAATATCAGTATCGTTCTTGAAGTCGGTAAAATGTCATTGTGCGTGATGGTGTTCACGCTTTTAACCTGCTTTGGTATCGGACATTTTGTCGGCAGGGCTCTTAAAATCAACTGGAAATTATCTAACCTCATTTCCGCCGGAACAGGTATCTGCGGTGGTTCTGCTATTGCGTCGATTGCTCCTGTAATCGATGCCGATGACAGCGATATTGCCTATGCGATGTCGGCAACGTTTCTTTTCGATATGGCGATGATCGTATTGTTTCCAATTATGGGACAGGCAATGGGACTTTCGGATATGGCTTACGGCTTATGGGCTGGTACAGCCGTAAACGATACATCAAGCGTTGTTGCGGCCGGTTATGCGTTTTCCGAGGCAGCAGGCGATTTTGCGACTATGGTGAAGCTCACACGAACGCTCTCCATTATCCCTACAGTTATCACATTTGCTATTATTAACGCACATCTTAAACGCAAGGAGGCAGGTGTAAACGGCGAGGTAGTGAAGGCAAAGTTCAGCCTTACAAAGATTATCCCTTGGTTCATTCTTGGATTTCTGGCACTTGCAGTCATTAACAGCTTCGGTATAATTCCGACAGCAGTTTCTTCGGGAATGAAGGATATCAGCAAATTCCTGATGGTTGCAGCTCTTGCAGCGATCGGACTCAATACAAGCTTCAAGGATATGAAGAAATCAGGCGTCAGACCAATGCTACACGGTTTTATCATCTCTGCCCTTGTAGTTGTGGTTGCAATTGCTGTTGAATACTTTATGGGAATCGTTTGATCCTATCGATAAAATGAAAAGGGTGGTCTATTCCGGCATAACATTCGCATAATGTCCCTTTCATTTTCCTTATTTTTCAACGCTCACCGCAACACCATAAAAATGATTAAGGCAACACCTTATAAAGCCCGAATTACGGTTTTATACAGTGTTGCCTTAAAATTATAGTCCGAAAGATTATATAATCATTCAGAATACAGATCCTCAATCAAACTGCTTAAATAATCATACTGAGATGAACTGATTTTCCCTTCTTCATAATACCTGTATGCTCTTTCGCCGATTTCTTCGCCCATTTCAGTTTTGCCGACAAGATGCATATAGTCATCCCATTTTGTAAATTTACCCTCGAAGAATACAGGTACATATTTCAGTCCCAGCTTTTCCGCCAGTATCTTAACCTCTTTCTGTGGCAGATACACCTCTTTTTCCACATCAAAAACATCAAAGCATTTCTTTACAATCAATCTAATTCTTCATATGTAAGCCTCCCCCATAAATCCATATTATTTAAATTGAGCTCTGCATACTTTTTATTAAGAACATCAAGCGAATTATATTTTTTCTGCTCAACCGCATACTCGATCGCTTCCTCATAACATTCATAGTAAACTATGCCACATTCCACCGCTTTTTCCATCAGCCTTTTATTATCTAAGTTGATTATCTTCTGGTAATATTTATTATCATCATCAAAAATACTGATAACTCTATTTTCAAACAAATCCAATATTTTTATAATATCGTCTGCATCATTATACCTTGATAAAAAGTCGGTTGTTACTTCAATACGTTTACCTTTAAGTTTTTTCTTTAATGCTTCCAATTCTGCGATACTATATAAAAAAAGCATACCATTATCAACTAATATAACAGTTTCCGATGTTTTAGAAAGTAAAATGTCAATAAATTCATCATCAGCATTAATAAGCTCATATATAGAAAAACCAATCGTTAATCCCATAACAGGAAAATATCCGGATATTTTTTTGAAATAATGTTTACCAAGTAACCTGTAAAGGTGTATAAATACTAAACTGCGACTTATTGAATAAAATTCAGAGTCAGATACAATATAATTATTGTACGTTTTTGATTTGAACAGAAACGGAATAAGGTCCTTGACAGAACGAAGCTTAGTATTCTGAATTTTAAAAACAGGTGGAAGCTCCTTTAAAAAATCAACCGCAAGATAATCGGAATACAGCTTCGGTCTTTTAACTGCAATTTCCAAAACAAGATCTATATCAAATTCATAACCTGCACTCAGAAGAAGCTTGATCATAGATGTGTTTTTTTCTGTAATGAAGGTATACATAAAGTCATCGAACAATGAATTATTAAAGTACTTAGCATTTTTAATTCTGAACGCTTTTATGATTTCTTTATTGCCTGTATAAAATATCAGAAGTTGATACACCGCTGAACAAGAAGCACTGAAATTTAAAGCAATAAGATTTTCAGTTGCTGTTTTTTTAAGTTCTTCATCGCCTGTATAGTATTTTGACAACCAGTATAACAGTATTGAATTTTCAAGATTTGTAAGTGGTATTGCTGATTTTTCAAGATATTCCCAAAACATAGAAAATGTTTTTATATCATAAAATGTCCTTGACGCCCAGCTTATCAGATTTACACAATCGTTTCTTTCACTCCGTTCCAATTCCGCACTCAAAAGCAAATCCATTCTTTTTTTACATTCTTCAAAAGGCTTCTTTTCAATACATATCTGATAAAGCAGATATACAGCCTGTAATATAACATCTGAATCGCCTGTTTTATAGATCTTTTTCATCAGCTTTACAATAGAATCATCAGCAGTTCCGTCTATCAGTTTGTCTATACCGAGATCTATTTGTTCTGCAATATAATATGACATAAATTTCACCACTTTCAATTATCATTGTAATGTATAAGCTCGATCCAATCGGGAACAAAATCGTATGATTCATTTTCTGAATACTGTGAATCAGGAACAAAAAACGTTGTTTTATATGGTTTTTTATCATCAGGAAATGAACCCATTGCATCAGAAAAGAAAAACAGTCCTTTAAGCTGTCTGCCTCCCGATAACTGAGGGAAATTATCCGCATAAGAAAATACACACCTGAAGTCGGTGCCTCCAAAACCCCAAGCCTTGTATTCTTTCACAAGCCTTTCTGCGTCTTCACGGGTTCTGATTATTTTTTCACCGAGTATTTCTGTATCAAAAAACAGTACATGTATATTTACAAAGCCACGTATATCCATTTCATTAAAAAGTGTGTAGATCTGTCTCAGAAAATTTGCAGTAACATCGCCGTCACATGACCCCGACATATCAATTGCTATTATAATATCTGAAGGATTTATTCTTTCCCGTATTTCATTCCATTCAACTATGGGCATATCCTCATATAGTTCAAGGCCCGCAGTATAAAGGATCATATCAAGTGTTTCGGGATCGTCTTCAGCAATTTCCTCTCTCACAAAGCGTTTTAAGTATTCTATACTTGAAAATCTGCTGAATCTGTCGGGTGGAGTAAGACAGCAGAATAAATTTCCGCTTTGATTTCCGTACATCATACTACATTCACTCGATGCGTTTATAAACATTTCCTTCCATGCCGACTCAGCTTTGCTGTTTCCCACAGATACAGACATATTTTGGTTTTGATTCATTGTTGTGCTATTATTTCCGAGGGTGCCTGTTATTTTCACTTTAGCATTTGTACTTTTCTTGTTATCTATACTGCTTCCTGACTGTTCCTTGATATTTGCATTTATCTGTTCTGATGAAGTGTGCCATACACTATGGTCATCAGTTTTACATCCGGAACAAAGTGCTGACAACTGCATATTAAGGCGTCGGTTTGATAAAACAGCATTGTATAATTTTGCAGTTGTACCTGCATCGTTTTCCTTAATCAGTGTTCTGAAATCGTCCTGATGACTGTTGTATTCATTTTCAAGCATCGCATTCACAATACTGTCAGAAGCAACGGAAAATAAATCGTCATTACAATTGCTGAACGAAGGATGAAACAGAATACAGTGAAGAATACAATGCATTATGACTTTTTCAATGTTCAGCGGATTTTTTTTATACATTTCAATAATATCCTTCGGATTATAAAAAAGAGTAGAGTAATCAGCCCCCATAAGCTTTATTTTATCTGTTGCTTTAACCGAATGATAGAATATCGCCTTGTTCAGATATGTGAATTCTTTTGCTATTTCACGCCTGAAATATAGAATTATCTTTTCCGCAAGAGATATTTCATTATCTGTAAACAGCATTTTATTTCGCCTCTTTTCGCCTTGACTTTTTTATCTGATTGTTTATATTTTCCTCTGCTGTTGTTATTTCATTCAGGTATTTTCCAAAACTCTTATTACCTGTTAAAACTGTCATTTTTACAATTTCTGCATCGGAAAGAATACTGCTCATAAATATTTCCATTTCTCCGTTGTTACCATAGACTTTACCTATAAAGCTTACAATATTGTCCATTGCTTCTGTCGCTTTCAGATAATCCCTCTTTTCCGAATACGTATGAAGCTTCTTTTTTAAATATGTGATCAGCACATATTTGATTTTATTCTTACAGGAGGATATCTTTTTAGCGAGCTTGCTGTCTACATTTCCGTTGATAATTTGTTCAATGTCTGTTTCACAGATATTTTCCTTTACCATTTTATAATAGTCAAAAAACTCAGAAGCCACTGACGGTACAGAAATAAACTCTGAAATAAGTTCACCATCAACAGCAAAGCCGTGTTTTTCATATGCATCAAGATTTATTGAAAGTTCTTCCCAGCCTCTTGGTGTTACAATCTGCATCTTTGTGCTGTCGAATATATATATTTTGGATTTGTCTGAATTTATAAATGAAACTACACTGCAGTTAAGCTTTTTGTTTTCTGCGTATTTAAGCCATGCATCTGCATTCGGTACAACATTTATAATTCTGAGACGATCTCGTGTTACAGCGTCAAACGCCTTAACACTTTTATTGTATTCGGGGGGATTTCCTGCCATAATAAGCACCCAGCCTTCGGGGATCTGACTTTGTCCCAGCGTTTTATTCTGAAAAAGCTGAAGCATTACAGCAGAAAGTGATTCAGAAGTACAGTTGATTTCATCAAGAAAAAGTATACCGTTGGGATTTCCGCTTCTTTTTATTTCATCATACACAGCAGATATTATTTCACTCATTGTGTATTCTGTTGCAATTTTGCCCTTACCCTCATACTCCTTTTCAATGATTTTCGGAAGTCCAAGAGCACTTTGTCTTGTGTGATGCGTCATTGAATATGAAACAAAGCCTATGCCAAGCTCTCCGGCAACCTGACACGGAGCATCGGTTTTACCTATTCCCGACGCTCCCATAAGCATAACAGGACGCTGTCTGTTAAATGGGATAACCAGCTTTCCGTCTGCATCTTTTTCAAGATATGTGGTAACAATTCTTGTAAGCTGTTCCTTTGCCTTATCAACTGAAATTTCAAAGCCGTCAGCTGTATTGCCGATGTTCATTTCTGATATATTGTGTATCATATAAAATACCTTCTTTCCTGTAATTGTATTTATAAATTTAAAAACCTATTGCTTTTCTTTCTGAGACATTGTCTTTAATCACTGAATTAAGAATTTCATCAGATGCTTTCTTGATTTCTTCAGCATATATAGTTGTAAGAAGAGCTTTTGTATACTTTTTTTGCTTACACACTCTTCCCGCCATAATTCTCTTTGCATTTTCAAACAGATTTCTCGTTTCTCTGCCGTTGCCGAAGCTTTCTTTTCTGAATACTCTGAGCTTATCGAAAAATCCCGTAAGAATATCCGTATATTCGCCTTTAACCTTGAAATTGTTTTTTTGCAATATATTATCAAATATCCTGCAAAGAGTTTCGTTATCGTACGCCTTGAATCTTATGGTTGTGGTTATTCTTGAATTCAGACCAGGATTTGACTCCATAAATTCCTTCATTTTGTTTTCATAACCTGCAAATATACAGAATATGCCATTGCGATAATCCTCCATATTCTTGATAATACAGGTAACAGCTTCTTTATCATAACTTGTGCTGTCTTTTTCTGAAAGAGAATATATTTCATCAAAGAATATAACACCGCCTCCGTTATGGTTAAGTTCTCTGAACATATTGTCAACCTGCCTGGCAGTTTGTCCCACATATTGTCCCACAATATCAGATTTCACACATTCACGGAAATTTTCAATACCGGGAATAAGTCTGCGTTCACTTAAAATTCTTGCAAATTCTCTTGCAAGAGTGGTTTTGGCTGTGCCCGGAGGTCCGGCAAAAACCATATTGCACCCCGATATATCACCTGAGATATTTCTGCGGTTTCTTTCAATATCCAGTGTAAGAGTGTTTACCATACCTTCTATTATCTCAAGTTCCTTTTCAAGTCCGATAAGCTTTATGTTGTTTTTTCTGTTTTTTGCCTATCTTTAGCTTTGCTGTCGGGTTGACAACGCTTCTGTTCACCATATATTCACCAATATCATAGGAATACTTTTCATATATCATATTGCATATAGCTATTGACGCGACAAGTCCGTCATTAAGTTCACTGCAATGTATAAAATAGTGATTGGTATAAGCTTCGGAAAAATCTTCGTTACCGATATGATTGCTGAACTTATCAATAAAATCCACAATTTCTTTAAAACGAGAGCGTTCTTTCATAATGGGCATAATTTTACTTTGAAAGTCGTATATTGCCGGTGCAAGCATCTTTTCTGAATTAAAAGTGTCTGCATATTCACAGCTTAAATTAATCATAATTAAACTTCCTTTCTCTGAATGTCTGTTGCGGATAATCTTCAATAATAAAAGTATACACCACCCTTGCAGATGAATTTTTACATATTTGTAGAAATATTCGGATTATTGACAAAGCTCTTTCGCTGTGTTATAATTAGAAAAAATTTTTGGGGCATTACATGCAAATCAATAAAATTAATATTCTGCATATTGCAGATTATATGCTGAAATATTCATCTGAAATCAATATGGTTTCTGTAAATGATATTGCCGATTGATTACAGAGAAAAAAATCCTGTAATGTACGCTCAGACACCGTTAAAACGTATTGAAATTCTTTGTGATAGATCGCTGATAAACAATGCCCTCGATACCCTTGGTTTCGGAATCGATATAAGCGTCACTCCAAAGCCTGATATAGTAAAAATCACTATCAGAAACAGCTCTTACAAAGGTGTTAAGATGTGGGCTCTTGAGTATTGCGATAAATGTGAAATATTAGCACCGCAATCCTTAAGAGATGAAATGAAAAAATCAGCAGAACATCTCGTATCTGTTTATTCACGTAATATTTAGTCTGATAGCATATCCAAAGGATTATTTTGCAATATGGAATTATAACTGTATACAGATAGCGAATACCTGTCTGTATCTAAAACATAAAGCTTGTTATTATCAATATTACGGCCTGTGATACAAAGTTTTATATGAGTTAATGTGTCAAAAATAAATGACTCGCTGATAACAAGTGTGAGATTTTCATTCGGATAACTATAAACATCATACGATAAGTTTTTTGAAGCACAGATTTTTCTGAGTCCATTTTCCGAATAATAAATCAGTCTGTTGTTGTATAAAAGACAATCACCGCAGGAAAGCAATTTCTCAGATGCTTCTGATTCTTTTTTTGTAATTTCAAAAAACAGTTCTTTTACAGCGTTCAATTCTTCCTCATTGCCTTTATATGAATTCTTAGGAAGTTCATAAATTGAATTGAGCGTATGTATAACATAGCTTTTTTCTTCGTCTTCCATATTTATAATATCTGAAGTGTTGATTTCACGTCCTTTATAAAATCTTGGATTGTTATATACGTTTCCTTTTGCATATACTCTTTCTGAATAAGGACGCCAATATATATTCCAATTAGTCAGTACAAACCTTTTCTGCATAATACATTCTCCTCTTGAATATCAGTTTAATAATTTTTGTATATTCTAAGTTTAGCATTTTATGCATTGTTTTTTTTACAAATTTGTAGAAATATCGAAATTCATTAAAAATTGTATATATAAACAGCTTACAGGAGTTGAAATAATCCCCGTGGCTCTGCCGATAAGGTATGCGGTGCGGATCTCTTCCCCGAACATTTCATATAGAGTCGTGGTTTTGATGTCAAGAAACACATAAGCAACTATTACACTAATATTTAATACAAAGGAGTTTATAAATGACCAAAAAATATGATTGGATAGACTGCCTGAAAGGGTTTGGTGCTGTCCTTGTAATTTTCGGACACCTTAATCCGTTTTTTCCAATTGAACGTTATATCTATTCTTTCCATATGCCATTGTTTTTCTTCATTTCAGGTTTATTAAAGAAGAAAAACAATAATGATTCTTTTCGTTCATTTATCGGCAAAAAAGCAAAAACGCTTTTAATTCCGCTGGCTGTCTGGGATCTGATTTCTGCGCTGGCATTGTTTATTTTAGGCTTTGATAAAAAAGAACTTTTAAACGGAGCTTTGTTTATTAACGAAACTCTTCCTATGAATACTCCTATATGGTTCTTACTTACATTATTCTTATGCGAGGTACTATATCAGATACTATATTCATTAAAGGTTCCTGATATTGTTATTGCCTGTACAACTGCGGTAATAGGTCCGCTGTTGTGTGAACAGACCTCGCTCCCCTTTACTTTATATCTTGTACCTATAACAATGTTTTTTTACGTATTCGGAATTATTCTGAGTCCTGTACTGCTTAAAGACAAATTACACAAAGATCG
>SVNM01000087.1 GCA_015066875.1 Ruminococcus sp.
TAGACTGATATAACTATCATTTCGATACTCCATGCTTTAAAATTGATGATTCCCGAAAAAGTGTGACCCGTGCTATTTCTTGCTTGCCCTATGATTAGCATGCTGCACGACTTTATTATGCGAGAGCTTCAGAAAATCCACTATTTCTGCAAATTGTTGGTTGACACTGCTAAGAGAAATGCTATAATAATGATAATAAAATTCTTACTTATGTAACATTTTGTATAAAGTAAGAGGCGGCTTATTTTAAACAAAAAAGGAGTATCATTATGAAACTAAAAAAACTATGTGCGGCATTGATATCTGCTGTAACCGCTTTCAGCGTATTTACAGGGATAAAACCGATAGGCAGTTCACCCTCTTCTCAACTTCCGCAGTCAATCAGTTCTCTTGAAATTGAACCCATATCTGCTCAGGCGGCAGGCAATTTCAGACGTGTCTTATCGAATGAATCACCAATGTGGATAATTCACATTGATTCATGGAACTATGCTGACCCTGAAAAGATTATCGAGCTTGTTCCTGAGGATGTTCTGCCTTATGTTGTGTTCAATCTTTCTCTCTCTATCAACTGGAGCAGTACAGAACATAAATGGCTCATGGTTCAGAACGGTGTTGAAACAGCAAGATCTTGGATGAAAGCCTGTGCAGATAAGGGTGTATGGACTATGATTCAGCCCGCCAGCGGCGGACAGTGCCATTTCCCCGACTATGCAGCTGATTATGACCTTGAAAACACTATTTTCGGAGAGTTCTTCCGTGATTACCCGAATTTTCTCGGCTATAACTACTGCGAGCAGTTCTGGGGCTTTGCTTCTCAGGATTTCCCCGTAACTTATCAGCAGAGATATGATCATTTCTCTGCTCTTCTGAAGCTTTGCAACAAGTACGGCGGCTATCTCGACATCAGCTGGTGCGAAAATCAGTGGGGTTCACAGCTTAATCCTGTTGCCATGCTGAAAACAAATTCAAACTGGGAAAAGGCTGCACGTACTTACTCACAGAATCTCATTCTTGAGGAAAAATATACTCAGACAGGCTATATTGCGGCTGTTGAGAGCGAGGTATACGGTGCATATATCTCAGGCTACTGCGGAAACTTCGGTGTGCGTTGGGACGATACAGGCTGGTCGGACTATCCTTGGGTAGGCGGAGACCTTGACGCTCAGACCAAAGATCAGTACAGACTTGTTACTTCTGCTCCCGTACTCCTTGAAAGAATGGTTCAGAACGGTATGACCGTTATTGACGGTCCTGAGCTTATCTGGGCCGACTGTATCAAGGAAAACTGGATACAGCGTGACGCAGAGGGCTATGAGATCAGAAACTGGTCTTTCTATGATCAGTATCAGAATACCGTTCTTGACATCTACAGAAAATTCAATGACGGTTCAATCCGCATACCGTCACGAGAAGAAGTAATCGACAGAACAAAGGTTGTTGTAATTCAGGACGTAAACAGCGGAGGCAATGACGATAAATACTGTATTTACAAGACCATGTTCGAGGGACTTTATCGTGCAGAAAATGACGGAAACCTGAAAGACAATCACAACCCTTTCAAGTCAACAGGAAGATATCAGACAATTCCCGTTGTGTATGCACTTGCAGACGATCTTGCAAAATCAATTCCAGTGCAGATCAGGCAATCGCAGATTCCTTCAAGATGGAACAGCATTCAGGCAAAGCAGGAGGAATTCAACAGACTCTACAGCGAGGAATACACAGGAAACATCTATGCAGGACGAAATGAGAACAGCTGGGTAACATATAATCCCTATAAGACAGAAACAGAAGCTACAGGATACCTCAATCTGAAATACAATACCTGTAAGCAGATTGAGCTGAAATATCCCCGTTACAGCTCAGGACTCATAAACGAATACTCAGACAACATTGATTTCTATCTCAGCAACTACGATGAGGACAATGCAACAACACTGAAAACAGACGTAATAAAGATTCACGGCTGCAGCTCTGAACCGACTATTACCATGCAGAAGGACAGAGGCATAAATCAGCAGAGAAGCGAAATTTCAACGTCATATTCAAACGGTACATATACCATTACCGTTAAGCATAACGGTCCTGTTGATATCAGCGTAAAGTGTTCGGGAAATGAAACAAATCGTCAGACTGCATACCGTGAGGCAAAGCAGACTGCACCTGAATTTCCTGAGACTTATGAGGGTATCCGCCAGTATGAAGCTGAAAACTTCGACAGAAAAAACATCGAAGAGAATGTTACCAATGCGTGCAGAACAGATGTAACAGGCTGCTGGGGAATGGGCTTCATGAAATTCGGCACAAAGAATACAGCTGCCGCAAGAGATTACGTCAATACAGGAAAAGCGGGAACTTTTGACCTTACGCTGAGATATTCCTCTGTTTCGGATATAAACAATGTAGACCTTTATGTAAACGGAAGCAAGGTGGAAACGCTTTCTCTTCCGAATACATCATCATACAGTACATGGAAAACTGTAAGCACTTCCGTTGAGCTGAAAGCAGGCGAAAATAAAATTGAATTCATAGCAAATTCAGCACTTCCAAGCTCACTTTATCTTGACTGCTTCCAGGTTTCAGGTGATTTCGGTGAAGCAACAGCTCCCGAACCCATTACAGGCGGTAAGCTTTTTACTGAGGTAATCGTAAGAGACAAGGAAAATCGTGATGACTGGTCTGTATATGATAATTTCGGAGTAGGCTCTTCAATATTCGGAGACCGTGCTATCAATGCCGCATCTGTTCCGAATGAATTGATTGGTGCGGAAGCTATAAGAACTGCCTGCGATTCAAAAATGTACGCGAAGGAACTCGGCTCATTTGTTGCCGGCGATGATATGACACTGTACATTGCAACCGATACAAGAGTTGTTGATATGGGGCTTCCCTTCTGGTTCTCAACGCTTACAGACACCAACAAGACTATTCTGCTTGATAATGACCTTGTTCTTCAGGTATATAAAAGAGAGGTTAAGAAGGGAGAGCTTGTCACTCTCGGAACAAACGGAGGCAACGGAAACAATGTCTGCTACATTGCACTTGCAGTCTCTGCAAATGCCCCTGTAAGAGGCGACATCAATATGGATAAACAGTTCAATGTTGCTGATCTGGTACTGCTTCAGAAATGGCTGTTGGATTCTTCTGACACTACTCTTGCAGACTGGAAAGCAGGCGACGTCTGTGAAGATAATATTCTTAATTCTTTTGATTTGATTATGATGAGAAAAATGCTTATTAATAGCTGATATTATTCTGAAAATCCTACGATTCTTAAAATCGTAGGATTTTTTTAGGCTTGATTCTCTGGGTATTGTAATAACTAAAGATGTATCTGATTATGATATTTCTGACCTCTTCACGATTCATTTTGTATGTAGGGAGCGGATATGATTTCTGCTTCTTTAATGTGGCGGAAAAGCTCTTCATACGAGCAGTGTTCTGAGTATCAATATCTGCTTTTGTAATGTCTTGCGGTTTGCGTCGCTTGTGAATGAGTCCTGTTTCGTTATAAGAATATTATGATGTAACATAATATATAAACCTCATTTCATAAATTTAAGCATAATAAAAAC
The DNA here is from genome assembly GCA_015066875.1 of Ruminococcus sp. Lineage (GTDB taxonomy): Bacteria > Bacillota > Clostridia > Oscillospirales > Ruminococcaceae > Ruminococcus. The sequence goes on from SVNM01000087.1 coordinate 3,579, forward strand.
GCCCTTGAAAGAGCGTTTAAATTCGTGTTAAAGTGCGGGTGAACCGCTATGTGGTTTATATTGCCTGTACAGGCTATGTTTTAAAATGTGAGAAAACCGCTCACTCAGGAGCGGTTATACTTCGATTTTAGTTAACGTATTAAGAAGTGCAAAACCTTCATCAGAAGGAAGAAGAATATCTTTAATCTCTCCAGTCGATTTTGATATAGAAATTGGTGAAATTCCTGGAACAAGCAATCCATCAGTATTTCCAAAAGAGAAAACAAACAAGTCATCATTCTCGTAAATCGTAAGTATATCAAATCCAGTATCTTCAATTTCTGCTTTTGCTATAGTAATTGCTTTTTCTAATGTAATACTCATATGTTCCACCTCATTTCTTTTTACAACAATTCGAGATAAGTTTCGACGGGGACAGATTATCTATCCAACATAACATTATACTACCTTTTTTTACATTTGTAAAGTAGTTTTCTGCAGATTTTTCTCCAGTTTGAGGATCAAAGTATAACGTTTTGCCATTAATTTGTTCAGCAACAAATACATGAGCACCACTATTTATCTATTGAACATAAACCTCAGCTCTTGCCCCATTACCATATTCAGACATTTTCTTTTCTAATGTATCAATAGAATCAACTTTCTCAAAGTGAGTATTTTCAAAAATGCTCTGCCAATTATTGGCTAAATCGTCTTTAATACTCAGTCTTCCATTTGATGTAAGGGGAAACTCTTGCTGCTTTGCTATATAAAGTCTGAATGTATTTTGCATTTTAATCTGTCAATAATGGAAAAGAGCCTTCGTGATTGAAGGCTCTTTGTATGGTATTCAGTTGTTTTTCAGAAGCTCCCGCTTCATCAGGCAGAGATCAAACACATCCAGTCTGTTGTCATCGCAGAAATCTCCTGCCTTCCAGTTTTTCAGTTCAGTATCGGGGACGGCAAGCAGCCATTTCTGGAGTGATACAACGTCAGCAACATTGAATTTTCCGTCCGCATTCACATCGCCCTCTGTCGTCTGAGGAGTCCATTCGTAAATTGTTTTCATAGAAGGAGTCCATGAAGGCTGTGTTTCTCCCTGTTTCAGCGGAATGCAGGCTACGGAAATTGTAGCATTGCTGGTATTTGTCAGATGCACAGCAAGCTTTCTGTAGCTGCTGTTATCGGTCTGATTGGGGACAGCGAGGGATGTTGGCAGCAATTCAGCGTTCATTACGGTAAATGTACCGCCGTCACTGATGAGTCCCACCCACATTTTCTCCGAACCGACGGTCACAACGGCACTTCTGCCGTCATCAGCAACCTCAATCTGTCCCTTTGTGTGAGCAAACCAGTATATCTCACCTGGCTCATTAAGAGAGATTTCATCCTGAATGATCACGCACTCCTTGTCCTTTATCATTTTCAGTCCACGAACAACGCTTTCTGCACCACTCGGTTCATATGCGGCGGTTAAATCAGTGACAGCAAAGGCCTCGTTTCCACTGCTGAAACTGCTTATAAGGCATTCTGCACCTTCCAGCTGATCAAGCTCCTGAGATGGATTTATTACAAGTGTATTATGACCTTCAGCTCTTATTCGGTAGGAATACAGACGATTCTCAAGCTCATAATTCTCATTTCCCAGATCAGTAAAGAATCTTGCACCGTTTGACTCGAGATAGAATGAGCCCAAATCGTAGTGGCCGTGATACTTATAGTTATTTGTACCGGCATGAAGTGCCG
>SVNM01000024.1 GCA_015066875.1 Ruminococcus sp.
GCCGGAATTTTAAGTCCTCTTGCAAGCTTTGCACTGACAGGTATGCCGACAGCTGTTATGCTTCCGTTTATGATGACAGAGCTTGCTGTTTACGGTATATGCTCAGGTATGCTTAAGGATACAAAGCTTCCCGATATTTCAAAAGTGCTTATAGCTCAGGTTTCGGGCAGAGCAGTACGTGCTATGGCAATTCTGCTTGGATTTTACGTTATCGGAACATCTGTAAATCCGCAGATAATCCTCACAAGCGTAAAGACAGGTCTTGCAGGAATTATTTTACAGCTTGCGGTAATCCCTTTCATTATGAAAAGACAGAGAAATGCTGATGATGAGTAATCTTGAAAGAGCAAAAAAGATCTTTTCAGAGGGAGCATATACCTGTGTGATATGCAGTGACAGTGATATTCAGACAAGCAATCAGAAGGGCGTAGCTCCGCTTCTGAAATGGCTTGACGAAAAAGGAGAGCTTTCGGGATACTCTGTAGCTGACAAGGTAGTAGGCAAGGGCGCTTCCTTTCTGTATATACTTCTTGGAGTAAGCGAGGTCTATGCAGAGGTTATAAGTATTCCCGCATATGATACCCTGAAAAAATACGGGATTCCCGTTACGTATAAAACTATGACAGAAGCAGTGAGAAATCGCGATAACACAGGCTTTTGTCCGATAGAAACGGCTGTTATGGAGATTGAAACTCCCGAAAAGGCACTGACAGCCATAAGAAACAAACTTGAAGAAATGAAAAACAAGAGGTGAATGATTATGTACAGCAATGATGAATTCAACGTTTCAAAGCTTGGCTTCGGACTTATGAGACTTCCTGAAAAGGACGGCGAAATTGATTATGAACACGTTTGCCGTATGGTTGATAAGTTTATGGAAGCGGGACTGAACTATTTTGATACAGCCTATGTGTATCACGGAGGAAAGTCTGAGGTGTGTGCAAAGGAGTGCATCGTAAAGCGTTATCCGCGCGAGTCCTTCAAGCTTGCTACTAAGCTTCCCGCGTGGTGCATTAAAACAATGGAGGACAGAGACAGGATATTCGATGAACAGCTTGAAAGAGCGGGAGTTGATTATTTCGATTTCTATCTTCTCCATTCTCTTGAGGACGGAAATAACTACAATATTTATGAGGAGTTTGACTGCTTTAACTGGGGAGTCAAGAAAAAACAGGAGGGCAGAATAAAGCATTTCGGTTTTTCATATCACGGAACTCCTGAATTGCTGGAAGTTGTACTTGACAAGCACCCCGAAATAGAGTTTGTGCAGATTCAGCTCAACTATGCCGACTGGAAAAATCCTATTGTTCAGTCAGGCAGACTTTATGAAATCCTCAGCCGACGCAATATTCCTATGATTATTATGGAGCCTGTTAAGGGCGGAACGCTTGCATCGCTTATGCCAGAGCTTGAAGCAAAGCTTAAATCAGCAAGACCTGATGCGTCAATTGCTTCGTGGGCTATGAGATTTGTGGGCTCGCTGGATGGCATAATAACAATACTTTCCGGAATGTCAAATGATGAGCAGATGCAGGATAATCTTAATACATTTACGAAGTTTGAGCCTCTTTCCGAAAGCGAAAAGAAGCTTATTGATGAGGTGAATGACGTTATGTTCAATTCACCGCTTATAGGCTGTACAGCCTGCAGATACTGCTGTGACGGCTGTCCTTCACAGATTAATATTCCTGAGGTTTTCCGTGTGCTTAATACTATAAGACTTTACGGGGAAGAGTGGCGTTCTGCAAATGTTTACAATGCTCTTACAGCAAACAGCGGTAAGGCAAAGGAATGCATAGCCTGCGGTCAGTGCGAAAGCGTATGTCCTCAGCATCTTTCCATAATTGAGCTTCTTGCCGAGGCTTCGGGACATCTTGATAAAGAATGATGTGTTGTTCAGATTATGATAAACTGCTTGAGCTTGCAGTAAAAGTAGCTTCAAAGGCTCATAAAAATCAGTATGACAAAGGCGGAAAGCCGTATTTTGAACACCCCGATGCAGTGGCGAGGTCTCTTTCGGAAACAAAACATAAAATCACAGCTTATCTTCACGATGTCTGCGAGGATACTCCCATTACATTTGAAGACCTGCTTGATATGGGTTTTACAGAAGAGATTGTCAATTCTGTGAAACTGCTTACAAAATCTCCCGGGCAGTCATATGACGAGTATTTAAAGGGGATTTGTACAGACAGCTGTGCAAGAGCGGTCAAGATAGCCGATTTGAAGCATAATATGGATTTATCAAGGATTCCTTTTCCTGAAGAAAAAGACTTTGCAAGAGTTGAAAAATACAAAAAGGCACTTGCATTTCTTGAAAGTGAGCAGTAACTGCTCTGCGAGGAAATAATATTGCAAACCCGAAACCGTCTGTGAGAAATTACAGGCGGTTTTTTATCTTATATGGCAGAATTTACCTCTCTGAACTGTTGATTGTAAAGCTGAGCATAAGTACCGCCGAGCTCCATAAGCTGATTATGAGTGCCTTGCTCGGTGATTTTTCCGTTATCTACAACAGCAATTTCGTCTGCGTTTTTAATGGTGGAAAGGCGGTGAGCAACTACAATAGTGGTACGTCCCTCACTGAGATGGTCAAGGGATTTCTGAATTTGGATTTCCGTAGCGTTGTCAAGAGCACTTGTAGCCTCGTCAAGAATAAGAATAGGCGGATTTTTCAGAAACACCCTCGCAATGCAGAGTCTTTGCTTCTGACCGCCCGAAAGACGTACTCCGCGTTCGCCGATAACAGTATCATAGCCGTTTTCAAGTGACATTATGTAATCGTGGATATTAGCCTTTTTTGAAGCTTCGATAATCTCCTCATCAGTAGCGTCAGGTCTTCCGTAGAGGATATTTTCACGTATACTTGAGTTGAAAAGGTAGATATCCTGCTGAACGATACCGATGTTGCGTCGTAAGGACTCAAGAGTGATATTTTTCAGTGATTTTCCGTCAATGAGGATATCGCCTTCGCTGATTTCATAGAAATGAGGAATCAGATGACAAAGAGTAGTTTTACCACCTCCGCTTGGACCGACAAGTGCAAAGGTTTTCCCTTTGCCGATGGAAAGACAGATATTTCTGATGATTTCCTTGCCTTCGGAATAGCAACTGCTTACGTTTCTGAACTCTATTTCACCATCAAGACGACTTGCGTTTTCAGCGTTAGAGCTGTCTGCTTCAGGCTGAGTCTCCATAATAGCAACAAAACGTTCAAATCCGGCAACACCGTTCTGAAACTGCTCCATAAAGCGTATAAGAGTATTGACAGGTCCGAGGAAAAGGTTGATTGAAACAATAAAAGCAGAGTAATCGGCAAAATTGATCTTCCCGTTATAGAGGAAAAGTCCGCCTGCAATAAGCACCACTACATTGAAAACATCTGTAATCATTGTTGTGACCGAGTGAAACTGTCCCATAGCCTTGTAGGCATCTCTGCGTGCTTCCATAAACTGAGAGTTTCCTTCTTCAAACTTTTCGGTTTCTTTATCCTCGTTGGTAAAAGCCTTTGTAACACGTATTCCCGCAATACTGCTCTGGAGAGAGCCGTTTATCTGAGCAATGGCTTCCTGACTTTCGCGGAAAGCGTTTCTCATTTTTTTGCGTAGCGTAAGCGAAACGGTAACAAGCACAGGCACACAGGCAAAAACAATAAGCGTCAGCCACAGGTCAATGCTTGTAAGGTACAGAAAGGATACAATTATGGTGATTCCTGTAATGAGGAAGTTTTCGGGGCCGTGATGAGCAAGCTCTGCGATATCGTTAAGGTCGCTTGTCATACGTGACATAATCTTTCCTGTTTCGTTATTGTCGTAAAAGCTGAATGGCAGTTTTTCAAGATGACGGAACATTTCGCTTCGCATCTGTCCCTGCATACGCACGCCCATCATATGTCCCTGATACTGAATAAAGAAGTTTAGTAGCATACGGATAAAATACAGCACAAACAGTGAAGCTCCAGCAATAATAATCATACGATACTGTCTGTTGGGTATAAGGTCGTTGAGCATCGTCCTTGTTACAATAGGGTAGAGAATTCCCAGCAGAGCAACACACAGCGAAGCAAGCATATCCAGCACAAGCAGTTTTTTATGAGGTTTGTAGTAGCTTAAAAATCTTTTTAACAACAGTCATTCCTCCTTTAATTTTATCTATTATATCATATCTTTGCGATTTTTTCAAACAGGAATTATTAATGTAATATAAGAATAAAAATACCGTCTGAGTAGAGAAACTCAGGCGGTATCTGTGTTTTATACCATAAATTTGTGAGAGTATGAGGTATTAAATCTCCTTGAATTTTTCGCGGTACTGTGTGGGAGAAATACAGGCGTATTTTACAAAAGAGCGTGAAAAGTACTCGTAATTCTGATATCCGCACATATAGGCGATTTCCTTTACAGGATAGTCTGTCTGAAGGATAAGCTGTTTTGCATACTGCATACGGCTTATAAAAACATCGTTTGTACAGGAAACTCCGAATCTTTTTTTATAGAGTCTCTGGAAGTGGGAAACGGAAATATTCAGCTTTTCAGCAATATTAGGCACAGACCAGTCATCTGAAGGGTTGCTGTATATATCCTTCTTGATTTTATCAAGAGCCTTGTCATAGTAGTTGCGGTTTTTCTTTGTGCCTGAGGTTTTGTATTCGCTCAGCTGACATAGAATAGCCTTGAGTATGTAATTAAGCATTTCGTTTTTTACGGTTATGTCCGAGTTGAAAATATCAGTGCCTGCAGATATAAGCTTTGAAATACTGTCGTTTTTAAGCTTTATGGGAGTGTTGTATTCAAGATTAAGAGACTCAATGAATTCGTTATCCTCTTTGTCAAGGCTGAAGCGAATCCAGTCATCTGCATATTCTTCACCATCGGCATAAATACAGTGTGGCAGACAGCTTTCAACAACAAAGGCTGTATTCTTATCAACCCTGTACTCCTTATCTCCCATAACAAGACGTCCTTTGGAGCGGACAACAATAACCTGAAGTCCGAAATGGCCGTTAGGTCTTTCGATAGCGAGAGTATCGGGGTGTTTCCAGTTCCAGCCCATAAGATAGATATGCATAGTGAAGCTCCTTTCCGTATAACGCAACAAAGTTTTAAATACAAAACGTAATATTTAGTAAAATTATACCAATTATGCAATAAAAAGTCAAGTGGTTGATAGAAATGTTCATTGTAAAGCTTAAATTTTCGGTGTTATAATATAACCACAGATTAATCGTTAACAATTTCGAAATTAAACGGTAACATTAAATTTTGAATTACAGCAATTAAAATTTAATAGAAATATTGTGCTGAATTCAGAGGGGGTAATTATTATGAAGATATCAGGACGTTTAACGTCTATGGCAACTGCTCTTGCAGTCAGTGCAGGAGTTCTTTCCTCGGCAAGCCCTTTTATCAACTCAGCAAAGGCTGATTACGGAGTAGGCGGAACAGGTAAAAATATCGTGGAGTACCTTGACCGCGGAATTACTGCTGTAAATACAGGAAACGGTATGCTTGTAAGCTGGAGATATCTTGCAAGCGACAGTGATAATGCAGAGTTCAGACTCTATCGCGACAATAATCTTGTCTATACAAGTAAGGCAGGCGATGCAACCTGTTACCTTGACAAGGGCGGTAGCAGTGCTTCAAAGTACAGGGTAGACTATGTTTCAGGCGGAGCAGTTGTATCCTCAGAAAACTGCAATTTCACTACAAACAGGAATTATTTTGACATTCCGCTGAAGGTTCCGACAGGTTCGGGCTGTACTTACTCAGCAAATGACTGCTCTGTGGGAGACGTTGACGGCGACGGACAGTATGAACTTTTTGTAAAGTGGGATCCTTCAAACTCTAAGGATAACTCACAGGAAGGCTATACAGGAAATGTTTATATTGACTGCTACACATTCAGCGGTACACAGCTCTGGAGAGTTGATCTTGGAAAGAATATACGTGCCGGAGCTCATTACACTCAGTTCCTCGTTGCAGACTTTGACTGCGACGGAAAAGCTGAAATGACCTGTAAAACTGCTGACGGAACAGTTGATGGAACAGGCAAGGTAATCGGTGACGCATCAAAGGACTATAGAAACAACAAGGGCTATATACTTTCCGGCCCTGAGTACTATACTCTCTTTGAAGGCGCTACAGGTAAGGCTATTGATACTGTTGAATACGCTTTCCCAAGAGGAAAGGTAAGCGATTGGGGAGACAATTACGGAAACAGAGTTGACCGATTTTTAGGAGCTGTTGTTTACTGCGACGGTGTAAAGCCAAGCGCTGTATCGGTAAGAGGATACTACACTCGTATGACAGCTGTTGCATACGATGTAGTGGATAAGAAGCTTGTTGAACGCTGGAAGTTTGATTCGGGAAATGACCGAAGAAGGGTTATCACAATGGTAACCACAACTGTATGCCTGCTGATGTGGACAACGACGGAAAGCAGGAGCTTGTACTGGGCTCTACTTGTATAGATGATGACGGCAAGCTTCTCTGGTGCAATAATCAGGGACACGGCGATGCTATGCATCTGGGAGACTTTCTTCCCGACAGAGAAGGACTTGAGCTGTGGATGTGCCACGAGAATGAGCCCTGGGGCGTATCTCTTATAGACGCAAAGACAGGTAAAAATATCTTCCACAAGAATCACACAAAGGATACAGGAAGAGCTTGTTGCGGAAATATTCTTGCAAGCAATCCGGGAGCTGAATTCTGGGGAGCAACAGGCAACGATATTTTTGACGCAAGCGGAAAAACAATAGCTACAAACAAGCCCGCACAGAATTTTATGATCTACTGGGACGGCGATCTTGAGCGTGAAATTCTCGACGGCACAAAGATAGATAAATATGTAAGCGCAAATAAGATAAATCGTCTCCTTACAGCAGACGGCTGTGCTTCAAACAACAGCTCAAAGTCAAATCCCTGTCTCTCAGCAGACGTTTTCGGTGACTGGCGTGAGGAGCTTTTCTTAAGAACAAATGACAGTAAATATATAAGAGTATACAGCACAACATATGATACAGATGTACGTCTAACAACACTTATGCATGACGTTCACTATCGTACACAGGCTTCAGGCGAGCAGAACTGCTACAATCAGCCTGCACACACAAGCTTTTATCTTGGCTCAGACAAGGCACTTCCTCAGCGTCCTAATGTAACGATAAAGGGTGCAGGAACAGGCTCAGGTCAGCCGGAACAGCCTTCACAGCCTGAACAGCCTGTACTAACTCCTGTAGAGTATAAGTTTGATCTGGGTGCAAACGCTCAGAACGGCTATACAAGCGTAAGTGCAACACAGATGTTTGACGCTTCAAAGGGCTATGGCTTCTCTGCATCATCAGGTGTAGCTAATGTGAACGCTTCAGGAAGCGGAGCTTTAAGCGACGCAGTACAGTTTACCTCGGCTACAACCTTTGATGTAGCTCTTCCAGAGGGTCTTTACAAGGTTAAAGTAACTCTCGGAAACACAGCACGAACAAGCGTTTATATGGAGAATATGCTCCAGATTGTAAATATGACAGGCAACAATGCCGTAGACGAAATTCTCATTCCCGTTACAGACGGCAAGCTCAATATCCGTGCATCTGCAGGAAAAGAGGGCTATGCATATACAATCAGTGCAATTGAAATAACAAAGGTTTCAGATAAGGCAGTACTTCCTAAAACCGTATGGTTCTGCGGAGACTCTACAGTATGCAACTACTATCCTCTGGCAACAAGCGCTCAGGCAGGCTGGGGACAGGTTCTGGGCGAGTACATTGACGACTCCTGGAACATACGCAATATGGCTGCAAGCGGACAGTACGCAAAGGGATTTGTAAGTGCGGGACAGTTCGATGCTATTGAGTATTACGGCAAAAAAGGCGACGTTTATATCATTTCAATCGGTATCAACGATACAAACTACTCAAACGCAACAGAATACTACAACACAGTAACCGATATGGTAAAGAGAGCTAAGGCTAAGGGTATTGAGGTTATCCTTGTAAAACAGCAGGGAAGAAAGGGCGATTATACAAAGAATCCTCTTCTCACAAGCCGTTGGTTTGCATCTGAACTTGATAAAATCGGTACAGAACAGAATGTAAAAGTAGTCGACCTTTTCAATCTTTTCCAGAATTACTGTGTTTCAATCGGTGCAGATGCTTCAGACGCTCTTTATTACGATAACATTCACCCCAACAGAAAGGGCGCTTTAAAGCTTGCCGAACTTTTTGCAAAACAGATTGACTGGAATTCAATTTCAGGTTCGGCACCTGAAAATCCTGTAACTCCTCCTGAGCAGAATCCTTCAGAGCTTGAGGACGGAGCTGTATATATGCTGAAAAATGTAAACAGCGGTTTGTATATGGAAGTAGCAGAGGAAAATGCCTCTAACAGTGCAAACGTACAGCAGTGGACTTCAGACAGCGCTCAGAAGCATAATACCTGGAAGGCTGTTTCAGCGGGAAATGGCTACTACTACCTCTATACACAGCTTGGCGACGGAAATACATTCGTGCTTGACGTTTCAGGCAAGAAGACAGAGGACGGCACAAACGTTGAAATCTACACCTATAAGGGCGGAGACAATCAGCAGTTCAAGTTTGTAAAAAACAATGACGGAAGCTACACTATCTTTACCAAAATCACAGGAGACGCTTCCTGTGTTGAGGTAACAGGCAAGTCAACTGAGACTGGCGCAAATATCCAGCAGTGGTCAGCAAACGGCGGTAACAATCAGAAGTGGATTCTTGAAAAGGTAACAGAGACAACTCAGCCTGAAGAGAAGCCTTCTGCCGGAGACGTAAATCTTGACGGAGATGTGAATATTGCAGACGCAGTAAAGCTTCAGAGATATCTTCTCGGCGCAGAAAAGCTTACAGCGGATTATGCAAAAACAGCTGATGTAAACTCAGACGGTTATGTAGATGTATTTGATATGGTAGCTCTCAGAAAGCTTCTTGTGGGCTAATGCGTATTGATACAGACTGCAGAAGGCTTTAAACACAGCTGATACGCAGTAATTCTGCACAAGTTCTGCGTTTAAGCAATAAATTCCTGAAATTCTTATTCCGTATTTCACAGGGACAATCAGAAAACGCTTTGTAAGCGGATACGCCACGAAAAATTCAGTCTGATGCTGAATTATGGCATATGAACAGGAGTCGTACTAAGGGCAGTTTTTACTGCATTGGTACGGCTCTTGTTTTTTTTGTTGTGCACGAGGAAAAAATGTGGTATAATAAAGAAAATTAGTTCAGTAGCAGATGATCTGCATACAGAGTTATGTTTTGAAGGGAGCAGGGTTATGATTTTATATTTCACAGGAACAGGCAACAGCAAATTTGTTGCGGATTATATTGCTGAGTGTCTCGGAGACGAAACAGTGTCGCTCAATGACGTAATCAGGAACAGCAAGCCTTTAAAATTTCACTCAGAGCGTCCCTTTGTTGTGGTAGCTCCCATATATGCGTGGAGATTTCCGCAGATAATTGAGAAACTGCTTATGGAAGCGGATTTCAGCGGAAACAAAAGCGTGTATTTTGTAGGTACAATGGGCTCTCAGTCTGGAAACAGCGACAAATATCTGATGAAAATTATGCAGGAGCACAATATGAAGTTTATGGGCTTTTGCGGTATAGCAATGCCTAATAATTACGTGTACGGAGGAAGACTTCCCGATAAAAACGAAGCATATGCACAGATAAAGTCAGCTATACCTGAGATAAAGTCTGTTTCGGACAAAATTGCTTCGGGTAAGTCTATTGTCAAAACCGATAAGACTCCCTTTTCCGGATTTCTTTCAGGTACAGTTAACAATATGTTCAATAAGCATATGATAAGCAGTAAGAACTTCAACGTTTCGGAAAAGTGCATCTCCTGCGGAAAATGCGTTAAGGAGTGTCCAGTGAATAATATAGAAATGAAGGAGGGGGCTCCTGTTTTCAAAGAAAAGTGCCTCAACTGCTATTCCTGTATAAACAGATGTCCCAAAGAGGCAATCAATATCGGAAACAGAACTCAGAAAAACGGGCGATACGTCTGTCCCGAATATTCAGAGTGGAAAAAACAAAACTGAAGGTTATAATGCATAAAAAAGGCGGAGCAGAAATTTAACTGCTCCGCTTTGTTTATATTCAGTTGAGTAAGCTTGTCATTTTGCGGAAACAACAAGCTTTTTCATAAGACATAAATCGAAAATATCAAGTTTTCCGTCTTCGCAGAGGTCTCCGCCCTTCGGATTAGCAAGTGAAGCTTCGGGTGAGCTTAGAAGCCATTTCTGCAGTGAAGCAACATCGGCAATATTGAACACTCCGTCAGCATTTACATCTCCTGTAACTGAGCCTTTTGTCTTGGGACGATAGCTTTTTACAATTGTTGTACCGCTTGATGTGATATAAGCTGTGTAAATAAGTCCGCCTGAGTAAATAACTACGGGTGAGTTTACAAGTTCGGGAGCAATGCTGTTACCTGTTTTGGCAATTTTATCATCACAGGAGTACAGAGAGTAATCGTTCTCATTCTGAGTGTTGAGTGCAAGGAAAAGTGAATTGTCAACTGCAACAGGGATAGCAGAGAAGCAGTCTCCCGAAAGGTCTGAGAAGGGAATAAATGTTGAAGTGTTGTCCTTGAGTCTGTAAACTCCGTCGGTATCACCTGTCACGGCAACATACACCGAATCTTTGCAGACTGTTGATTCAATAGTTTCAGAGAATGATTCTGAAAGAGTTGTTACACTCCACGCAGAGCCGTTCCACAATGCGATTTTGGGCTTGCTGTCATCATTAAGGTCACGATAGGCTACAGAGAGGCTTCCGCTTTCTGCACAAACAGACAGACTGCACGCATTATCTGAAATCACACCGCCCATATTGCTGAGAGTGTCGCTTTCTGTATCATAACAGGCAACAGACAGCGCATATGGGAAGCTTCCTTCGGTATAGGCTATATATACTTTTGCGTCATAGGAGGAAATATCGGAATACTGAGCAATAGATGCACTTTCTGCCACAGTCTCCCACGAATTATTCACATAGCGGGTGAGCACATATCTGAAATCATAATTGTTGTAAAGAACATATGGAGTTTCTCCTATAAATACAAGCTTTCCGTTATAGAAGCTGTCGGAAATACGGGAAATCTCGGTGAGCTTACCGTCACTGAGCTTATATAAAGCGCCGTAAGAGTTATGACTGCTCAGCAGATAAACGTCATTGTTTTCAGAAACAGCCATATCAAGTGTTGAAGCATTTGTTACAGAAGAAGTATCTGCAGAGGTCTGCCACAGGTCAAGGTTATCGTAGGAAGCAAATTCTGCATTGAATGAAAGCGTATCGCCGTTTATTGTAATATCGCTGAGTCTGATACCGCTGTTTGTTCCGTCAGAGTAAACAAGAGCTCCGTCGGCAATAGTATCATTAAAGTCAAGCGAGCCTATTTCGGAAGCTCTGTCCTCACCGCCGTAATTTGAGGAGAATATATCGCCCTCGCCGGCGTCAAGAGATGTCTCGCCCGGACGGAAAACGTAAATTTCGTCTTTTTCTCCCTTGAAGTTTCCGCTGAACTCAGTGTTGACTCTGTAAACTACAAGTCCGCTTCCGTAGATTTTAACGTCCATTTCCTCGGAATAAGGAGCTCCTTGCTGTCGGTATTCAACAGCAAAAAACTCAGTATCAGAGAGGGGAGTTTTCAGAAGATACAGTCTGTTACCGCTGTCTGCTGAGGCGGGAGAGAGTGTGTAACTTCCCCCTGATGTGATTGTCTCATAGTCCAGCCAGCCTGAAACTCTTGCGCGCATATACGCAAGAGGATACTGAACAAAGACTGAGTTTGAAGCCATAATATCCCATTGTCCCACCGGAACTCCCGTTTTGCCTTCATAGCGGTAAAGGTCGGGATATCCCATTGAGTGCATAAATTCGTGACAAAGAACTCCCGAACCACCGCTTATATAATTATTGAAAATAGAATTGCTGTTGTGTAAATTTATCATACCTGTACTTTTACCGTTGATATCAAGTCCGTTGAGTGAGAAAGCACAGGGCCAGAAAAGCGAATCGGTATTTTCCGCACTTGCATCTACAATAAGAATAATATTATCCACATAGCCGTCGTTATTTCCGTCAAGAGGAGTATCATCGGGCACATCAATATTCTCAACAGCTTCAATGCAGGCAAGCTCGGCATTGAGGTATGAGTTTTCTTCCTGAGTAAAGTTATATGGAGTAATCACTCCGTTTTCGAGCTGAGGAAAGTGGTTTACAGCATTCATCTGCCCGTAGGATACGGTATCTATATATCCGCTGAGTGAGCGGTTTGTATCGGCTTTACTGCACATTTGCTGTATTTCTTCCACACGGCTTTCCATAAAATTGTAGCCTTCAGTATCATCAAACTGAGCAAACAGAACAATGTTATTGACTGTCTGAACAGATGTGGCTGAAGAGGCGGATTGTATTTCAAGGGGAAAGGCACTGCTGATACAGCTGAAACTCAGCAGAAGAGAGGTGCATAATCCGCAAAATTTTCTTAGTTTCATAAAATCACTCCTTAAGAAGATTTCTTTAATTCAATTATACAATATTTGCCTGAAAAATCAAGTATTATTGATGATAAAATCATTGAAACGAGGTTGCGGAAATGGTATAATAAGGATAATAAAATAATCGGGGAGGAAAATATGGAAATCGGAGATAAAATAACAGTCACCATAGATCGTCCGCTTGGTAGTTATCACCCTGAATATGCGGATATGTACTATCCTGTGAATTATGGTTATGTGGAGGGGATAATGGCTCCCGACGGTGAAGAACAGGACGTTTATGTGCTTGGAGCAGACTGTCCTTTAGAGTCATTTGCAGGCAGAATTATTGCTATAGTCAGACGAAATGACGATGTTGAAGAAAAGTGGGTTGTTGCTCCTGAAAATATAACCTTCACCAAAGAGGAAATATGGGAGCAGATTAGGTTTCAGGAGCAGTATTTTGATTCTGAAATTGTAGTGGAGTAAAGGAGAACGAAGGTAGCAATGACAATAAGAGAAATAAATGATAAAGACTTTGACGGACTGATGAAGCTTTATACTCATCTTCACGAAAAGGACGTTCCCGTCTTGGACGAGAGAGTATCTATGGTGTGGGAGAGTATAATCAGTGACAAAAATCACCATATCATTGTTGCTGAAGATAACGGAGCAATAGTTGCTTCATGCGTTTGTGTGATTATTCCGAATTTAACGCGTAATCAGCGTCCGTATGCTTTCGTGGAAAATGTTGTAACTCACGCAGACTATCGCAGACAAGGGCTTGCGACAGCTTGTCTTAACTATGCAAAGGAGCTTGCTGAAAAAGAAAATTGTTACAAGCTTATGCTTCTTACGGGCTCGAAAGATAAGGGTACGCTCGATTTTTATCGCCTTGCAGGATATAACAGCGAGGATAAAACCGCATTTATTCAATGGATTTGATTACTATGAGATAAGGAGATGTAGCCATGCACTTTGTCAAAGCAAAAGGAATTCTGTCTGCAAAAAACGGAATGAATATATACAGGGGCTGTACACACGGGTGTATATATTGTGACAGCAGAAGCGTGTGCTACGGCTTTACTCACGCCTTTGAGGATATAGAAGTCAAGGAGAATGCTACAGAGCTTCTTGAGAGCGCACTGAAATCAAAGCGTAAAAAATGTATGATTGGTACAGGCGCAATGTGTGACCCATATATGCACTGCGAGGAGGAGCTTGAACTCACAAGAAAATGCCTTGAAATCATCGATAAGCACGGCTTCGGAGTAACCATTCAGACAAAATCAGATAGAATTCTGCGTGACCTTGATTTGCTTAAAAGTATCAACGAGCAGTCAAAATGCGTTGTACAGATGACTCTTACCACATATGATGAGAGCTTATGCAGAATACTTGAGCCTAATGTAAGCACCACAAGAGAGCGTTTTGAGGCTCTGGAGATATTACGTGAAAACGGTATACCCACAGTAGTCTGGCTTTCGCCGATTCTGCCGTATATAAACGATACAAAGGAGAATATAGAGGGGATACTGGATTACTGCGTACGTGCGCAGGTAAAGGGGATTATATGCTTTGGTATGGGAGTAACTCTTCGTGAAGGCGACAGAGAGTATTTCTATAAAGCTCTTGACAGGCATTTTCCAAAGCTTAAGGAGAAGTATATTATCCGTTACGGCAATGCATATGAGCTTCCCAGCGACAACAGCAGAGAGCTTATGAAGCTTTTTTATGATACCTGTAAATCAAATGGAATTATGTGTGATGTGAACGAGTGCTTTAACTATCTTCAGGATTTTCCTGAGCCCTATGAGCAACTGAGCTTCTTCTGAACGACAAAATCAATGAAGCGTGAAAGAATTTTGCTCTGATTTGCCTTTATAAAGAGTTCTGCGGAGTGTAAAAGCTCCGTTTTATATAGTTAAAAAATAAATTTTTTAAAAACTACTGCGAGAAATGAGCACTTGCTGAATCTAATAGATAGAAAAGCAAATTTGCAAAT
This sequence comes from Ruminococcus sp., assembly GCA_015066875.1. GTDB lineage: Bacteria > Bacillota > Clostridia > Oscillospirales > Ruminococcaceae > Ruminococcus. The sequence continues at coordinate 14,510 of SVNM01000024.1, forward strand.
CTAAAAGGGGAGGAAATCAAATGGGCAACGATGCGGATCGCTACCGCCGTTTCCTTGATGGTGATGATGATGAACTTGTATTGATTATCGAAACCTATTATCAGGGTTTGTCACTTTATCTGAACAGTATTGTCAGAAATATATGTGAGGCGGAAGAAATAATGCAGGAAACCTTTGTGAGGCTTGCAGTAAAAAAGCCGAAATACAATGGAAAAAGCTCGTTCAAGACGTGGCTTTATGCCATTGCCAGAAACTGTGCTCTTATATATATGCGTCAGCGATCACATTATGCTGACCGCCCTGTTGACTCGGATTTCCATATATCTGATGAAACCGACATCGAAAGGCAGTATCTCATTGAAGAGCAGAAAATAGAGCTTCACAATGCATTGAAAAAGCTTAAACCCGAATATGCTCAGGTTCTGTATCTGAAATATTTTGAGGATTTTGATACAGATTCTATAGTAAGGGTTACTAAAAAAACAAAGCGTCAGGTGTCAGACCTGATTTATCGTGCGAAAAAAGCATTGAAAGATGAACTTGAAAGGACGGGTTTTGTCTATGAAGAACTCTAAAGAAATAGCAAGTGCCGTTTTTCAGGCACGCGATGAATACATAAAACGACGGAAAAAGATAGTGAAAAAAGTTAAAATGGCTACTGCAATAGGCGGAACGTTATGCGCATTCTGTCTTACAATTGCGGGGGTGGGATACTGGAATTCTCTGCAGAAGAAGTTTCCGCCTATAAATTCCGATACAGACATAATCACAGAAATCTCCTCAGACGGAAATTACGGAGGAGATAATGATGATTATGAATCTATGGCAACTGCGGTGGTCACCACAGGCTCTGAAGGGGAGAAAAGACCTGTTGTGACTACTGCGGTACAGTCTGATATACAGACCGAGCCTGTGTTGACTCAAACTACAGCGGTGACTCATAGCTCTGCTGTTACGCAGACTTCAGTTGCAACTCAGGGAGCTGTAACGACTCAGACTACAGCAGTAACTCAGGGAGCAGTAACGACTCAGACAAATACAGTAACTCAGGGAGCAGTAACTACTCAGACCACAGCAGTTACGCATACCTCTGTTGCAACAAAGACTACAGCAGTTACGCAGACTTCACTTGCGACGCAGACTATTCCATCACAACAGACTACCACAACTGTAACGTTTTCGCCGGGTGTAATCCCCGAAACAATTACAACAACAGAAAATCCGTCCGGAGAGATAATTACTACCACCACAACCGAAGCCGAATCTATAAAAATTCTTGATATAAAAGAATTGAAATCAAGATATGGTGATTCTTTGGTTGGCACAGAGACAACGGCAAATATATGGCCGTGGGAATACAAACCGATACATCATCAGTACCGTTATCTGGACATAGATGGTGTTGAATATTTTGTAAAAAGCAATGCTGTTTCTGAAACATTAGTGAGCGAGAAGCTTGGCAATTATGTGCTAAGAGGTTATGATGATGAGAAAGTTGAGCGCACTATGGAGGCTGAGGTGTATACTCTGCATAATGTAACATACAAGCGTTATGTCGCAGTTAAGCTTGCCGGTGAATATTATGTTTATTCAGTCAGAAAAAATACACCTACAAGCACTCTCGGCGAGCTTCTTGATGAGGTTGATTTGCCGAAGTTGGTGGAGTTGGATAAATTCCACGATAATGATGAATCTCCTTACAATCACTATTCATTGTTGAATGACGATTACATCTGGGAAGTTCTTTCGGAATGCAGAGATGCTCCGTATATTGACGATACCAGCTGGAATTATCTTCGTAAGGGAGGCGTCGGCTTTACAATTACATCTGAGTCATTGGGCGCATATAAGCTTGCAATGTATATTACCAAGGACGGATACATCTGGACAAATATGTTAAGTCATTTTCGGTATGTTTTTTACATCGGTGAAGAAGCCTCAGCGAAAATAATTGAGTATGCAATGGAAAATTCGGAAGATGCAGAATCTGAACCGTATATGAATTCAATTGCGGGAACCATTGTTGAGATAACCGATGATTATATGGTTATTGATGATTCAGTGATTTGTAAAAATCCCGAAGAGGGAATACAGTTCACAATACTCCTCAATGACATTCAGATTTCACGTTATGTTGATTGCGGAGTTGTTCATGTGGGAGATTTTGTAAAAATTACATTCAAAGGCGAAATCTACAGCGATTACGTCATAGATTCAGCCATTTCAGCTGATATTGCGTACATTGACGGCGATGGCTATTATGTTCTTGAATAATGTGTTCTTTAACCGTAAATTATAATTTTAAGTGCAGTCTGATTAATGTCGGACTGCACTTTTTCTTTTGTGAAATCAGTATTTTATTGCTGTAGTTAAAATTAACTGAAATATGCGTATATTTATTGAATTTTCAGTAAAATATGTGGTGTTTATTCATTATTTATTGACATTTCCTGCTAATTGTTATATACTTAATATGGTTATACTTTTGTAATCAATCATGGGGGCGAACTGGTTGAAATTATAAAAAATTATGTATAACCAAGATAATGAGGAGGGTTAAAATTGAAAAGAAGAAACAAAAGAACTCTTGCAGTTCTTTCAGCAGTGGCAATGTGCAGTAATACGCTTGTTGTCTCTGCAAACGCAGTGAATTACAATGCGATGGGGATTACAGCAAAATCAGTTGAAGGCATTGTGATTGACGAAACAAATTTCCCCGATGAGGCTTTCAGAAACTATATCAACAGCTATTTAGATGACGATAGTGACGGAATCCTTACAGACGCAGAGATATCAACGACAACAGCAATTGATGTAAACTATGATTACGTGTATGATCTTACAGGTATCGAGTATTTTACAGCTCTTGAAACCCTGTACTGCAGTGATAACTACCTTACAAGCCTTGACCTCAGCAATAATACTAATTTAAAGTATCTTTACTGTGGTTACAATGACCTTACTTCCCTCAATGTAAGTGCTTGTACAGAGCTTCTCGATCTTTACTGCGGATCAAATGATCTTACATCGATTGATTTAACTAAGAATGTTAATTTGGAGGAGCTTACCTGTAACTCAAATGAGATTACAAGCATTGATTTAAGCAATTGTATAAATCTTCAATATTTATATTGCTACAGCAATCAGCTTGCTGACCTTGATTTAAGTGCTTGTCAGAATCTCAGAGCAATTGACTGTGAAGGTAACTTCATTACATCTCTTGACTTCAGCAATAATCCCGGAATAACTTTTCTTGAGGCAGGTTATAATGAGCTTCAGACCATTGATTTAACCGGCTGTACAAATGTTAACTATCTTTATGTTGATGAAAACAAGCTTTCAGAGATTGATCTGACTGATCTTACTAAATTATATGAATTTTCATGTCAGCATAATAACATTTCAAGCCTTGATTTAAGCAATAACGGTTATCTTTATAATCTTTACTGCAGTAATAACTGTCTTTCAAATCTTGATCTCAGCAATAACTCAAACATCAGAGAATTTTATTGTGATAATAATATTTCCGAGTTGAATTTTGTCGACGGAAAATTTGATCTTTCAACAATCGATGGCTTTGATGTTACAAAGGCTTCAGACTGGCAGAACGGTACAGTTGACGGAACTATCCTTACTATAACTGACACTGCAAAGCCTGTTTCATATTCATATAACTGTGGAAATGAAATTTATAGTGTATTCAAGTTTGTTTCGTCTTCAGATTACTTTGTTGAAATCAACGTAGAAAACTTCCCTGATGAAAATTTCCGCGAATATGTAAAGACATTCGACAAATCAAGTGACGGAAAGTTATCTAACTATGAATTATTATCAGTAAGTGAAATCTATGTATCAAATGAAGATATTTATGATCTTACAGGTGTTGAGCATTTTACAGGTCTTGTAGATCTTTTCTGCTCAAACAATTATCTTACTGAGCTTGATGTAACTAAGAATACAGCTCTTGAGTATCTCAGCTGTTATTCAAATGATATCGCAAGCCTTGATCTTACAAATAATGCAATGCTCGTATATCTTGATTGTGATTATAACAGACTTTCAGAGCTTGACCTCAGCAAGAATACAAAGCTGGATACATTATACTGTACATCAAACGATTTAACAAATCTTGATTTAACAAATAATACTGAGCTTACTTATGTTAACTGTAGATATCTCAATATTACAGAGCTTGATCTCAGCAAGAACACAAAGCTTCAGAGTTTAAACTGTTCAGGCAGTGAGCTTAAGAATCTTGATCTCAGCAATAATACAGAGCTTTTTGCTCTTGATTGCGGAAGAAATAATTTAACAGCTCTTGATTTAAGCAAAAACGTTGCTCTTGAAACTTTAGAGTGCGAATCCAATCAGCTTACAGAGCTTGATTTAAGCAATAACATAAACTTAAGTTACCTCGATTGCACAGCAAACGGTCTTAAAGCTCTTGATACAAGCAAAAATACAAAGCTTTATCATATCAGTTGCAGTGACAACAATCTTGAACAGCTTGATTTGACAAATAACCTTGATCTTCAGAATTTATACTGCTCTAATAACAAGCTTACTGAGCTCGATTTAACTAAGAATGAATATCTTGAGTATCTTACTTGCTCAGAAAACAGCCTTACAGAGCTTGAACTGTATAACAATCCCAAGTTTCTTGAGTTAGATTGTAGTTATAATAACCTTACAGCTCTTGATATGACATATAATACAAAGCTTCTTTACCTGAATTGTAATCATAATCAGATTAAAGATCTGTATGTAAACAATAATCCTGATCTTCAGTCTCTTATGTGTTCAGACAATAAGATCACATCACTCAATTTACAGAATGCTACAAGTCTTAATGTTTTATTTGCTGATAGCAATTGCCTTGCTTTCATTGATGCAAGCAACAGCAGTAACATCGAATCATTCTTCTGTGAAAATAATATTTGTGAAGTTGATTATGCAGACGGAACCTTTGATTTATCAACATTCAGCGGATTTGATACTGCAAAGATGTCAAATCTTACAAATGCAACTTTAGACGGCAGTGTTCTTACTGTTGAGAATACTTCAAGACCTGTTACTTACTATTACGAATGTGGTAACGGATACACCGCAAAATTCAAGCTTCTTCCCATTTATGATTATTTTGTTGAAATCAACGAAACAAACTTCCCGGATGAAGAGTTCCGTAATTACGTAAGTGAAGGATTTGATCTTGATGAAGACGGCAAGCTCTCTTCAAGAGAACTTCTTTCTGTTGAGACAATCAATGTTTCATACAGTGGAATAACTGATCTCAAGGGTATTGAGTATTTCACAGAAATTACTGTTCTTGAAACAAACAGCAATAACCTTACAAGCATTGATGTATCAAAGAACGTAATGCTTGAAACTCTTAAAGTCGATTACAATGAGCTTACTTCTCTTGATGTAAGCAATAACAAGCTTCTTTCATTCCTTTCTTTTGACGGCAATATGATTAAGAACATCGATGTAAGCAATAATCCTGAAATCGTGGTTCTTTCATGTGAAGAAAACGAAATTTCAGTTCTTGATGTAAGCAACAATCCAAAGCTTGATACATTATATTGTTCATACAACAATATCGCTGATCTTGATGTAACAGCTAATCCTGATCTTGATCGTCTTTATGCTTCAAACAATATGCTTACAGAGCTTGATCTCAGCAAGAATACAGTTCTTGATGAGGTTTCAGTTAATTATAACAAGATTACAAAGCTTGATTTAAGCAATAATCCTGATTTAGTGTATCTGTATTGTGCAGATAATATGATTACTGATCTGGATATAAGCAAAAACACAAATCTTATCTCTGTTAATTGCAATAATAATGAGATCGCAAGCATTGACGTGAGCAAATGTTCTGAATTATACTACTTGAACTGTAGTGCAAATAATCTTACATCACTTGATATCAGCAATAATCCTTATCTTGAAACACTTATTTGTGGGGATAACTGCCTGAAAACTCTTGATGTAAGCAATAATCCTGAACTGAATTATATCCAGTGTTCAAACAACTATCTTGTAGGTATTGATTTATCTATGATGACAAATCTTTACGATTTTAACTGCGATAATAACGTGCGTGAAGTCGAGCTTACAGACGGTTCATTTGACGCTTCTGCATTTGAAGGCTTAGAGCTGGTAAACGCTTCAGACTGGAAAAATGCTACAATCGAAGGAACAACCATTACACCTGTCAACCCTGATGAACCTATCACATATACATATCACTGCGGTTATGATTACAAAGCTGAATTTACTTTTGTAGTAGCTTCAGATGAGTTTGTAGAGGTTAACGAAACAAACTTCCCTGATGCAAACTTCCGTAATTTTGTAAAGAAAACTATTGATAAGACAGATGATGGCAAGCTTTCAAGAACAGAGATAGCATCTGCAGGATATATCGATGTCGGATACAGAGATATTTCTGATCTTACAGGTATTGAGTATTTCACAGAGCTTGAAACACTTTACTGTTCATCAAACAACATTACAAGCATTGATGTAAGCAAGAACCTTAAGTTACAGATGCTTGTAGCTTACAATAACAAGCTCACAAGCATTGATGTAAGCAAGAATACAGCTCTCATCGGACTTGATGTTGATGAAAATGCGATTACATCTCTTGATGTAAGCAATAATAAGGATCTTCAGTTCTTATATTGTTCATTCAACAAGCTTACAACTCTTGATTTAAGCAATAATCCTGAGCTTGTATCCTTCTACTGTGAAAATAATAACCTTACAGCGCTTGACTTAACATACAATTCAAAGCTTGAGTCATTCTCTGCTCGAGATAATATCCGTGAAATCAAGCTTACAGATGGCTCATTCGATGTTTCCACACTTGAAGATTTCCACCTTGTAAATTCATCAGACTGGGATAACGCAACATTTGACGGCACAATTCTTACACCTGTAAATCCCAATGCACCTATCACATATACATATCACTGCGGATATGACTATACAGGAAGATTTATGCTTATCCCTGATTCAGATTACAGCGTTGCCCTCAATGAAGAAAACTTCCCTGATGATAACCTGCGTGAATACATCGCAAGTATTTATGATGAGGATGAAAACGGCGAGCTTTCAGTAATTGAACTTGCTTCAGTAAAATACATCGATACAGAATATTTTACTGTTTCGGATTTCACAGGTATTGAGCATTTTACTGAGCTTGAATCTCTTTACTGCGGATCAAATGGCCTTACAAAGCTTGATGTAAGCAAAAACAGAAAGCTTAAATATCTGTACTGTTCATACAATGAGCTTACAAGTCTTGATGTAACAAATAATACAGAACTTATAGCACTTTACTGTTCATACAATAAGCTTACAACTCTTGATTTAAGTAAGAATACAAAGCTTTCAAATCTTGGCTGTTCATTCAATAATCTCACAAGCCTTGATGTAAGTAACTCAGCTATTAATTACTTTGAATGTACTGACAACACATTTGAAATTGAGCTTACTAACGGCACATTTGACCTTTCAACTCTTAAGGGCTTTGACGTTTCAAAGGCTTTTGACTGGACAAATGCTGTTGTAGAAGACAATATTCTTACTGTTAATGACGATACTAAGGAAATAAGCTACAACTATGACTGTGGTACTGATATTGCAGGCGAGTTCGCACTTGTTCCTGTATCATCTACAACATCTACTACAACTTCAACGACTACTTCAACAACAACAACTACAACTACTACTTCAACAACATCTACAACAAGCACAACTTCAACTACATCAACATCTACAACAAGTACAACTTCTACAACATCATCTTCAACAACATCTACAACAAGCACAAGCACTTCAACAACAGAACCTCCTGTTGATGTAACAGTTACACTGGGTGATGTAAACGGCGATGGCTCAATCACACCTACTGACGCTGCGCAGGCACTTTCAGCTTATGCAGATGAGCAGACAACAGGTAGCTCAGGACTTGATGCACAGCAGATAATTGTTGCAGATGTAAATAAGGACGGAAAGATAACTCCTACCGATGCTGCAAGCATACTCAGTTACTATGCGTATATTTCAACTACAACAGATGAAATTATAATGACTATAGAAGAGTTCCTTACTCAATAATTTAATCTGATATAAGCCGGTTTCCCTTATGCGGGAGACCGGTTTTTCTTTTTCTTTATAACAGTGGTGCAAAATGTAAGTATTATTAGCCGAAATTTCATTTGATTAATGAGTGAAATAAAGTAAAATTATATTAGATAAAATTTTGTTTAAGGGGGAGAAGTTTATGAAACATTTTATTTCAGCAGTGGTTGTGTCGGCTATTTCACTGAATACTTTGCTTTTGGCTCCGTTTGATACGGCAACAGCATCAGGCTCGCCCGACTCAGGACTTCAGAACATAATCGGCAATATGATTGCAAAAGGCGAAGCCGAGAAAATGATTGTGATATTCCCGTATATCTACACAAGCAAAGATATGCCGTACTTCACAGGAATTAACGATATAAAAAAATGAAATACATTTCATATTTTACGTTGCAACGTTTATTTTTGTCGCTTACAGTATGGATTACGACAAAAAGAGAAAGGTTGCATAGGCTTTTCCTACACAACCTTTCGGTTACATATTAAATACTTCTTATGGTTGGTCGCCTTATGGGTACTGTCCATACGCATAATACTTCCGTATAGATAGTCTCTTTACTGCTCCGCTTTTTTATGTTATAGGAGAAATTCTTTTGTCACACATTGGAGAAATCAGAAGTACATTCTGACAAGTCTCCAGCCGTTTTCTGTAATGACAGCCTCACAGGAGAGTGTGTAATCCTCTGCGGGAAGGTCGCCGGGCTCCTGAATGGAAGCGGTAACGTTGAATTGGCATGAAGTATCATCTGCAGAAACAATTTCCAGACTGTATCCTGACCAGTCAACGAAGTAACCGCTTCCTGAAGCATAGTAAGTGTTCATACAAAGCTTGCCATCATATTCAAGGTAAAGCTGATTGCCCTCATAGGGGAAATCATTAAGGTACATCTGTGCTGTACCGTATGTGTAGGTGGAGTTTACGTAATCAACAAGCTCATCGTAGCTTGAGAACTTATCGGAAGAGACTTCGCAGATAATCTGCTCCTCGCCTTCAAATAAGGGCTCTGTTACAGTGGGAAGAGGATTTGTTCTGTAAAGTTCAAGGCACTGAAGGTTCTTATCGAAAAGCTCAGTAATTTCCGTTGTAAATTCAGTTGTAATTACGGTATTTTCTGTTGTATCGTTGTTTTCGCTGTTATCTGTACTGTTGTTGTAGATTCCGTTATCAAGGTAAGAATAAAGCTCATCAGTTGTGAAGTCAAGTGAAACGGGAGAAATACCATACTTGTAGAACATTTCAAACATATCATCTTCAGTAGCTTCCTCACCGTTGACATAGTAAGTGTTATCACGGTACAGCATAGATTCCATTTCAAATATATCATTACCGTCTATATCGTAGAATGAAGCAGATAAGAAGTTATCATCGATATTATAGCCTACATAATGACCGTCTGCTGTAACAAAGGCGTAGTAAAGCATATCCTCATAAGTTTTCAGGTTGTAGATCTCGCCGTCCATTATACAGAAGATAGTGCTATCATTATCGGGCTCTGTGGGATAAACATAAAGCAGAGGAGCCTCTTTATCAGTGATATTGAATAACTTAAGCTCTAATTCGGCATCTCCACTGTATGAAACCAATGTATTCAAAAGCTCAGTATAAGTTTCCTGCCAGGTATTCTCGATATAGCCTCTTGTACCTTCAACAGGATTATTATAAACAAATCTATCAAGTACATCGTGACCGTACATACCTGTAAGCTTTAAATTGCCGTCAATATCTTCCTTAGCTTCAAAGCCTATAAGAGCGCCTTCTAAGGTCTGATTGTAGATTGAATTGTTAACGTCTGTTGTATCAGTGATTTTGACATCAACGAGAACATCAAAGCTGTAGGTACCATCCATCACGCTTGCATTAGCAATTTCAAAGTCCATAAAGTCAACATCGAGGATATTTCCGTCAGGAATAGAATCTACTCTGATATAGAGAGAATCATCATCAAAGTAGTTTGTGTACATATTTTTGCCTAAAGGATATCTGAAGAAATAGTAATCAGCAATTTCGTAGGTGTAAACAGAGAATATGAAATTGTGGAGTTCTTCAAAACTTGTAAATTCCTCTGATTCAACTTTGTAAACCTCATCATAATAGAGAGTATCACTGTTAAAGGGAAGATTTCCGAATCTGAAAATATTTTCCATACAGTAGAAGTTATCCTCTACAAGCTTTTCAAGAGTATCGATATCAATACCTGTGGGAGCATTTGTGGTTTCTGTAACAACATCTGTAGCTGAAGTTGAAGTTGAAGGCTCAGTAACATCTGTAATGATATCATCGGGCTTCTGCTGTCTGCTGATCATAACCGCACCGCCGATTCCCGCAACCACAAGAAGACTTGCAGCAACAGACATAACAGGTCTGTACCATGAAGGCTTGTTGTACTTTTCAACGCCCTTTACTGAGTCTGAGTTTTCGTAAATTGTTCTTTTTATATTATCTTTCTTATTGTCCTTGTTCATTTTCATATCCATCTTTCTTTCACAAAGTTTAAAAATTCTTTCTTTATCTTCATCGCTTAGCATAGGAACTTCCTCCGCAACTATCTCGATTGTCTGATCATCGGGACAGGTCAACTGCTTAAGCTCGTTATCTATATCAAATTCATATCTGCGCTCTTTCACAGTAATCACCCTTTCCTCTGAAATTCAGTTCATTTTCGAATATTTCCTTTAGCTTCTGCCTTGCGCGGACGCTTCGTTTCTGTACAGCAGAGGCTGTCATTGAAAGAGCCTTTGCTATTTCACGTGCAGTCTGCTCATAGAAATACTGTCTTATAATGATTGAGCTGTCAGGCTCGCCGAGATTTCTGATAATATCCCACATGCGTCTGCGGATAAGCTTGTTTTCTGTTTCCTTTTCGGGATTATCCTCAGCAGGAGGCATAATGAAATCTTCATCATCAATAGATGCTGTTGAGTTGTAACGCTTAGTAAGTCTGCGATAAGCGTCAATGGCACTATGTTTGGCAATTGTACTGAGATAGCCTTTAAGCGAGCCGTTTTCAGGATTAAAGCTCTGTGAATTCTGAAAAACCTCTACAAAAATATCGCTGACGCAGTCTTCAATATCCTCACGGCTTGCAATACACTTAAGCTTGTTGAGTACAATGGCATAAACCAGATTTCCGTATTGATCGATGAGTGCTCTGTATCCCTCCTGAGGAGACTCATTTACCAGTGCTAACCACTCGGAATCTGTCATATTCCCACCCCTTTAAACTGTTTTCGAATCGATTCATAACATACATTCGAACAAGAAAGACAGAATCGGACACAAAAACAATTATTTTTTTATTTTAACTTAAGAAAGAAGGATAGATATCCGTTTAATATTGTATCACATTCTCAGAAAAATGCAAGTATACAGGCAAATTACGTCAAAAGAGAGTGTATTCCCATAAGCTTGACCTGGGATAAAAAAACTTTTATAATATAATAGATTAATGAGAAAATCTCCGTAATTATAAAGTGTTTTGCGTTCTGAGGAAAAATTTTTCAGAAATTTTTTATTTTCGTGCAACACTTTCACAGCTTAGTACGATTGTATAATATGAAAGCACGAAACAGCGCTGAAGGCTTTATCAATGATGAAGGGAATGATGTGAATGAACGGTAATGAATTGCAATTAAGACTTAAAGAGTCTCCGCAAAAGCTCTACCGTGAAATTATTGGGGAGTACGGTGGGTATGTATATGCAATCGTCTACAATAAATTGCGAAGCGTCTGCGGTACTCAGGAGGTTGACGAGTGCGTAAGTGACGTTTTTGCGGAAATATTTATGAAAATCAGCGGACTTAGTACGGACGAGCGTGATATTAAGGGATATATAAACACTGTTGCAAAACGCAGAGCAATCGACTATTTCAGAAAGTACTCAATAAAGCAGAGCAGTTATGCAGAGCTTGATTCAGAGCAGATACGAGAAATAGCCTCTGAGAGCAATATCGAGGAAGAAACCGAAAAAAAAGAGCTTCGGAAGATTCTGCTTGATAAAATCACAGAGCTTGGCGAGCCTGATTCTGAAATAATTATGCGTAAATTCTATTATAATCAGAATTCAGCGGAAATAGCAAAAAGACTATCGCTTAAGGATGTAACAGTAAGGTCGAGATGCAAAAGAGCGCTTGAGCGTCTTGGAGTAATGCTTGCCGATGCAGGCATATTAATGTAAAGGGGGAGAAGTCTATGAATGAGAAAATCTTTGATATTCTTGAGAATTCAGATGATGAAACAGTAGAGAAAATGGAAAAAAGATATCCTGTGCTTGATGAAGAGAAAGAAAATAAGCTTTTTCAGATGAGTATTGAAAAGATGAACAAGATGAAGAGTTCAGAAAGCGACTCCTCTGAAGGGGTAAAGAGTAAAGAGATGAAAATTGAAGGAGTAGAGCAGTACAAAAGACCTGTATGGCATCGTGCGGTAGGTCTTGTGGCATCAGTTGCAATCGTAGCCGGAGGCTTTGCACTTTATAAAAACAGAGCAGATTTTAAAGATGACATCAATCCCGATGTATCAACAGGAACAGAAGCTACAACAGAGCCGTCCTCTGCAGATTCTATTACAGATATAGCAGAGGAAGTTCTCAGAAAGTACGAGGACTTTGTAAATGTGTATCTTATCCACGACAACGCTGATAAAGATAATTATGTTGATATCTGCGGAGTCAACTATTATAAATTCAAGGACGAAAGATTTGAAAATATAAAAGAGCTTAGAGCTTACGGTGAATCTGTATTTGAAGCACAGTATTTTGCTGAAAACTATAACTTTTTCGGCAGAAGCTATGAAAGCAATTCTCTTACACCTGATTACGACCCTTCATATAACTTTTATGATGGCTTCAGTTTAGACGGAAGAGTTCCTGTGTTTGTCAATGTAGATGGCAGTCTCTATACTTATATGTATAGTACCGAGGAAGAGTGGATAAATACCGACGAAAGTCTCCTTGCTCTTCTTCTTACAGATTACACAACAGAATTCAGCTGGAGCGATGATGACGCACAGGTTACAGTAGTTGATGATGATTCATTTGTAGTATCAAAGGAGAGCGTAGCCGTACGCAATCTTATAACAGTAACCGAAAAGATATCTCTTACAGTAAACAAGTCTGACGAGGGCGAGTGGCTCATAGGTAATGTGGAAGCAGAGGTGCTTGATGAAGAAAAGCCTACGGAAGCTCCACAGGAATACAGCGAGCTTGCAGAAATTGTAAAGGATATGACTGACAAATATAATGAGATACACAATATTACCTCATATAACGGTATCAGTTATGATGAGAATGATTTTATTCAGTTTAATCCCGTACCTTCTCAGGCGGATATGGAATACATCAATAATAGCGGTGATAATGAGCTTTATATGAATTATATGGCGGATTTCAAGGCTGGCGGTATGGGAAAATACTGCAGAGTTACCGACGAAAGATTTAAAAGCTTACAGGATATAGAAAATTATGCACGTGCTGTTGTTACAGATAAGCTGTACGATGCGTATTTCAGAAATAGCATTAAGGATACCATGAGCAGTTATTCTCCCGGAGATGAAGTTGAAGTAGACAAAATGTCGTTTTATACAATTTACAACGGTCAGTTATATATCCACGCCTTCAAGAAGGAATACTGTATGGCATTTTATAAATGGACAGACAGCCCTGTCAGATTTTATGATGTAACTGAAAACAGCTTCAGAGTAGAAAGAGACTGGTTGAGCCTTGATTCCGAATCGGAAGAAACTCTTACAGGAGTAGAAAAAATGCTTGGAACATATATCTATACCGATGAGTTCCTGTTTGTAAGAGATTCTCAGACAGGTCAGTGGAAAATCGACCTTGATGAGTCTGAATAATCTGAAATAATGTAAAAAAAACGGCTTCCGTAAATCAGTACGGAAGCCGTTGCTTTATATAGAAATATTCACTGACAAGCTTTATTTATAAATTATCCTTAAAAAGTCTCTTGTATTGTTGTCTGTATTGAGCTATAATTATAATAGAGATTAACTGTCAGGTAAATGTGAAAGAGGGTGGAATAAGGAAATTTATCAGGCGTATCACAGCATAACTTTGCTCCTTATCAATGCTTAGTGCTGTCGGTGCAGATGTACTTGCACAGACAGATACCTCATACAGGCAGTTACAGGACTACTCAATTTTTAATGGAAGCGGAAATATCAACTGGTGCGGAGGTCTTAATTTAGAGGTACTGTTATGGATAAAAACGGCTGTCTTACCGATGATACCGCCTGTGCTGCGGCAGACCTTTGCAAAGACGGTCAGATAGATGTTTTTGACGAAATTGCTCTGAGACAGGAGCTTATGAATTCAGAAGCCTTATACTAATATTTGACAGGAGGAGTACTATTATGATGAAAAAAATTGTATCGGCAGTTATTTCCTGCGCGATGATATTTTCGCTGAGCAATACTGTGGATTTCACAGCCTCAGCTGAAAACAGCGGAAAGTTTACCTCAACCTTTATACAGAGCTGGCTTTGCAGAGACTGGAACGCTCAGCGATGGGAACAGGAGTTTGAATCTGCGAAGGAAGCGGGGTTTGACTCGCTTATACTTCAGTCTGTATGTGAGCTTAGCTATACTCAGAATGATACATCGGCAAGCAAACAGGACAGCTCATCATACACCTGTACATCGGCATATTCAATGTATCCTTCAGAGCTTGATGCTCTGGAAGGCTGTACGCTATCGGTACAGAACGATGGCGACGCTCTTGAGCTTGCACTTGAATCCGCAAAAAAAACAGGAATGAAGCTGTGGATAGGAACTGTAAGCGACGACAGGTGGTGGAATTACGGCTGGGGAGTTCCTGAGGTTTCTGCTTCGGGAGTTTCCTATCTTTTAGAGTGGTGTTTAGAGAATGTAGAGCTGTGCTCAGATGTAATAACTGAAATTCAGAGCCGTTACGGCGAGGAATACAGCGATACAATAGCGGGATTTTACTATGTAAACGAAATCTGGAATATTGACGTTGCCTGTGCGGGTACCGATAACGGAGAGTATGCCTCACTGCTGGGCAAGAATATGAATTATTCCATTGACGCCTGTGGTGACAAGCCACTTATGATAAGTCCGTTCTTCAATCCTGATTTGTCTGACGCAGAGCAGTACGGTGATTTCTGGAGAGATATTTTTAAGACAGCACAATTCCGTCCACAGGATATTTTTGCTCATCAGGACGGGGGAGGCAGAGGGTGTACTCCCGAAGAAATACGTCAATGGGCACAGGAGCTTAAAAAAGCTGTTGATGAAGAGGGTATGCGTTTCTGGATAAATAATGAGACATTTCAGGGCGATTATCAGTCCAAGTCAATTGCAGAGCTGAAATCAAATTATGAGGCAGTTTCCGATCTTGCACAGGAGCATATCCTTTTCTCCTGGAATCATTACTATAATCCTCTTGTGAACAGCGAGTTTCAGACTCTCAGCGATGAGTTTACAGGATTTGCCGTAGAAAATGCATCGGGAGACGTCAACAGCGACGGAGAATTCAACATAGCAGACGCAGTAATGCTTCAGAATTACCTTGTAAGAAACGGAGCGCTCACCGATTGGACAGCGGGAGACCTTTGCGATGACAACCGTATTGATGTTTTTGACCTTATTGCTATGAAGCGTAAGCTGACCTCAGCTGAAGATGAGAAAAATTATGTTGACGTTTCTACTGTTGAGGAGCTTTTCCTTGCAATGCGCAATGCACAGCCCGGTGATGTTATTCGTGTAGCAAGCGGTACTTATGACTACACAACATATCAGGGAGCTCAGAAAATCGATACCTCTGCTGAGGGAACGGAAAATGCACCTATTACGCTTACTGCTAAAGATCCTGAAAATCCGCCTGTTATTACAGGTACAAATCCTGAAAACGGCTATGTTCTTCAGATTACAGGCGATTACTGGATTATTGAAAATCTGAAGATCACAACGTCTCAGAAGGGTATCGTTCTTGATAATTCAAATCATTCCGTTATCAGAAACTGCGAGGTTTACAATATCGGTTCTGAAGCTGTTGCTATACGTGACGGAAGCTCATATTGTACTGTAAAGGACAGCTATATCCACGATACAGGAGTTGTTACTCCCGGTTATGGCGAGGGTGTGTATATCGGCAGTGCTAAATCTGTGACAGGCTTTGATTACAAGTGTGACTATAATACAGTTGACGGCTGTACCTTCAAGAATGTTTCCGCAGAGCACGTTGATGTCAAGGAGTATACAACAGGTACAGAGATTATGAACTGTACCTTCTACGGCGACGGTATGACGGGAGCTAATTATGCGGGAAGCTTTGTTGATATCGCGGGCAATAATGTGAATGTTCACCATAATATCGGTTACCGTAATGGAAATTCTAATATTGTAGCTTCATTCGAGCTTCATCTGCAGGTCGAGGAATGGGGCTATCACTGTACATTCACAGATAATACGCTTTATATGGACCGTCCCTATGGCGAGGTGGATACAAGCCGTCGTATGTACGTGGTTGACGGTTGGTACAGTGACTTCTCGGTAAAAAACAATATGGTGGATTACGGTCAGGGACTTGTTGAGGCAAATAGCTGGGAGTTCTACAACTCTGATTACGTAACATATCTTGAATAATAACAAACACCTCACAATAACGGTGGTATTCTTATAGGAGAATATATGAGTATATTGAGGGAAACCCTTTTGAAAAAGGGTTATCCCTCAAACTCCTTTCCTAAAA
>SVNM01000088.1 GCA_015066875.1 Ruminococcus sp.
TAATTATTTCTCCGTGTGTACCCTATGGGGCTTAAATTAGACTCAAAAGTCTTTGTAGGGGGTGTGGGGGAAACTTTCTTCAGAAAGCTTCCCCCACTAAATTACATATAAACTCCTATTAGGACATAACTGTTATATGAGGGAGGCGACTTTTTTGTTTATTTTCAATTGATTTTGTACTTGACAGGAGCCGGAGCACCGAAAGCTGTATCACCGCATAATCTTCGCATGGAACAGGCTGATGAACTGCCTGTGATTAAGTGGTCAATCAGCAGAATTCCCAGCTTCTGAAGGTCAGAGCATAATACCTTTGTAGTTGAGATGTCGTTGGCAGAGGGAGTTGTATCCGCAGAAACGTGATTGTGAGCAATGAAAATTCCGTAGCAGTTACAGGCGACGGCAAACTCAGCAATATCAGCCAATGAGACGTTCAGCGAAGAGCCTGAGCCCTCTGTAAGAAACCTGTGTGAGATAATTTTCATAGAGTTATCAACGCATACAACAGCAAGCTTTTCACGCACTGCTCCGATAAAAAGCGACGCGAAGAAATTTTCAGCTTCATTTGATGAGCTGATACGGTTGATTTTATGAGAGTCAAGGCTTCTCATACGGCTGATATAGGGGATAAGCTTGAGAAGCACAGCAGATTTCTCATCAAGTCCGAGATTGTTTATAAGAACACGTGAATCAGCATCAAAGACGGAGTTGAGACTGCTGAACTGCCTGCAGAGCTTATGAGAATTTTCGGTAAATTCCGTTTTAGAGGCATATGAGCGCAACAGGCTGAGTATTTCCGTCTGCGACAAACTGCTTAGTCCGTTTTGCTCAAACTGATTTATCAGATTTTTTCTGAGAGTTTTGTAATCGTTATTCAAATCTTTCATAATGAAGCTCCGTTAAAAAAACTGAAAGCACTTTTTTCACGCATAGAGAAAGCGTGGTTGCTTCCGCAGATAATATGGTCACAAAGCTCAATGCGAAGGGGAGCAACAAGCTCTGAAAACAGCTTTGTGATTGTATAATCCGACTCATTTGGGATAGGAAGCTTGCCTGGGTGATTCTGACCAATCACAATACGCTCCATTTTACAGCCGAGAATAGTAGTGATGAGCTGTTTTGGAGCAACTGAATTATCTGTCAGAAGGGCAGTGGGAAAGCTTCTGAGAGCAGTTAGTCTGAAATCTGAATCAACTGAAATAACAAGGCAGATATCAGCGTCATTGCTCTTGAAATAGTCGATAAAGAACTGTTTTAGCTCAGCGGTTGAGGTGAATTTTATGTTGTCGGGCTCTGAAGAGGAGTAAATATCGCATAGCTCGCCTATGAGCTTTAAAAAAGAGGCGCTTGACAGGCTGAGTCCCTGAATCTGAGCAAGCTGAGAAGCGGGAGCATCAAGCACAGCTGAAAGACTGCCGAACTTATTTATAAGAGTATGAGCGAGATTATTTGTATTTACTCTTGGCAGAGCATAAAACAGGAGCAGTTCAAGAATTTCGTGCTGGCTGAAGCCGTTGAATTCGGTATCAAGAGCACGGCTTCTCATACGTCCGCGATGCCCTGAGTGTATGGAAGGAACCATAAAAATCACCTCGCAGTATAATTGTTATACTCATTGTATCATAAATTTGTTGAATATTCAATGGTGAAATCGGTTTTAATGTATAAAAAATCAAAAAGGAATGTCTTTTTGCGATGGCTATGCATTTTTGTGCACACAACAAAGAGAGTGTGTCTGCAAAAGTGCATAACGGTGTGAGAAAAATTGCAATAAAAATGGTGTATAAAGCCACAAAGTTGCACAGCTGTTCTTATTGACTTTGAAAAATTATTGTGATATGATTAAATAAAATAAAAACGACATATTTAATATGAATTTGGAACTGGAGGAATTATCAATGAAGCTGAAAAAGCTTATTAGCGGTATTACTTCGCTGGCACTTGCTTTTACAACTTTCAGTGGACTTTCAATGACAAAGCCCGAAAAGGCTGTAATGGAGGCTTCTGCCGCAACAGCCAACTGGAATTTTGATTTCGGTGGCAGCGGTACAGCAAGCGGTTATACAGGAGTATCCGCGTCAACAGGCTATTCATCATCAACAGGCTATGGATTTGCCAACACAAGTGCTGTTGCAAACGTAACAGCGGGAGGAAGCGGAGCTCTCAGCGACGCAGTAAAGTTCACAAGTGCGGATGCAGGCAATACATTCAATGTAGACCTTCCTAACGGACTTTACAGAATTACAGTAACAACAGGAAATGTAAAAAGAACTTCCATAAAGATGGAAGGAATGCTCCAGATGATCAACCTTACAGGTAATAATGCTGTGGAGACAATTGAGATTCCTGTAACTGACGGACAACTGAGCGTTCAGGCTGTTGCGGGTATGGCGAATACTGAATTTTCAATCAGTGCGCTTCAGATTACACAGCTTAACACAACAGGTGAAACAAGACCTACCATCTGGATATGCGGAGACTCAACCGTTGCAAACTATTACAACACTGCAGATACTTCACAGCACGGCTGGGGACAGTATCTTGGTGACTATGTAAATACAAATGTTTTCCATATCCGTAATATGGCTGCCAGCGGACAGTATGCCAAGGGCTTTGTTGACGGCGGACAGTTTACTGCTATTGAAAAATACGGTAAATCAGGCGACTACTATATCATTTCAATCGGTATCAATGATACAAATTACTCAAACGCAACAGAGTACTACAATACCGTAACAGATATGGTTAAGAGAGCCAAGGCAAAGGGTATGAACGTTATCCTTGTTAAACAGCAGGGCAGACTTTCAGACCTTACAAGAAGTCCTCTTCTGAGCGGACGCTGGTTCGGCGGACAGCTTGATACAATCGGTTCAGAGCAGAATGTACAGGTAATCGACCTTTTCACAGCATGGCAGAATTATGGTCTCAGCATAGGCGCAGACGCTATGACAGAATACTATGCGTCAAATGATGACCTTCACCAGAGTGCTGTCGGAGCTAAGAAGAATGCCGAGCTCGCACAGAGTCTTATGAAAATCGGCGATACAGAGATGGATACAAGCGTGTACTATTCCTTCAAAAATGCCAACAGCGGTCTTGTTATGGAGATTGAAGGCGGTACAATGGCAGAGGGAAGCAACGTACAGCAGTGGGGCTATGGCGGATATAACAGCCAGCTCTGGCAGTTAAAGCCTTTTTCAAACGGAACAACATATTATTATGTTCATTCGGTAAACGATCCGAATTACGTTCTCAAGGCAATGACAGGCTCAGACGGCGGAAACATCGAAATCGTGCCTTATTCAACAAAAGACAGTATGATGCTTTTCCAGTTTACAAAAATCGGAGACGGCTCTTATTACATCTCAACACGTTCATCAAGAGACGCTTGCTTTGTAGAAGTTTCAGGTGCAAGTACAGCAAGCGGAGCAAACGTTCAGCAGTGGGGTATGACCTACAGCAAGTGTCAGGTATGGCAGGCAGAGACACAGACTCCACAGGTAACAACTACTACGACTACAACAACTACCACAACCACTACTACTACAACCACAACAACTACCACTACTACAACATCAACAACTACTGCTGAGGCAACAACAACCGCTCCTTCAGTAAAGGGACTTCCCGGTGATGCTGATGTTGACGGCAGTGTAAAAATGGCTGATGTTATCAAGGTTATGTGCTATGCTTGTAACCAACAGCTTTTCCCTATTACTTCTGAGGGCCTTTACAACGCAGACGTTTATCAGCGCGGTGACGGAGTTGATATTTCAGACGCGCTTCTTATCCAGAAGCACGTAGCTCAGGTAGAGCTTCTTGCTCCCTTTGAAGACGAGCCAATAACAACAACCACAACAACTACAACAACAGCCACAACCACAACAACCACAACCACTGATCCTTATGCCGGATATTACTTTGCAGTTGATCAGGTTTGGGATCAGGGTGTTACCGAAACAACAAATGCCGGCTTTACCAAGGAAGAAGGCTATGTAAATCTCAATAACGTTACAGACAGCAGTATCACTTTCACTGTAAACGTTGAAACAGCCGGAAATTACTATATTAATTTCAGAGTTGCAAACGGAACAGATACCGACAGAAAAATGAAGGTTATCGTTAACGGAAATACACAGGAGTACTGGATGCAGTCATTTACAGGCACAGGTGCCTGGACAACATGGGCTGATACAGGAATAGTGCTTCCGCTTACAGCCGGCACAAATACAATAAAGCTTGTTTCAGCAACAGAAAACGGCGGTCCGAACATAGACTACATCAAGCTTAATATTACAGACGAGCCTTTTGCAGAAATTTATGATCCCTCTGAAGATGAGGAGATTATTGATTCAAGCAATCCCGTAATATACATTGCAGGCGATTCAACAGTACAGTCATATAAGGCGGATTATGCGCCTCAGCAGGGTTGGGGATACTATCTTGGAAATTATTTCACAGAGAATGTAACTGTATCAAACCACGCACTTGCAGGAAGAAGTACAAAGAAGTTCTATGATGAAGGAAGATTTCAGACAATTGTGAATTCTCTCAAAGAGGGCGACTATGTAATGATTCAGTTTGCAATCAACGATGCAGACTATACAAAAACAGACAGATATGCTCCTATATGCGGAGATGTCAACAATCCCACAGAAGGCTCATATGAATGGTATATGACACAGTTTATCAATGATACACTTGCAAAGGGAGCAACGCCTGTACTTGTTACAACAGTAATCGGAATGAAGGCGTATTCAGGCGGTAAGTTTGTAAACAGCTACACCGACCACTGCAATGCCTGCAAGAATCTTGCTTCCAAGTACAATATTCCCTGCATCGACCTTAACACACTTATGGTAAACCACTATAACTCAGTAGGCTATGATACAGCCAAGAGCTATCACCTTATGGGCGCTGTAGAAGGCTCAACCGACGGAACACACTTCTGCGAAAAGGGTGCAGATGTAGTGGCAGGACTTGTAGCAAATGCTGTAAAGAGCCTTGGAATCGGTTTATCATCACAGGTAAAGTAAACTCCTTTCAATAACATAAACACACAAACAAAAAAGCCGGCTTGAGAAAGTCGGCTTTTTTGCATATAAAAACAAGTGATAAAAATCAAGGGCACCCGAAACCGAGTGCCCATAAGATTTTCTAATGTACGCTTTGGATTAAGCTCTCTCAACCTTACCTGAACGCAGGCATCTTGAGCAAGCGTAGATATGACAAGGAGTACCCTTGACGATAGCCTTAACACGCTTTACATTAGGCTTCCATGTT
>SVNM01000089.1 GCA_015066875.1 Ruminococcus sp.
AAGAGTCCCGAGCTTGAGCTTGAGTGCGGATTCAGCGGAGGAAGCTTTCAGGATATGACGCGAACAGCTACAATGAACGAAACCATGTGGACCGAGCTTTTTATGCAGAACAGGGAAAATCTCCTGTTTGAGCTTGATACGCTTATAGGAAATCTTAAAAAGTACAGCGAGGCTCTTGAAAACAGAGACCGCGAAAAGCTTGTAGAGCTTATAACTGAGGGCAGAGAGCTGAAGGAAGCCAATATCAGACGAAGAGTAGGCCAGCCCAACTGAAAAAAGCAAACCGTACATTTATACTATATACGAGAAATCCACCGATTGCAAAAGAGGTGGATTTTTTCTGCCTATAGCATTTTACATCATAAAAAAGGCACGAATGTTCATTGACAGTTTGAGAATTAATTTATATAATTTATATAAACAAATATAAGGAGGAGTTTATTTGAAATTGAAAAAAGTATTTTCCGCTGTCCTGTCAGGCGTCCTTTTGTGGACAGGCAGTTCATTCGAAAATGTAACTCTTGATAATGCAGACGGAGCAAATTATTCAAGAGTTGCAGTGCACGATCCCTCAATCATCAAGCTTGAGGACGACAGCTATTTCATTATCGGCTCGCACCTTGGAGCAGCGCGTTCGACAGATTTAGGCAACTGGACGCACGCAGCAAACAGTGCAGCGGGCACAAAAAACACAACATTCTTCAACGACATTTACACAGACCTTGCCGTTCCTGCATCGTGGTCATCGCCCTCTAACGCAAACTATGATTTATCTGGAAATCTCTGGGCTCCCGACATAATTTACAACGAGGCTATGGGCAAGTACTGTATGTATCTCAGCGTGAACGGAGACAACTGGAAATCCTCAATAGTACTGTGCACAGCAGATAATATCGAAGGACCGTACACCTATGTGGATACAATAGTTTATTCGGGATTTAATAACAGCAGTACATTCAACTACAGCAAGACAGATGTTCCTAAGGTTTTGGGAAATAACCCCGACCTCAGCCGTTATCTTAACAGCAGTGGTGAGTGGAATGCAAACTACGGAACAAACGCTATAGACCCGGCAGTTTTCTATGACGAAAACGGAGCACTGTGGATGGTATACGGTTCGTGGTTCGGCGGACTCTTTATGCTTGAGCTTGACGAAAATACAGGTCTGCGTGACTATAACGTGACATATAACACAGTAACAGACGCATCTGATGCATATATGGGCATAAAGGTTGCCGGCGGACACTGGGTATCGGGCGAAGGACCGTATATCGAGTATATGGAGGATCCCGAAACAGGCACAGGCTACTACTATCTGTTCGTTTCATACGGATGCTTCAACAACGACGGCGGATACAATATGCGAATATTCAGAAGTCAGTATCCCGCAGGACCATACACGGACCAGAATGGTAACAGTGCTGTTTATACCTCAGGCGGAGATAATATCGGCGGAAAAATCGGTATGCGTCTTATGAGTAACTATAAGTGGAATTGCAACGACAGACCTAACAAGGCTCAGGGACACAACTCAGTTCTTATGGACGAAAACGGAAAACTTTTCGTTATCTATCACAACAAGTTTGATGATAACTACGGCGGACACGAGGTAAGAGTCCACCAGCTTATAATGAACGAGGACGGCTGGCCTGTTGCTACTCCATATGAGTACACAGGAGAGACTCTTTCAGTGGGAGGACACACTCAGGAGGCTATTGTAGGCGATTACGAGTTCATATTCCACCAGCTGAATCAGACCATCGTCGCAGACCAGGCTACAAACGGTACAAATGCCGAGGTAGAGTACTCGCAGAACATAACTCTCAACGCTAACGGCACAGTAACAGGCGATATTTCAGGCACGTGGACTGTTGAAAATGGCACTCCGTATATGACTCTTACCTATGGCGGAGTTACATATAAGGGAGCGTTTATCGTCCAGGCAGATGAATCAACAGATATGATTCAGAAGATGACCTTTACAGCAACAGGCAACAACACCTGTATCTGGGGTAGCAAGAAGGACGCATACAACTTCTCAGAGGATATGATAAACCTTGCAAATTCATCAGCAAAGCTTGTATATAATGCAGAGTCCGCACAGGGAGCAAGCGACTCGGTGTATATCGGCGATACAGAATTTATCAGCGGAGTAAGCTACTACATCACAAATAAATTCAACGGACTTTCACTTGACCTTGCAGGCGGAGATACCACAGACGGAGCAAATATCCAGCAGTGGGGACTCGGCGGAGGCTCTCATCAGGAGTGGAGAATTACAGCAACAGAAAATGGCTACTGCAAAATCACCACAATGAAGGACGAGACAAAGTGCATTTCCGTAGCAGAAAGCTCGGCGACAGACGGACTTAACGTAGAAATACAGACATATACAGGCGCAGATAATCAGCAGTGGAAAATCATACAGGACGGACCATTCTGCGGAATAGTATCAAAGTGCTCAAACGATACAGCAGGACTTGATGTATTTGACTGGTCACAGGAGAGCGGAGGCAACATCAACCAGTGGAATTACTGGGGCGGAGCTTGCCAGATGTGGAAGATAACTCCCGTGTATCCAGAGGTAAATACAGGAAAATATACAGTAAAGAACCTTAACAGCGGGCTCTTCATAACTCTTGACGGAGAAAATGCTCTTCAGGGCAGTGAGTGTATCTGGAGCTTTACAAAGCTTGAAAACGGAAATTACAACATTTCAGATTCTGAGGGAAGATATCTCACAGTTGAAGGCGGAGCTTCCGATGACGGAGCAAATATGTACGTTTCAGAGTACACAGGTGACAGCTCTCAGGAATTTGTAATGTACGCAAATGCAGACGGCACATATACAATACTCAGTGCGGTATCAGGCGGAAAATCCTGTGCAGACGTATATGGAATAAGCCTTGACGCGGGAGCAAACATCTGCCAGTGGAATTACTGGGGCGGAAACGGACAGAAGTTCATTCTTGAGCCTGCAATGGCAGAGGAGGAGCCTCCTGTAGTTACTACTACTACTACTACTACGACCACAACCACAACAACAACGACTACCACCACTACAACGACCACAACAAGTACTTCGGAGGAAAACCCTGAGGTAACAGTATGGGGCGATGCAAACTGTGACGGAAGTGTAAAAATGGACGATGTAATCAAGGTAATGATGTACTCGACAAATAAGGAAAAGAATCCCCTGACCGCACAGGGAAGAGTAAATGCGGACGTATATCAGAACGGCGACGGCGTTGATGTATCCGACGCACTTTCAATTCAGAAGAAAATCACACAGGCGATAGACTCGCTTCCCGAATCATAAAAGAAAAACTCCACCATATCAGTCGATGTGGTGGAGTAATTTTTACCATTTATTTACGGGACATTTCAGTGACAATTTAGCGGACCTTATTTCAGCAAAGCAACCACATTCTCCGCACAGTCCGTCGCTGAGAGAAGAGCAGTTCCTGCATATTTCAAGCCTATGAGAGTAAAGCTCAGGGGGAGCTTTCTGTTCCTCTGGGATAAGAGCAATATAGTCCTTGATTTCTTTTACAAATGCCTCGAAATCGAATTCGGAAAGGAGACATTTTCCGCATTTTGGCATACTCATCTGAGTGTAATTGAAGCGACAGAGCACTTAGGAAGAGTAACAGAAAATCCGTTGTCTGACAAGGAGATGGCAAGTTCTGTGGGAGTTACAGTATCGGGATTATCAAAGGAGTTGTAATCTCTCACATCTCCTGTAAGGAGCGTAGCTACAGCTGATTTGGGAGAAAATCCGACAATATTGCTGTTGATTTCTATATCTTCATCAAGAGTGCAGTTAGCGAGAGTGACAGTGATGCTTCCGTCGGGATTGATTGAAGCGGACTGGGAAACAGCGGGAATTCCATTTACAGAGAAGTTTTCGGCAAAGCTGTAGATGAGCTCGCTGTCCTGATGCTGAGCGAACATTCCGAAAATATGATAAGTCGGAGTTTTTACCAGTTTATCGCCCTCTGTGAGGATAAGAGCCTGAAGAACATTTACAGCCTGAGCCAGATTTGCCATACAAATCACATCAGAATGAGCGTTGAAAATATTGAGGTTGCAAGCGGTAGCAATAGCGTCACGCATAGTATTCTGCTGATATAGAAATCCCGGATTAGTACCCGGCTCTACGTCATACCAACAGCCCCATTCGTCGATGATAAGCTTGATGTTGTCGCTGTATTTGGATATTATTGCGCTATGCTTTTTGATGAGCTCCTCTATGTGTAGGGTAGAGGAGATAGTGCTGTAGTATTCATCGTCAGTAAAGTCTGTAGCACTGCCCTTGTGAATCCAGTCACCTTTAGGAACAGTATAGTAATGAAGTGAAATTGCACTTGTGTGCCAGTCTTTAACAATGCTGAGAAGCTTATCGGTCCATTCGTAATCATCACCATTGGGACCGCAGGCAATTTTGTACAATTTATTACCGCTGAAGTTTCTGCAATATGTCTGATAGCGTCTGTATTCATTGGCGTAATATTCGGGAGTCATACTTCCGCCACAGCCCCAGTTTTCGTTTCCGATACCGAGATATTTCAGCTTCCAGGGCTTTTCTCTGCCGTTTTTCTTGCGGAGCTCAGCCATAGGAGAACCGCTGTCGAGGGTGATATACTCAATCCATTCAGCAAGCTCCTGAACGCTTCCGCTTCCGAGATTTCCCGCAAGATACGGCTCACAGCCGATTTGTTCGCAGAGGTTAAAAAACTCGTGAGTGCCGAAAGAGTTATCTTCTGTTACACCGCCCCAGTGGGTATTCACCATTTTTTTGCGTAAACTTTTCTCACCGATACCGTCTTTCCAGTGATATTCGTCAGCAAAACAGCCTCCCGGCCAGCGAAGAACAGGCATTTTAATATCACGGAAAGCCTGAATAATATCATTGCGGATTCCGTCTGTGTTGGGGATAGGCGAGTCCTCACCCACATAAATACCCTTGTAGATGCATCTGCCGAGGTGTTCAGAGAAATGACCGTATATTTCGGGATTGATGTGAGAACGCTTGTCGAGAGCGTTAATAACCATATTAAGCTGTTTCATAATAATTCTCCTTTCGGTTTAAATAAAAGGACTGCCCTTAAGGAGCCTTTTCACACAGAAGTATTTACGTGATTTATTGAGGAAAACCCTTTTGAAAAAGGGTTATTCCTCAAACTCCTTTCCTAAAACTTTCAAGTTTTAATTTCAGCCCCATAGGGTGCACACACCAGACAAAGTAGAAATTCAAGGATTTCTCTGTGTG
>SVNM01000090.1 GCA_015066875.1 Ruminococcus sp.
AGAGCAAAGGTGGTGTATGAGTACCTCTACCGTCAGATCGAGGATAAGAAGGTGCGGGAAACCATTGACTTCCTGCTAAATCGTGAGGAAGCCCATAACTCCATGTTCCGTGAGGCATTCAACAAGGTGCAGAACAGCGGCTCCAACCGTGATTTCGGCACCACAAAGGCAGCAAAGATGTATTTCAGTATGTCCGAGCCTTCGCCTGCGGGTACGACATTCCCAGAAACGGATGTCAGACCGCCGTCATTCAGCTGAGGTGGCATATGGAGAAAAACGAAATGCCCGTAGGGCTTGGTATGGCACTTGCAATGAATCCGGAAGCTATGCAGAAATTCGCAGCACTACCGGAAACGAAAAAGCAGGAGATTATCAACGGTACTCATGCTGTTTCTTCTGAAGCTGAAATGAAGCAGTATGTGGAGAATATCAAGTCTGCTTATTAACAATGAGAGCTTGCCTTTACAAGGCAGGCTCTTTTACTGTTATACATGAAATAACGACTGCTTCACATACTACATAAAATAAAAGCTTGCTCTGAAATTATAAAATCAAGCTTTTATTTGAATGCAAAGATAGTGTATAAAAACAGCAAAAATCAAGGTGATCAATTTCGTCACGTATTGACAATTCCTCGCAGTTCAATTGAACTGCGAGGTTTTATTTTTATGTTAAAAACAGCCACAGAGCAAGTAACTCTGTGGCTTTTTTTGAGTTTTAATATGAAAAAAGATACAAAACAAACGGCAAGGAATACACCTTGCCGTTTTGTAATAATAATTTAATTCAGGACCAATCCTCTTTGCCGTCCCTGTGCTGTTTCAGAGATGCATACCGCAGAAGCTGTTTGCGTGAGGAAATTCCAAGCTTGCCATAGATATTCTTGTTGTGGTATTTGATGGTATTTTCAGTAATATGGAGAATTTCCGCAATCTGCTTAGCAGTTTTTCCGGAAAGATAGAGCTCATATACTCTGTATTCTGCGGGAGTAAGAGTACTTAGATTTTCCACAAAGAAGTTATATTCCTCAGGTACGATTTCCTCTTTATGTTTTTCGGCAAGGCGATCGATTTCGCTTTTTGCCAGCTGATATTTTTCAGAAGCTTTTTCGTACTCTTCCTTAGCCTTCCGAGCCTCTTCCTCAGCAAATTTCTTAGCGTTTTCAAGATCGTCCAGCTGTTGCTCATAGTAATTATCTTTTTCTTCAAGGAAGGCAAAAAGATCATCTATTTCGCGTATTCGCAACTGTTTGCCGTAATCCTCTTTAGATTTTACCTGTTCTATTTTTTTCAGAATAGGAGAAACATATTTTTTACTTATAAAAATGCAACAGACAAAGGCAAGGATAGCAATGATAAGGAAAATCAGAATAATATTTATCTGTCCTTTACGTAGGAAGTAATTGTATTGTGTTTCGGGAATCATAACAGCAATACTGAAGATATCCTTTCCGATGCTGATATTCTGAGTAAGGCCGATACATTTTTCATCTCCGAAATCAAAAAAGTAAAAATCATCTGAAAATTCAATATCGAGATTATTCACCGCATTATTAAATCTACCTGAGCTGAATTGTCCTGAATAAACATCATTGCGTTCATCAATCAGACCGCAGATTTCTATTCCACAGGAACCGTTAAGAGTTTTATGTGAAAGCTGAAATAAAAGGTCATTGATTTCAAAACCGCAGACACCGATAATATGGTCGTCATAGTCTCGTATAGGTACATAGATATATCTTGCTCTTTCCCACGTATCGGGAATAGGAGCGACAGTACTCAACACAAAGTGAGTTCCTTGAGAAAACACCTCTTCGCAGTCATTGAAAAAGTCAGTACAGCTTTCATTTTTCCAGCCACTGTGAAAGTTAATACCCCTGCTTTTTCCCGTGGAAAATGAGCCTCTGTAAATGGAGAAATCATTATTGACTGTATTCTCAGAGCACAGATTGATGTATTTGAGGTAAATACTATTGTAGAGTTTTTCAGTAGAATTGCTGTTTGCGGTGGTATCGAGAATATAGAAGGCACCGCTTGCGGGAGCAACCTGCATATTGAGATAAACTGAAGCGTAAAGCTTATTCTGCAGTTCATCAAGAGCTTCAGAGTTATTTTCAAGTTCATCAAAGGAGATATTATTATCGGTAAGAAATTTCTGAATAGAGTCCTCAAGCTGTCCGGCGAAAGAGATAGCGCAGGAGGCGAGTTCATCGCAATCGTGTTCAATTCTTTCTGAGCACACAGCAAGTCGGGAGTTAAGACTATTCATAATTTGTCTGTCAGCAGGGTTAAGTATCCCGAAGAGATTGAGCAGAATGATAATAATAGCGAGAAAAAGGCATATTACTGATAAAATATAGAAAGCAAATCTTCTGCGCATAGACAAGCCTTCGGATTTGAATTGCCTGACAAGGCTTCTGATATCGAGGTAATTGAGTATATTCATAGATTTACCCTCACATATCCTTATCTGAAAGACGTTTCAGCTCATTGAGTGAATAAGCGGAAAGCTCATCGAGGACTTTTTCTGGATCCTCGCCGTTTTCAGTGCGTTCAACGAACTGATTATGAGCAGATTTCAGCACAAGCTTCACATTCTGTTCAAAACGGCTCTGAATAGCCGAAGCACCGCTATAGACAGGCAAAGGGCAGAGTGTATAGCTGTTCATCATATTATTCATTGTATCGTAGAGGTTCTGATAGCTTTCCTTTTCGGAAAAGTCACAATTTGAGAAAAGCTCCTGAAAAGCGTCGTCGGTAACAGGAAGATAGCCTGAACTTGTAACAAAATCAAGATTATTTTCCTTTTGAGTAATCCACTTTGCAAAGACATATGAGCCGTAATTTTCACGTTCATCAGAGCTTTTAACGGCGAAAAGGCCACCGCCTCTGTGGACAGCGTAAGGCTTGCTCTCATCAAAAGCGGGATAAGGCAGAGAAACCGATGTAATATTTTCTGTTGTATTATCGGGGTAGAACACCATTTCAGGCTGATAAAGAATATCAGCGGTAGAGCCTATGTTAGAAATAATTTCAACAGTTTTCCAACGAGAAGCAGCATAACCGTCATCGAGGCATATTCCGCCGTAAATAGCAGTACGGCTTAAAGGAGTCCATACTTTTTCAAAGGCAACATCATCGAGATTAAGTCTGCCGTCTTTGATAAATTCGCTGTCAAAAGCCTTCATACCGATGTAAGCGTAGTTATAGAAATCATTTATCTGAGTAAAATTCTTACCGCCAGACCAGTCATAATAGAGGTTAGCGGTATCGAAGAAACCATCAAAAGAATTAAGTGTATCAGCGGATACACCTGTATCTTTGCTGAATCTATCAAAGAGAGTCTTGTTCAGGAATAAAGCTTCAGAGGATTTAGCGACAGGAAGCATAAACAGATTGTCACCGAAATATCCCTCAGAGATAAACTCATCTCTGAAACCGGAAAGCTCTTCCTCTGAAAAGTAGTTGTTCCAGCAAAGAAGCTTATCCTCACCGACTATTTCAGCAACTCTGGGATAAGCGGTAAAAAGGTCAGGCAGATCTTCAGCTCCGGGCTCACCGTTTGCCGAAGCGGAAAGAGCCTTGTCTATAGCTGAAGAACTTGTAACTGAAACAACATTTACAGTGACACCGTTTTCTTTTCCTACAGTGTCATTGAATTCATCAATTGCGTCATTGAGAGGAGACTGGGTCTGACTGCCGTAAACGTGCCACATAGTAAGCACAACCGGATTATGTGCAGAAGGTCTGTCTTTATCTGAACAGCCTGACAAGCAAGCTGAAGCAATAGCAAAAGTCAAAAGCAAAGAAGCTGTTTTTTTCATTATATATTCCCTTTCCGAACGGGTATATTTCCTGAAACGTTACCCGTTTTTGCATCTTTTTTGAGTTTTCCCACCCTTTTTTTCATATTTGGGTAGTGTGTTGAAGCGAAATTTGTGATATTATAATAACCGCAAGGGTAAAAGAGAGTATATATCCTGCCATGTTCAAGGTACTCTGTAACGTTCCTGTGGGTGCGCCAACAGTCACAGGAACCGCCTATTTATTTTAACACATTACATCGTTTAAGTCAAGGAAGCAGAAACAAAAGAAACGACAGTATGTGCTGAAAGTGAGGAACGATTATGGGATTATTGGATTTATTTATGAAAACAGCCGGGGAAACTCTCAAGAACGGAATTACAAAGGAAGCAGACCGTGCAGTTGCAACTACGGGTAAAGGCGAAAACCGCACGGAAAGCTTTACCTTTACAGCTTTGCCGAATGATCTTGCAGAGCTGAAAGCTATTCCCGAAGCGTCGCTTGACACTCCCTTCAAAACTGTGGCGCTTACGATAGCAGTGCTTTGTGCATATGAAAAAAATCCTGAAGGCTGTATGGAAATGCTTGATTTCCTCAAGGGACCGGCTGAAGTAAGTACATATGAGAAAGGGTTTATCAAAGAGCGTCTCAGCGGTAAATATTACAAGACATTTTCATTTTTTGAGGGAGCAACTCCTGAAAACGGCTATAAGCCAAACGAACCATACGTGATAAAGGTAAGTGAAAATCCCTATTCCTTTGACGAGGAAAACTGGGCTACACTATATGTAAAAAGCGGTGGAGCCGACAATCCGCGTCCTGTAAAGCTAAGGAAGAAGCCATCAGCAGGGCAGTGGTTTGTGAATGATATACAGTGCCTTGCGGACATACGAGTTCCCGTTGCGGAAGATCCCTGGGCATAATGAAGGAGGATTATTATGGGTTTATTCAGTAAGGAAGCCTGCGTTTTCTGTGGCACAGAGGTTGGTATGCTGAAGCGTTCAAAGCTTCAGACCAAGGAATATATATGCAATGATTGCAAGAAAAAGACAAATCCCTTTGCGAGAATGGATTACACCTCAAAGGACAATGCACAGCATATGATGGATACGCTTGCACAGGAAGCAACTGACTTTGAAGCAAGCTTTGACAGTGCCGAAAACCGTTTTCAGAGTGCTGAAAGAAGCTTCAAAACATGGGATCTGGGAAGTCTCAGAATTCAGTACCGTTGTAATACAAGACTTGGTGCATTTCAGATTATCAGCGAGGAACACAGCCGATATGAGCACGTTCCAGTATTTTATTTCGACTCGATGATACCATATCAGTTTGACAGCGGCAACAAAAATCTTGAAGGTTTCAGAAACAACGAGATTATGGATGTAGATGCAGAGTATGTAACGGTAAACGAAGAAAATGACAGTGAGGGCAAGATTACAGCCTGTACAGTGATTA
>SVNM01000025.1 GCA_015066875.1 Ruminococcus sp.
AATTCCCGTTCTTATCAGAACTCCCAATACCTTCCGTCAGTGGCTTTCCGACTTCTGCGGTATATCTACTACTGCTTCCGATATGAGTTACTCTATCCCTGATGCCGACCTTGCACTTAAGGCTCAGCGTGTTGGACTTTACAACGACGGATATATGGGCTCTGACAGCGATCTCGGTACGTATTCAGACCGTGTGGGAGAAACCGCATGGCTGAGCAATGCTCCCTCCTATGGCGGTGAATTTTCGGGAAGCGACGAATGGCGTCTGAAATATACCACCTGGCAACCTGAATACGCTGTCGCTGAGATGTACTACACAAACCTCCTCAGAATCAACAGCAATATCTACCGCACACGCTCGGTAAGCTCGGATTTAGCTACCCGTGATGAGGCTCAGGCAAGACTGGACGAGATCGATGCTCTCTATGAAAACTGCGGTCTTGGCGATTACGATTTCGGCGGAACTATAACCGCAAACGATGACGGTACCTTCACAGCGGGCTGGAAGTGGATGGGCTATGACGATTTTATCTACGACGAAGCTTTCGATAAAAAAATAGGTGTCGGAGCCGATAACTCCGCTTTCTACGGACAGAATATGTGGCAGTTTATACGCGCTCATCTCGGCTACAGATTTGTACTGCGCTCCTCTGAGCTTACTGCAAAAGCTGAGCCAGACGCTCCTTTTACTCTTGATTTTACTGTTGAAAATACAGGATTTTCCGAGACTCCCAAGGATAAAGAGGTGGAAGTGATACTCTCCAACGGAGCTATCGATTACGTTTACACAACTGATATCAACGCAAGAGACTGGAGCTCGGGCACTGTAAACAGTCACAGTCTTGACCTTACTCTGCCTGAGACTATTCCGGGCGGTGAGTGGAATGTGTATCTTCGTATCTCGGAACTGAATGATGATCCCGTTTACGACAGCGCTTTCTGTACTAAATTTGCAAATGAGGAGCTTCAGTATGATAACCGTCTCGGTGCAAATTATATGGGTTCATTTACTGTTAATGCCGAGGCTGATCCCGAAAAGACTGTATATGAAAATCAGCGTCCTGCAGGCTATTACACAGATTGTCCGCAGTTTGATGTAAATGAAACAGATACAGTTGCTCTCCTTGATAAGAATTATACCTTTACTGAGGACGGTCACGCCGGATATACTCTGCTTTACAAGGTCGAGGGAGTTACTCAGCCTGTTCAGATCGGAAACTGGTACACCTCATTCTCCTGTAATACCACAGGATACGCAAGTCCCTATACAACTTATGGTCTTAATACACGAAATCAGGAGCTTTCTGAGGACGGCTACTACGCTTTACATATCCCCTTCTTCAGCTGTGCTTTCAACTGCTCCTCTGAAACATCTCTTGCGGGAGTCTCAAAGCTTACTGCTCTTAATTTCAACGACAGCAGAAATTACTGGAGCGAGGATACCTACACCGCTCTCAACGGTAGCTCAGGTATTACAATTACTCCCGTTGCATTCATCGAAGGCGGATATGAGGGCTACAGCGTTACCTTCCATCTTGACGACGGAGACGTTACCTACTCCGATACGATTTACGGCTTCAAGGATACTATCCACCAGTCAATCAACAATAAGGAAGCTGTTACTGCGCTTTCACTGCTTGACAAGGATTGTCCCTCACAGTATTCAGACGAAAAGGGAAATATATACAAGCTTCTCGGCTTTACAACTAAAAAAGACGATAAAAGCTTCATAATCGACGAAAACTTTATTGCTTACGGCAACATCGAGCTTTATCCCTTCTATGAGCTTGATATGGCCCTAACCGACCTTAACAGCAACACTGCTCAGCTTACAAATAATGCCGACTCTCAGAGCGTAAGATATACTCTTGACAGCAACTCCTCAACCGCTTCTGTGGGTGACTCGAGCCTGTGGGAGAATAACAGCGGTTTCTCATCTTCGGGAAGTATCGTTATACCCGCCTATGTAACAGACGAAGGTAACTCCTATACAGTAACTGCTGTAGGAGACAACGCTTTCGGCTCAAATACTGCTGTAACCGATGTGTTTATCCCCGATACAGTGACCTATATCGGCGAAAATGCCTTTTGTGAGGGCACAACTGTTTATGTCTACGAAAACGGCTATGTCGCCGGTATTATCGATACAGACAGATATAACGTTGTACTTATCAAAAGCAGTTACGTCAAGGGCGATGTAAACTCTGACGGTAATGTTAATATAGCTGACCTTGTAGCCCTCAGAGCCTGGCTTGTACACCTCGATGTAACAATAAACGGCTCTGCTTCAGATATGAATTCAGACCGAATTATCGATGTTTTTGACCTTGTTATGCTAAGAAAAAAGCTTGCCGATTAAAGAAATAACGAAAACAGGTGCGTATCCTTTCTGCTGATATGCACCTGTTTTTATTCGGCTGTATAATTGCTTAAATGATTTTAATTTATATGCAAGCTACTCCCTACTGTTGACTTTTTTTCCCTTTTGTGATATAATTATTGTCGGTATCGAGGTGTGGCTCAGTTTGGTAGAGTACTACGTTCGGGACGTAGGGGCCGCAGGTTCAAATCCTGTCACCTCGACCATATTTTTTAAGCTCGCAAATGGCTGTATTACGTCGTTTGCGGGCTTTTTATTTTGCATAAATCAGCTTTTCCTCTGCAGGAGTCTCGGACTTCTTCTCGTCCTGAGGAGTTTCCTCTTCAGGCTTCTTCTTTTCATCTGCCATAAAATATCTTCCTTTCTTGAAAATGGGTATAATAAAGCACCTCTTTCGAGATGCTTATATACGTATTGCTGTGCAGTCAAATGCACAGATGGGTATAAGAAAACCGCCTTGTTACAGGTGGTTTAGAAATTCTTAAAATCAATGAAAATATTTCCGTTATTTTCATTCCATATGGCAAAGCATTGAAAATCTTCCCATTTACCAGATACCGAACCAGTAATGAATTCTTTGCGAAATTCATCACACGAAGACATTGGAATGAGCCAGCCGAACAGATCTTCTCCCGACATTAAATCAGTTTCAAACTCTCTGCCTTCTCCATTATTAACAAAAAAAATACAGTTTCTTTCCTTGGCTCTCTTTGCAACGAGTGCATTAAATCTCTCGTCTTTTGTCATTACTGCTCCGCCTCCTTTCTGTGACTTTCAAGAGCTTTTTTAACGTTTCCATTATTTAAGCCGTTTCCCATTACTGTAACGAACTGATTATCCTTGCTTACAACAACAGACACACCTTTTATGAAGAACATAACCTTTCCCGACTTACGTCCAGCGCCACTTTCATTGAGCTCACCTTGACCTCTCCATAAGCCATCTACGACTAAATCAGGATTGTCGTGAATATCTGCGATAATATCGAGAACTTTATCTCTTGACTCTTTATCAGTAGGATCAAGTCCAAATTCAACGGCGTGCTTTCCGACTTTCTTACCAAACTGCGACTTAGTGATTATCAAGCCACCCTCAGTTTCTTTTATTATATCACCATTATCGCTTTTTGTCAATTCACCCCCATACACATTCTCCTTGCCATTATTGCGTTTTAATACTGTAATTCCTTCCTCAGTGTTCACCGTGTCGATGAAATCTTTCAGTTTCTTCTGAGCAGTTTTCAACTCGGCTTTAGCTTTCCTGATATTCTCAGGATCACTGAGTCCGTTGACCTTCCGCTTCGCACGTCTGATCTCACGCTCCAAAGCTCTCTGCTTCTGCTCAAGGGCTGAACGTTCTTTTATTTTTTCCCCGTCAAGAGTCTCAGGCGGGTCCATTCTGCCCTCAATCCAAACCGAAACAGAGTGACGGCAGTTCGGATGAAACAGCCCCTTATGGATAGCTGTTGAAAGCAGTGGAAACCATTTACCGCAGTAATGGGATTTTTACATAAGAAAACCGCTCTCATGTGAGGGCGGTTTTATGTTTATTCCACTGACCGAAGATTACTTCTTGGCTACAACTTCCATTATCAGATTTCCGCAGTAAGTGCATTTATAATTCTCGTCGGCAACACCTGTAACAGGAGCTCCACAAGTGGGACACTGGTCCTTGACTATTTTCTTTGCAAGTGCCACCATTATCTCATCGCCGTGCTTTTCAAAGGTGCTTCTGGTAAGATATCCCCTGCGTATTGATGTTTTAATCATTTTCATTTTTTCGTTTGATTCTGAACTTATCTGCGGAAGATTCTTTACCTTGATAAACGGAGTTTTTGAGCGTGCAAAAAATCCTGCACAGGTTTCGGCAGTGCATATGCTTATAAATCTTGACAGGCTTATTACGAAAGCCGGAAGAAAAGCAAGGATAATAGATATGCCAAATATAATTGAATCAAGAATGTCTGCTTTAATCAGATCATACGAAAACAGATGATTATCGGGAGAAAGCAGTACCTCTTTCAGATACTCCTTGTCATTGTAATTGGAAATACTATCTGCTGTAAAAAAAACAGACAGTGCTATAAACAGTATGGAAATTATAATAAGACATATGTACAGTACCTTGACAGGCTTAATATGCTTTCCCATATAGTATGATGAATTACCGCGTTTTTCAGAGTTATCACCTGATATGCAATAAAATCTGTCATCGGTAATAACCTTGGCAAATATGTCAGAGCTTCCGCAGTATTCGCACTCTCCTGCAAAATACATACTTTTTTCGATTTCTGCTCCGCATTTTCCACACTGGCATTTGTATTTCTTGCTTTTCAGTTTTATGCTTCTTACTTTGTTTACATTTACGATATCAAAATTTTTCATCAATGCAATCCGAAGCACGAAAAGCTCAGCACGAATAAACAATATGCTTCTGCCTGTAATTTCAGAAAGCTCACTGAATTCAATCTGCTCATCAAGACTATTTTCAAAGTAGCTTGAGTAAAATACAGCATCCCCTGTCAGACGTTTTATGATGCCTGATGCAATAAGAAAGATTATGCCCATAACAAACATTACAACTGAATCAGGCATTGCTTTTGCGTTGAGTGCTGTTTCAATTTTGTCGCTGTAGTAAACAAGCAGTGATACAATGACATATCCTGACATAACCACCTCAAACAGTCCACTCGCTGTCAAAAGACCGCATATCACTTTTAAAAATTTTATAAGCTTTTCCTTTAAGTACATTATCAGCTTTCCTCTCTGAAAAATCAACAACTTTACACATTATACCATATTGCTGTCAAAACTTCAATAATTATAAAAAAGCACTCACTCAGCAAAAAGACTGCACATTATTCTGCGCAGTCTTTCTTAACATCAATGGATTTATTGTCGGCAGTATGTCAGCCAAGAACAAGCTCAGACATATCGTAAAGTCCCGCCGTCTTATCGCTGATGTATATTGCAGCATTTATTGAACCTTCCGCAAACACGGTCTTTGAGGCTGCTGAGTGAGACAATGTTATTACCTCATCGTTGCCTGCAAATATAACATCGTGCTCGCCTACTATTGTGCCTCCGCGGATTGCGTGCATTCCTATTTCGTTCTTATCTCTCTTCTTGCGCTGAGAGTGACGGTCATACACATAGCTCTTTGTATTGTCAAGAGTCTCGTTTATCGCATTGGCAAGCATTATTGCTGTTCCGCTGGGAGCGTCAATTTTCTGATTATGGTGCTTTTCCACGATTTCAATATCAAATCTGTCACCAAGA
Organism: Ruminococcus sp.; assembly: GCA_015066875.1. Lineage (GTDB taxonomy): Bacteria > Bacillota > Clostridia > Oscillospirales > Ruminococcaceae > Ruminococcus. The sequence goes on from SVNM01000025.1 coordinate 5,659, forward strand.
ATTGAAGCTGCCTTCTTTGCAAGCTGAACAAGAAGATTGATTCCAAGTGACATATTGAATGTGAAAAATACGGGAATCTGTGCAGAAGCGGATTTGATGCTTGCTATCTGCTCATCGCTGTAGCCTGTTGTGGCAAACACAACGGGAGTTCCCGTTGAAAGACAGTACTCAAGCAGTCCTTCAAGTGATGCGGGATTTGAATAGTCGATAATTACATCGGGCTTTTCAGGAAGCATCTCGGGCTTTTCAACTATGGGAAAATCGGCATACTGCTGTGTGAAAATGTCTATTCCGGCTATAACACAGCAATCCTCACGCTGACTTACGCAATTGTAGATTGTGCGTCCCATTTTTCCGTTTGCACCGCATATTGCTATTTTTGTCATATTGTTCACGCTCCTGAGAGCTTTCCTTTCGTTTATTTTATAAGTCCGTGCTTTTCAAGTGATGCTCTCAGAGCATTCTTGTGGTCGTCTGTCATTTCGCACAGGGGCATTCTGCAGGGACCTGCATTTACTCCCATCATATTCATTGCTTCCTTTACGGGAATGGGATTTACCTCAATAAAGAGATTGTTGATAAGCTCCATATACTCAAGCTGAAGCTTTGTTGCCTCGGCAAAATTATTGTCAAGACAGTACTGAGTCATCATATGAGTCTCCTTGGGGATAACGTGTGAAAGCACTGAGATTACTCCCTTTGCGCCAAGTGACATCATAGGAACGATAATATCATCATTACCGCTGTAAACGTCGATAACATCTCCACACTCTGCAAGAAGCTTTGCAGCATAGCTGATATTGCCTGAAGCTTCCTTGATTCCAACGATATTCTTGTGCTTTGCAAGCTCCTTAACAGTTGAAATCTCGATTGCCATTCCTGTTCTTCCGGGAATGTTATAGAGAATAATCGGGATATTTACTGCATCTGCGATTGCATTGAAGTGAAGGATAAGTCCCTTCTGAGTTGTCTTGTTATAGTAAGGTGTTACAACAAGAAGTCCGTCTGCGCCTGCCTCTTCAGCCTCCTTTGAAAGCTCTACGGCATACTTTGTATCGTTGCTTCCTGTTCCTGCAATTACGGGAACTCTGCCTGCTGTATGCTTTACAGCAAACTTAATGCACTCAAGATGCTCGTCATCTGTCATTGTTGATGACTCACCTGTTGTTCCGCAGATAATAATTGCGTCTGTGCCGTTTGCTATCTGATCGTCGATAATCTCGCCAAGACAGGTATAGTTGATTGTTCCGTCCTCATTAAAAGGAGTTATGATTGCAATACCTGCACCTGTAAATATTGTATTTTTCATTTTCGCCCGCTCCTTTCACGGTTTCTGAAAAAGTGTTTTTTCCATTACAAAACTTATCCACTGGTTATCCGCTTCAAATCCCACAGCTTTGTAGAACTCTGCAGATGATTTATTCCAGTTTATGCATTTAAGCTCTATCTGCTCACAGTCATTTTTCTCTGCAAGCTCCTTAGCCTTGTCGATGAACGCTTTTCCCACGCCCTTGCCACGATATTCATCTCTCACGTAAAGGTCCTCGATATAGAGAATTTTTCTTCCTGTAAAAGTGGTATACTTCCAGAAGTAATTCATTACTCCCGCAGGCTTTCCGTCACAAAGAGCTATATAACTGCATATTGACTCATCAGCTATAAGCTCGGCAAGACGATGCTCGGTAAGCTCGAATATATCAAGAGCCTTATGGTATTCGATAAGCTCACGTGTAAGCGTATATGAGGTAAAAGCGTCATCTGATGAAGCACGTACAAGTCTGACGCTCATTTTATCAATCAAAGTAGCCCTTTGCAGCAAGAAGCTCTGCAAGGAGAACTGCTCCGCCTGCAGCACCTCTTAATGTGTTGTGTGAAAGGCATACAAACTTGTAATCGTACTGTGTATCTTCTCTGAGACGGCCTGCTGATACTGCCATACCGTTTTCAAGATTTCTGTCAAGCTTTGCCTGAGGACGGTTATCCTCTTCAAAGTAGTGAATGAACTGCTTTGGTGCGCTGGGAAGCTCAAGTTCCTGAGGAACGCCCTTGAAGTCTGCCCAGAGCTTAAGGATTTCTTCCTTAGTGGGCTTCTGCTCAAAGGATACGAATACTGCTGCTGTATGTCCGTCGGAAACAGGAACTCTCAGGCACTGTGTTGTGATCTGAGGTGACTGTGCTTTAACGATCTCGCCGTTTTCGATTGTTCCCCATACCTTGAGGGGCTCCTGCTCGGATTTCTCCTCTTCTCCGCCGATAAAGGGAATAAGGTTATCTACCATTTCAGGCCATGTCTCGAAATTCTTTCCTGCACCTGAAATTGCCTGGTAAGTACAAGCAAGAACATTCTTGAGTCCGAACTTTCTCAGTGGGTGAAGAGCAGGTACATAGCTCTGGATAGAACAGTTTGACTTAACTGCGATAAAGCCTCTCTTTGTACCGAGACGCTCTCTCTGTGACTTGATGATCTCAATGTGCTCGGGGTTGATCTCAGGCACTACCATAGGAACGTCTGCTGTAAATCTGTGTGCTGAATTGTTTGATACGATAGGACACTCTGCCTTTGCATAAGCCTCTTCAAGAGCCTTGATCTCGTCCTTCTTCATATCTACTGCACAGAAGCAGAAATCTACCTCTGCAGCAATCTTCTCAATGTCGCTTGTTGCGTCAAGAAGCTTCATATCCTTCATTGACTCAGGCATAGGTACAGCCATCTTCCAACGGCTTCCTGCTGCCTCTTCATATGTCTGACCTGCACTTCTGGGTGAAGCTGCAAGCACCTTTACATTAAACCACGGGTGGTTTTCAAGCAGAGTTGCAAATCTCTGTCCTACCATACCTGTAGCGCCGATAATTCCTACGTTAAACTGTTTCATATTGACTTCTCCTTAAATAATTTTGAATAAAAATAAGAAAACCGGTTGCAAACCGGCTCATCATACGTTATAATAGAAATATTGACACACTGATTGATTTGCCGTATGCCGATAGCTCTCCATCATATGTATGATGACAGTCAAGGGTCTCTTAAACCGGTGACCAGAACAGAATTTACCGAAAACTGTTCTTCGGCGACATTGCCTTTCACTGCACCCCATCGGACCGGTTATCCCGGATACAGATACTATTCTTTGTCGCACCTCTACCTTACCTAATATCATATCATTTTTATTTGTCCGTGTCAATAGCTTTTTTCTCTTTTTTTAGTTATTTTAACCCATTTAGGAGGTTTTATCAAATATGCAACTTTTAAAATCGGATTTTTTCTACGAACTGCCCGAAGAGCTTATTGCTCAGACTCCTGTTGAGCCAAGAAGTGCTTCACGTATGATGTGCGTTGACCGTACCACAGGCGAGATTTCTCACTCTCACTTCTATAATTTATGCAGTAAGCTTAAAAAAGGTGATTTGCTTGTTATGAATGACTCACGAGTTATTCCTGCCCGTCTTTACGGAGAAAAAATCGATAATCAGACCTTTATTGAGTTTCTTCTTCTTGAACAGAAGGGCGACAAGGTATGGGAGATTATATGCCGTCCCGGTAAAAAAGCCAAAGTCGGTACACGCTTCTCATTCGGAAACGGACGTCTTATTGCTGAGGTTATTGAGGTAAAGGACGACGGTAACCGCATTGTTCAGTTTGAGTGCGAGGGTAATTTCTTTACGGCTCTTGAAGATGTGGGACAAATGCCTCTGCCTCCTTACATAACAGCAAAGCTTGAGGACAAGGAACGCTATCAGACAGTTTATTCCCGTGAGCTCGGCTCTGCTGCTGCTCCTACGGCGGGACTTCACTTTACTCCCGAAATGCTTGATGAACTCCGCAATATGGGCGTTAACATCGCTTTTGTTACGCTTCACGTGGGACTGGGCACCTTCCGTCCCGTTAAAGAGGATAACGTTCTTGAACATAAAATGCACAGCGAGCATTACTTCCTCCCGAAAGAGACTGCCGACCTTATCAACAAGACAAAGGCTGAGGGCGGACGCGTTATAGCTGTAGGTACTACAACCTGCCGTACCCTCGAAAGCGTTGCTACCTTCTATAACGAGATCTCAGAGCACGACGGCTATACCGATATTTTCATATATCCGGGTTATGAATTCAAGTGCATCGACGGTCTTATCACTAATTTCCATCTGCCCGAAAGTACCCTCATTATGCTTGTTTCTGCCTTTATGGGCTATGACAGCACTATGAACGCTTACAAAACCGCTGTTGAGGAGAAATACCGCTTCTTCAGCTTCGGCGATTCTATGTGCATTCTTTAAGGGTGATGCTTATGGAAAATGAAATGGCTGTGAAAAAATATATCCGCTACGGATCCGCTTTTTCCTGTTTATTCAACAGTACACTGCTTATGCTGGGAGGCTTCTATCTGGCTGTGAATGAGTTTTTCCCTGCTATTGCCCAAAAGCTCTCTATCGGATCCGATCTGACTACCACAGATTTTCCTCCCATTGACGTAATTTTTCTTTCCTTTAATTTTCTGTTCGAGCTTTTACTGCTTGGAATGTATGGCGTTTTCCCCGCTCTTTTCGGCTGTGCGGGACTTCTGCGTAATATCTTTGACAGGCTTTTTACGCTGAAAAAAGCCGATACCGATGAAGCCTTCAAGCTGATTGTAAAATCCAATGACTTCGATTTTGTAATGGCTATTGTATGTATTCTGTTTACTTTTTGCTTTACATCATTCGGGATTTTTTACAAAATTTTTACCTCGGTAAATGCTGTGATGCTTGTTGTAAGCATTATAATCCTTATTAAGCGTCCGAAGCTTAAAAAGCCCGAAGCTGATGAGCACGAAAGTGATGAGGACGAAACTGCTGAGGAAGGGTAATTGCTTCGAAATATCGGCAAAATCAGTTACAATTGTCACTGCTGAAAGTGCCATTCGACATCTTGTTAATGCCTCTTTTCTGTTTTATAATTAAGAAAAAACAGCTTGGAGGTTTTGGTATGAAAATTAATTTCAATAAGCACTTTTTACAGCTTTTGGTTATAAGCGGTGGTTTTTTCCTTATTTCCCTTTTAGGCACAGCAATTGCTCCTGTTTCTTTAGGAGGCTTCTTCGGACAAAGCGGTGACGACGAAATAATCCTCATTCTTCTGCTTCTTCCCATTTATGTATTCTGGGTTATATTTGAAGCTTCTTTAGGCTTTTTAAGTGAGCTTTATCTTGTGAAAGCTCCGTTAATCAGTGCAATTATAATACTTTTGTCTGCTGTTTTTGCACGCTTTCTTTTTAATCCCCAAAACGGATACTTCACAGGCTTCAGATTCTTTACTGTTCTTGGCTACACAATTGCAAAAATAACAGCAGTGCTTTACTCGATTGCATTTTCACTTGCTGTACCTTCCGGTATTATCATCACTCTGCCGTTAATTATCGGCTTTTTTGTATTCTGCAAAAATCAGATTAATGATGTTGAGGATATAAAATCTTCAGATAAGCTTTCTCACTTCACCGAGCTTGCTTATAACTGTGATGCTCCCGCAATTCTCTGCGATAAGGATATGATAATCCATACATCAAACAGCTATGCTGACAGGCTGTACAAGTCCTATGACTCGCCCGAAATAATGGGACGCTGTTTCTGTAGCTTTCTTTCGGATGATGAGGCTCAGAAGCTCAGAAGCTGTGCTGAAATTCTCAGCGAAAACAGCTCTTTTGACAGGCTCATTGTTACATATACCGAAGATAATACCCCCGACCTTACTGTTACGGCTGTCCGCTTTAAAAACAGAAGGCTTGTGGGATTTCTTATAAAACATGAATAATATTCTCATAAAGGAGTTACTATGTACACATTATTAAAAAAAGAAAACAAAGCAAGAAGAGGTCAGTTTGAAACTGTGCACGGCACATTTCAGACTCCCTGTTTTATGAACGTGGGTACTGCCGGTGCTATCAAGGGCGGTATTTCTTCTGTTGACCTTAAGGGACTCAAAACTCAGGTGGAGCTTTGCAATACCTATCATCTGCACCTGCGTCCCGGTGACAAAATCGTTAAGGAAATGGGCGGTCTGCACAAGTTTATGAACTGGGACAAGCCTATCCTCACCGACAGCGGTGGTTTTCAGGTTTTCTCTCTGGCTCAGCTCCGCAAAATCAAGGAGGAGGGTGTTTACTTTGCTTCCCATATCGACGGCAGACGTATCTTTATGGGTCCTGAGGAAAGTATGCAGATACAGTCTAACCTTGCCTCTACCATTGCTATGGCGTTCGATGAGTGCATCGAAAATCCCTCCACATACGAGTACACAGCAAACTCCATAGAGCGCACTACTCGCTGGCTTTACCGCTGTAAGGAGGAAATGGAGCGTCTTAACAGCCTCCACGATACTATCAACAAAAAACAGATGCTCTTTGGTATAAATCAGGGCTCTACCTACGATGACCTTCGTATAAAGCATATGGAGGATATCGCTAAGCTCGACCTTGACGGCTATGCTATAGGCGGTCTTGCCGTTGGTGAGGCTACTGAGGAAATGTACCGCGTTATCGACGTCGTTGAGCCTTTTATGCCTGAAAATAAGCCCAGATATCTTATGGGTGTTGGTACTCCCTCAAATATTATCGAGGCTGTTGCACGCGGAGTGGATATGTTCGACTGCGTTATGCCAAGCCGTAATGCCCGCCACGCTACTGTTTTCACTTGGAGCGGTATTATGCACCTGGGCAACAAGTGCTATGAGACAGATCCCCTGCCCATTGATACCGAGTGTGACTGCCCTGTTTGTCAGAATTTCAGCCGTGCCTATATCCGTCACCTTTTCAAAGCCAAGGAACAGCTTGCGGGACGTCTCGCTGTTATGCATAACCTTTATTTTTATAATACTCTCACCGAGAAAATCCGTGAGGCTCTCGATAACGGTACCTTTGAGCAGTTCCGTCAGAAGTACTCCGCTCTCCTTGCGACGAGGATTTAGTGGAGTCACTTTATGTGGTGAAAAAATCCACTTTCAGAATTACCTGTTTATGATAAAATGGATTTGTATAACCGCATACAGGAAATTATTGTCAAGTTTCATAAGATTTAATTATTATTGGAGGGTTTCATTATGCACACACTCGCTATTTTCGACCTTGACGGTACTCTCGCCGATACGCTCTGCGACCTTGCAGACGCTGTAAACTACGGTCTTACTCAGCTGGGCTATCCCACTCACCCTTATGAAAGCTACAACATTTTCGTGGGAAACGGCGTGAAAAAGCTCTGCGAAAGAGCTCTGCCCGATGATAAAAAGAACGATACAGACAGGCTACTTAAGATTTTCACAGAGCGTTACAACTCGCATTTCCTCGATAAAACCCGTCTTTACGACGGCATAAAAGATACTCTCACCACTCTTGCGGATAACGGAGTAACTCTTGCTGTGGCTACCAACAAGCCTCAGGAATTTGCTGTGCAGATAGTTGAAAAGCTCCTTCCCGAATTTGAATTCGTGAAAATTCTCGGCGGATGTACTGAGCGTAAGAAAAAGCCTTCACCTGATATTATTCTTGAAATTCTCGATGAGTTTCCTATCGGTACAAAGGCTTTTATGATAGGCGACAGTAATGTTGATATTGAAACTGCTGTCAATGCGGGAATTTCCTCTGTTGGCTGTGTCTGGGGCTTCAGAGGCAGAATTGAACTGGAAAAAGCAGGTGCGGATTTCATCGCTGAGTGTCCTTCGGATATCTGCGACTTTATCCTCTGATATCCTTTACTGCTTCTTTTCTTTTCGGGTATTGACAAATATCCCGTTTTGAGGTAAAATATATTTATATGTATTTTTTACATTCTATTGGTGTTTGCCAAAATACTTTAAAGGCGGTTAACAAATGGGTTTTTTAAACAGAATCTTCGGTTCATACAGCTCTAAGGAGCTCGCCAGAATCGAACCTATTAAAAATAAAGTTCTTGAGCTGGATGAGGAGTATCAGGCTCTTTCTGATACTGAGCTTAAAGCTAAAACTCAGCTCTTCAGAGACAGACTTGAGGTTGGTGAAACTCTCGATACTGTTATGCCTGAGGCTCTCGCTACTGTAAGAGAGGCTGCTTGGCGTGTTCTCGGTAAAAAGCCTTATCCCGTTCAGATTATCGGTGCTATCGTTCTTCATCAGGGACGTATCGCTGAAATGAAAACTGGTGAAGGTAAAACTCTCGTTGCCTGCGTTGCTTCTTATCTTAATGCTCTCTCAGGCAAGGGCGTTCACGTTGTTACTGTTAACGATTACCTCGCTAAAACTCAGGCTGAGGAAATGGGTAAGGTTCTCAGATTCCTTGGTCTTACTGTCGGCTGTATCCTTCACGGTCTGACTAATGACCAGCGCCGTGAGGCTTATAAGTGCGATGTTACTTATGCTACAAATAATGAGCTCGGCTTTGACTACCTCCGTGATAATATGGTTATCCATAAGGAAGAGCGCGTTCAGCGTGAGCCTAACTTCGCTATCGTCGATGAGGTTGACTCTATCCTTATCGATGAGGCTCGTACTCCTCTTATCATCTCAGGCCGTGGCGATAAGTCTACTGAGCTTTACGCTATCGTTGACAGATTTGCCAAGACTCTTACTTCAACTACTGTAGTTGAGATTGACGAAAAGCAGGATCAGGACGAAATCAACGATACTGCTGATTATATCATCGACGAAAAGGCTAAGACTGCTACTATCACACAGCGCGGTGTCAAAAAAGCAGAGGCTGCCTTCAATGTTGAAAATCTTATGGATCCCGATAATATGACTCTTCTCCACCATATCAACCAGGCTATCAAGGCTAATGGTATTATGCGTGCCGATATCGACTACGTTGTCAAGGACGGCGAGGTTATTATCGTTGATGAGTTTACAGGCCGTCTTATGCTCGGTCGTCGTTTCAATGACGGTCTCCATCAGGCTATCGAAGCTAAGGAAGGCGTTAAGATCGCCCGTGAGTCAAAGACTCTCGCTACTATCACTTTCCAGAACTTCTTCCGTCTTTACAATAAGCTCTCAGGTATGACAGGTACTGCTATGACTGAGGAAGACGAGTTCAAGGAAATCTACAAGCTCGACGTTGTTACTATCCCCACTAACAAGCCTGTTATCCGTATCGACCATAACGATCAGGTTTATGGCTCGGAAAAGGGTAAGTATCTCGCTATTATCGACAAGATCATCGAGTGCAACAAGAAGGGACAGCCTATCCTTGTAGGTACTATCTCTATCGAAAAGTCAGAGCTCCTTTCCGCTATGCTCAAGAGAAAGGGCGTTAAGCATGAGGTTCTCAACGCTAAGCACCACGCTAAGGAAGCTGAGATCGTTGCTCAGGCAGGTAAGCTGGGCGCTGTTACCATCGCTACCAATATGGCTGGTCGTGGTACTGATATTATGCTCGGCGGTAATGCTGAGTTCCTCGCTAAGGCTGAAATGAGAAAGCGCGAAATCCCTGAGGAAATTATTACTGAAGCTATCGGCTTTGCTGATACAGATAACGAGGAAATCCTCGCTGCAAGAGCTGTTTACCGCGAACTCTATGATAAGTTCAATGCTGAGGTAAAGGAAAAGGCTGTTGCTGTTCGTGAGGCTGGCGGTCTTTATATCCTCGGTACTGAGCGTCACGAGTCAAGACGTATCGATAACCAGCTCAGAGGCCGTTCAGGTCGTCAGGGCGATGAGGGCGAAAGCTGTTTCTTCCTTTCTGTTGAGGACGACCTTATGCGTATCTTCGCCGGCGAAAGACTCGAAAATATGATGAAGACTCTTAATGTTGAGGAAACTATGCCTATCGAAAGCAAGATGCTTACTAAGATTATTGAGTCTTCTCAGAAAAAGGTCGAGGGCAGAAACTTCAGCATCAGAAAGAACGTTCTTAACTATGATGACGTTATGAATACTCAGCGTGAAATCATCTATAAACAGCGTTCACAGGTTCTTGATGGTGAGGACCTCCACGACAGCATTATGAATATGATGGAGGAGCTCGTTTCCTCTACTGTTGATACCTACCTTATCGATGACGAAATCAAGGACGATTGGAACCTCGTTGGCCTTAAGGAATACTTCCTCGGCTGGCTTATCGGTCCTGAGGACCTTGAATTCGAAAACGATGAGATCGCTTCTGTTTCAAAACAGGATATTATCAACGCTCTTACTGATAAGGCTAAGGAAATTTATCAGGCTAAGGAAGATGAGTACGGCACTGAAGTTATCAGAGAGCTTGAGCGTGTTATACTCCTTAAGGTTGTTGACACTAAGTGGATGGCTCATATCGATGATATGGACGAGCTCAAGAAGGGTATCGGTCTCCGTGCTTTCGGTCAGAAGAATCCTGTTATCGAGTACAGATACGAAGGTTTCGAGATGTTCGACGCTATGGTTGCTTCTATCCGTGAGGATACTGTTCGTATGCTTCTTACTGTTAAGCTTCAGAAGAACGCTATGCCTCAGCGTGAACAGGTACAGAAGCCTGATGCTCCAAATGCCGGCGCAGGCGACGGAAGCTTCTCTGATCAGCCCGCTCGTTCAAAGAAAATCGGCGACAATGATCCTTGTCCCTGTGGAAGCGGAAAGAAGTATAAAAAGTGCTGTGGCATGAATAAGGACTAATATTAATTTCAGGCTGTCGGTTTTCTTGACAGCCTGTTTTATTGGTGATTGCTATGAAAAAATATATCCCTCTTATGCTCTGCACAGCTTTGCTGTGCGCCTGTGCCGATACAGAGAAGGCTCCCTCTTCTGTGGCTGAAAGCTCTGCACAGGAGACAACTTCCACCGGTGATGTGACGGAGGATACTCAGAATAAAACATCTGCCGAGAATGAGTCCACGATTACTACAACTACAGGTCAGCCTGCAACTCAGGCAGAACTCGGTACTCCCCCGCCCATGACGTTGATATCAACTGAAGGGCTCACTGAAACTCACGACAGAAGTGTATTTGATACACTCTCAGAGCCACCTTACTATTTCTATACCCACGGCAACTCTGTCTACTACTACATTATCACTTCGGATAAATCACAGCTTTCCTACAAAGGCAGACAGATAAGTTACACCGACTCTTTGGGTGATGATTGTACAGATACCTATTTTTATAATTCTGTAAAAGAAACTGAAACTATGATAAACCGACATATAAACGGAAAGGCTGTTTTCGTAAACCCTGTTCAGATATATATTAACCGTCAAAACGATGCACTTTATATAAAGCTGAGAGAAACAGGCGAGCTTGTGCAGACTATTAAGGGTGATTTCAGCTCTGATGTAGATAAATATGAAGGTGCCGGCGGATTAGAGGAGTATTATTATCAGGGAGTTGATGTTATTGAATTTGCAGACTATGACTTTGATGGGTACGATGATTTATTTTTTCAGACTACAATTCATACCGCGAATGAGCCGGGAGTCTACTATCGTTTCAATCCCGAAACTTGTCTTTTTGAAGATTGGGACGAGCTAAATAATATTGGTCATACGCTGGATATCGGAATTTCTTCAAATGTCAGTATTGGTCAAACACTTTCATATAGCACAAGTAAGCCTGATGAGCACGAAACGTTTATATATAAATGGGAAAATGATAAACTCATTTTGGTTGAAAGACGTATAACTCTCATTGATAACGAAAACAATACGGCTGTCACTGAGCTGTATTACATAGATGATAACGGTAATGAAATTCTAATTGAAAGTGCAGAACGTGATTTAAACGAACATCCGCTTGATTTTGACTAAGTACGGAGGTTGAAAATGAAAAAATATATCCCTCTTATGCTCTGCACAGCTTTGCTGTGCGCCTGTGCCGATACAGAGAAGACTCCCTCTTCTTTGGCTGAAAGCTCTGCACAGGAGACTACTGTTGCAACTGATGCCACTGAGGCTCAGACCACTGAAAGCAAAACCGAAGCTACTACCAAAAATGAGCAAGGAAAGCTTTTCTGCCTTTACTCAAAGACGGGTCTTACCCTCAAAATGGACGGGGTTGAAAAGAATTTTGTTGAGCTTCAGCAAGTACCCAACGCTCAGCAGACTGTTATTGCCGACTTTAATTTCGACGGATATGAGGATATCTTTATCCCCCGTCTGGAAGAAGATCCCTTAGGTTTTTATGGCGATTACTGGGTGTTTTCTCCCGATGAGGACTCTTTTGTAATCTCAGATGAGCTTGCAATCGCTGACGGTATGGGCTATGTACTTGATATTTATCAGCATAATCAGCTGATTTCCGTTGAGTATAACTCCTATGGCAAAATTGTAAATCTTTTTGAGTGGCAAGACGATGAGCTTATCCAACTGTACTCTGAGGACTACTACTATTCAGGCTCTGAGGATATTATCGATAGATATGAGTTTGATGATATGGGTGAGAAAATCCTCGTCAGCCGTACATTTGTCAATCCTTCAAACGGAGCTAAATATAAAACTGTGGATAATCCTGTTTATTTCAAAGTTACCGATACTACTGTGGATTATATGAAGGGCAGGGATATTATTCAGCAGGTTGATAACCATAATTTGCCTCAGCTTTACAATGAGCTTGCCGATTATGTTGAAAATTATACTGCTCCCACTAACACTCCTATTGCAAATACTCCTCAGATTTTTGAAATTGAAAAGTATCTTGGGCAATATGATTTCGACTTTGACGGATACAATGATCTTGCAATTCCTACGGATTTTACCTATATAAACGGAAAAAACACCTCTGTTTACTATCGATACGACCCTCAGACAGACAGGTTTGTTCCCTGGAAGGAGCTAAACAGCATCGGGCATACTCTCAATATATTCGATGACTTTTACAGCGATGAACAGTATGTTTATGCGTATGCAGGCTCTTATAAAGACGATGAACTTTATTACTATGAGTACAGATGGTTCGGCGATAATCTTAAGCTTACCAAAAAGCATATCTACTACAATAACAGTAATATTGCAGACGTTATCACTTACGATGAAAACGGAAATGAAATTTCCAGAAAAACTACTAATTATATAAGGGACGATTTTACTCAATGAAAGGTTACAGTGTTTTTGCCCGATATTACGACGATCTCACCGCTAATATCGACTATAAAAAGCGTGCGGAATATTTCCACACCATTATTAAAAAGTTCAAGACTACTAAGGAAAATATACTCCTTGACCTTGCCTGCGGTACGGGCAGTATCTCAGAGCAGATGGCAAGGCTTGGTTATGATGTCATAGGCGTTGATTACTCAGAGGAAATGCTGGGTATCGCTATTGAAAAAAAATTCGACAGCGGTCTGCCTATTCAGTACCTCTGTCAGGATATGCGTACTATTGATATGTTCGGCACTGTCGATGTGACTATATGCGCACTTGACAGCATCAATCACCTCAGCTCCGCCGATGACGTGAAAAAGGTCTTTCAGCGTGTTTCCCTCTTTGCTGAGCCTCAGGGACTTTTCATCTTCGATGTGAATACCCTCTACAAGCACCGTGAAATCCTCGCAGACAACACCTTTACCTATGAGACAGATAACGTCTACTGCATATGGGAGAATACTCTTAACCGAAATACTGACGAGGTTAAAATCAATCTCGAATTCTTTGAGCTCGAAGCAAACGGACTTTATTCAAGAAGTTCGGAAAGCTTCTCTGAAAAAGCCTACAGTACAGAGCTTCTTGACGAAATGCTATGCGACTGCGGTTTTGAAATACTCGCCAAGTACGGAGACGATTCATTCGCTCCGCCTGAAGATACAACCAAACGTATTGTTTACGTTGCAAGAAAAATTTAATTGGAGGATCATTTATGAAAAATCTTTACAGAGCTATCTCTGCTGACGGCTCAGCTGTTTGTGCTGTGCTTGACGCTAAAAATATCGTTTCGGAAATCGAAAGAATACACAAATCATCTGCTGTTGTTACTGCCGGACTGGGACGTCTTACTATCGGTGCTTCACTTATGGGTTATAACCTTAAAGGTAAGGACGACAGCATTACTCTCCGTATTGACGCAGACGGTCCCGCAGGTCAGCTTGTTGCTGTTGCCAACAGTATGGGTAATGTTAAAAGCTGTGTTACCAATCCTGTGGTGGAAATCCCCCTCAACAGCAAGGGCAAGCTTGACGTAGCAGGAGCTGTGGGAAGAAATGGCAATCTTTCTGTTGTAAAGGATCTTGGACTTAAAGAGCCCTATGTTGGTGTTATCCCTCTTGTTTCAGGCGAAATCGCTGAGGATATCGCTAATTACTTCGCTTCAAGCGAGCAGATTCCCACTGTATGTGCTCTCGGTGTTCTTGTGGATACCGACCTCTCTGTCAAATCTGCGGGAGGCTTCCTCATTCAGCTTCTCCCCTTTGCTGATGAAAAATGCATTGATATTATTGAGAAAAATGTAGCTGAACTTCCACCTGTTTCTACTCTTCTTGCTGAGGGTAAAACTCCTGAGGAGATTACAAATATGCTCTTTGACGGCCTTGAGCCTAATGAGCTTGACAGCGCTGAGGTTTCCTATAAGTGCGACTGCAGTCGTAATCGTACTGAGCGTATTCTCATTAGTCTCGGAGCAAAGGAGCTCTGCGATATCGCTGACGAGGGCAAGGATACCTCTGTCGGCTGTCACTTCTGCGGTAAGGAATATGTGTTTACTCCCGATGAGCTAAGAAAACTTGCACAGAAGTGTTCGGAGGATTAACTATATGTCAAGAGGTGACATAATGAAAAAACTTACAATACTTCTTCTGCTGATTCTATGCACAGGATGCAGTAATAACCCCGTAAGCAACAACGAACTTATGAAATCTTCAACTGTTGAATCCTCAACTCTATCCGCCACTGAAAACTATGTAGAAAATAAAGAGTCCGATTATAACACGAGCTCTGATATAACGTTTATAGATCTGTCTCTGCCTGAAAACAGCTGTTATATGGAACACTACGAAGAATTTAGCTATGGAAACGAATATACATTATCAGACGGACGAACAATTATTGAAGATGTAAACCTTTATCTTGTTGATAAAAACGGAAACAAAAATGCTGTCATTGAAATTCCTGAGGAGGATACGCAGAAATGTGCCGTATTCTGTGATATGATTGACGAAAATCGCTTCGCATATTATATAATTAATCACGAAACAATTGATTATTCAGGCATATATAATCTTGAAACAGGTGAAAATCACCGAATTGTGCCTTGTGAAGATGGCTCTGTATTCATTCCTGAGAAGACAGCAGATAATTATCTTTATTTTTCTAAGGGCTTTATTTCAGATTTCAGAGGAGTTGGCAAGTTAAATCTTGATACCTTGGAATTCAGCGAAATTGACTGCTCTTCATTGCTTGATAAGGAAATAAACTACCTTGGAAATCCCTGCTTTTCCACTGATGGAACTGATATTGCTGTTTATGGAAAAATTACAGACACCTCTCAGGAAAATGAAATGAACAAATATCAGCTGGTAATTTTTTCTTTAACCGATAACGATATAGTTAAAACTTATGAATTCTCAAGCAAGTGTAATTACGTCAATCATCAGATTGTGTATCATAGTGCCAATGAAGTTTTCCTGTATCTTTTTCAATATGGCGATGATCCACAGACTCATCTCTACATTATTGATTTGTCAGCATAATATTAATATTTAGGACTGCTCTTTTCAAAAATTATATACGTTTATTCACGTTTACTTTTTACGAAAAAAGCGATGCACTATGTAAAAAATCTGATAGATGATACACAGCGGTACTACGCCTGATCTGACAAAAAAAGCTATTACGCGTATTATCCATTCAAAACGATGAAATGCTCCTTCCGTTAATGTAAAAAGCTCTATAAAGAAAAACGGGGCAAGCATTAATACTAAAAAGACACATATCAATATATATGTTGTTATCCTGAATATTTTTTCCAGAGTTTCTTCTCTTTTCTTTTCGTAATAACCCATATATTTCACCTCTTCATATATACTTTCCTTAATATAAATATATCACAGGAGACGAGTGAGGTAAATGTGTCATCTGTAACTTGATTCGGTGACTTTTGTCATAACTTTAAAGACTGCCATACCTCACTTGTATGACAGTCTTTTTTGCTGTATAAAAATAAGGACACGGTTTTGCTCCGTGTCCTTTGATTTTATTTGATTAACAGAATGAGTATCTGCGATACAAGCACTACCGAGATAAGAGCTACAGGATATGTTGCTGCATATGCTGAAGCTACGTTTTCTGTTCCTGCTGTACCAATAAGTGTTCCAAGTGCGGGAGTTGATGTCATACCGCCTGTGATAGATCCAAGGTTGTTGAGAAGGCTCAGCTTCAATACATACTTTGCAAAGAGGAAACCGATGATCATAGGAATGATTGTCATTATTATTCCGTATACAAAGTATACAGGCTTGAAGTGTGTTACAAAGCTTGCACCACCGGGAATTCCTGCACCAACAAGGAAGAGCATAAGTCCGAGTTCTCTGAATACCTTGAGAGTTGTTGCCTTAGGTGTGAGTGATACACAGCCAATACGTGCAAAATGTCCGATAATCAGTGATACAAGCAGACATCCGCCTGTTGTTGTAAGTGAGAAGCTGCCGATCTTTATTGCTCCTATGAAGATACCGAGAATTGCTGCAAGTGAGAAAGGCATAAATCCGAATTCGTCAATTTCAATTAGCTTGCCGTTATATACCTTTTTCTTTGAAGCTGTATCTGCTGTCATAAGCTTTTCTCTTTCAACTGCCATATCTGCCTTCATCATCTTAGGTACGATCTGTACAAAGAGTACTACACCGATTACTCCGAAAAGATAAGCAATACCGTGTCCTACCGATACAAGTTCTTCCAGATCGGGATTTACTGTTCCCTTTGCTGCTGAAAATGCGGGTGTACTTGTAAGTGAGCCTGAGAGAAGTCCTACAAGCATTGCTGTGATTTCTTCATATGAATCGCCTGAAATCTGCTTGTCAATGAAGATACAGCCTGCACAGGAAAGTCCGCCCATTATGATTACTACAAGTGCAAGAAGTACGTATGACTTGAAGTTCTTTTTGAAGTTTCCGAAGAAATTAGGACCTGCAATAAAGCCTACTGATGTTACAAAGAGAATGAGTCCGAGATTTTCAACAAGCTTTAAGCCTTCCTTTGCAAATGATACAACAGTTTCACCTGATGTAACTACTACGTTGCTGCTGAGGTTTTCATAGCAAAAACAGCCGTATAACAGTGCTACAATGAATACTGCCGCATCACCAAGTGATACGCCCTTGATTGTTATTCTGCCAAGAAGGTATCCTACCACTGCAATGGCAAAAACTGAAAATACGAGAAATGATACTGACTGTATAGAGATGACTCCGTCAAATAAATTCATCTGTAATTACCTCTGTTCTTTCCAAAATATTTAATTGTAAATTTCTCAGCAGAGACTTATGCTCCGCTGAGAATTATTTTTTTCAATCAGATGCTTGCCTGTTTTGTGTAGTTAGGAAGAAGCTTAGGTGAAACAGTTTCTGTTTCAATTCCTGCTTCTGCAAGCTGTGCATCAAATTTAGCAATGTGGTCAAGTGTGAGTCCTTCGGGCTGTGCAGTCTCCTTAGCCTTAGCTGCTGCGTGAACTCCCGCATTTCTGCCGAATACAATTACGTCAAGGAGTGAGTTACCCATAAGACGGTTTCTTCCGTGAATTCCGCCTACAACCTCGCCGGCTGCATAAAGATTTTCTACACCTGTCATACCGTCAGCTGTGATATCAAGACCACCGTTCTGATAGTGGAGTGTAGGATATACGAGAATGGGCTCCTTGCGGATATCAATTCCGTACTTGCCGAACATTCTCAGCATTGCGGGAATTCTCTTCTCGATTGTTCCCTCACCGTTTTTGTATTCAATCATAGGAGTATCAAGCCATACGCCCATTCCCTGATCTGTTTCAATACCCTTGCCACGCTCTGAGCACTCACGGATAATTGATGCTGCTGTTACGTCACGTGTCTCAAGAGGATGCATAAAGACCTCTCCGTCGATGTTTACGAGCTTTGCACCGAGTGAACGCACCTTTTCTGTTACAAGCGCTCCGAAAATCTGCTCAGGATAAGCTGTTCCTGTGGGGTGATACTGAAGTGTATCTGCGTAAAGAAGCTTAGCTCCTACTCTGTAGCCGAGTACAAGACCATCAGCTGTTGCGCCGTAGTGATTTGATGTGGGGAATCCCTGATAGTGAAGTCTGCCCGCACCGCCTGTTGCGATAACTACAGTCTTGGCTCTTGCAACGAGAAGCTCCTTTGTTTCCATATTCATAAGAACCGCACCTGCAGCCTTACCGTTGCTGTCAAGGATAATCTCTACTGCTGCTGTGAAGTCGATTACGGGAATTCCTCTGTTGAGAACCTCGTCACGAAGAGTTCTCATAATTTCAGCTCCTGAGTAGTCCTTAGCTGCGTGCATTCTCTTTCTTGATGTACCGCCACCGTGAGTAGTGATCATTGTACCGTCGGGCTCTTTATCAAACTCTACTCCGAGATGATTAAGCCACTGAATTGCTTCGGGAGCATCACATACAAGCTTTTCAAGAAGCTCAGGCTTTGCAGCAAAGTGACCTCCGCCGAAAGCATCAAGATAGTGGATTGCGGGAGAATCGTTAGGCTTATCTGCAGCCTGAATTCCGCCCTCTGCCATCATTGTGTTTGCATCGCCGATACGAAGCTTTGTAACGATCATTGCCTTTACGCCTGCCTCGTCAGCCTCGATAGCTGCTGAAGCTCCTGCACCGCCTCCGCCGATGATAAGCACATCTGTATCGTAATCGGGATTTGCAAGGTCTACCTCATCGGCATTGATTCTGCTATGTCCCTGAAGAAGCTCTGCAAGCTGTGTGGGAACCTTATCTCCCTTATTTGTACCCGCTGTAAGCACTGTGAACTCGCCCTGCTTATAGTCGGGGTGGAAGGTTGCAAGAAGTGTTTCCTTTTCCTGCGCTGTCATTCTTCTTGGCTCTAAGCTTGCATTTTCTGCTCTTTTTTCAGCTACAAGCTTTGCAAGTTCATTGTATTTTTCAATTTTATACATCAGCTTTTCCTCCCTTACTTCTCGATCTCACGTGAGTTGTAGAGCTCTTTCATCTCTTCAACAGGCTTCTGCATAAGGTCCTCGATAAGAGACTTGAAGATACCCTCGTTGATTTCGTTTACTCTGTCGGCAAGGTGTCCGCATTCGGGAGCAATGTACTTTCCGTTGAGTCTTCTTGCAAGCATTGCTACCTGGGGGTGAGAAATTCCTGCGGGACAGCGTGATGAACATACTCCGCACATTACGCAGTCGAAGGACTCTTCTGCGCACTTCTCATACTCGCCTCTCTGAGCGTATGCAATATACTGCATTACGTTGAGTTCCTGAGTACAAGCCTTTGTACACGCATTACAGCCGATACAGCTGTAAATCTCAGGATAGAGTTGCATCATAATCTGCTCTGTAGGCTTGATGTTTTCAATGTTGTAAACCTGCTTTACAAGGGGGAAGAAAGGAAGTGTTGCGATGTACATACCCTCCTGAACCTCTGTCTGACAGGCAAGACAAGCCTTGAGCTCAGGGTTGCCCTTGATTCTGTAAATTGTTGCACATGCTCCGCAGAAGCCGTTACGGCAACCACAGCCTCTTACCAGCTGATAGCCTGCGTGCTCCATAGCAGTCATTATTGTAAGTCCGGCAGGTACTTCATACTTTTTTCCGAACAGGAATATATTTACTGTTTTTTCCATACTGATACTCCTTATTAATATTCGTTGGGAAGCTCTGCGAGCTTGTCATAACGGAATACGGGACCGTCTTTGCAGACGTACTTATCGCCGATATTACAGCGTCCGCACTTGCCTACTCCGCACTTCATACGAAGCTCCATTGTTGTGTAAACCTGTGTTTCTTCAAAGCCAAGCTCTTTAAGTCCGGCAAGAGTGAACTTGATCATTATGGGAGGTCCGCAGACAAGTACTGTCTTGCTTGTTGAAGGCTCAAGCTCCTTTACAAAGTTAGGAACAAAGCCTACGTGACCTTCCCAGCCCTCCTGGGGATTATCTATTGTAAGATTTACTTCAATTCCGTCATCAGCCATCCACTCGTTGATGATCTCCTGATAATCAACAAGGTCGTCCTTTGAACGTGAACCGTAAACGATCTGTACACTGCCGTAATTCTCACGCTTATCTCTTACGTAGTTTATTACTGAACGAAGCGGTGCAAGTCCGATACCACCTGCGATAAAGAGAAGGTCCTTGCCTTTGAGCTCAGTCTCAACGGGAAATGCATTTCCGTAAGGTCCGCGGATTGTAATCTGCTGACCAACATCCATAAGGTGAAGCCAGTCGGTAAGGCAACCGCACTTCTTGATACTGAACTCCATAAATTCAGTATTTGTGGGTGATGAGGTAATTGAGAACATTGCCTCGCCCACGCCGGGAATTGAAAGCATTGCGCACTGTCCGGGCATATGCTCGAAAACCTTACCTCCCTCAGGAGAAACCACTCTGAAGGTCTTTACATCGGGAGTGTCGATACGAATATCAGTTACTACTCCGAGATGAGGAATTAATGTATCGTTATTCATCACTTAACCTCCAATGCTTTCATTACTTTAACTATATTCATTGAAATGGGACACTTTGAAAGACATCTTCCACAGCCTACACAGCCGAACTCCCCGTTATTGTTTGAAGGATAGTAAACAAGCTTGTGCATAAAACGCTGTCTGAAGCGCTCAAGCTGAGTGAGTCTGGGGTTGCCGTGTGCCATTTTTGTAAAGTCGGAATACATACAGGAGTCCCAGCAACGATAACGCTTGATGCCGTGTCCTGTGTCGAAGTCCTTGATGTCGTAACACTGACATGTAGGACATACAAAGGTACATGTTCCGCACGCAAGACAGCTTTCGCTGAGCTCGCCCCACTTGTCAGAGTTGAAAAGCTCTGTAAGCTTATCTCCGCCGAAAGCCTCAGTTGAGAGATTTGCAAGAGGAAGCTGAGCTAAAATCTTCTTTGTCTTTGCCTTTGTTGCTTCAAGCTCTGCTGTATCGCCCTCTGTAAAGAGTGATGAAACAGAGTCTACAAGAGCTCTTCCCTTATCGGTGAAAGCTTCGATATAGAGCTTATCGCCCGCAATATAGCAACAAGCATCGCCCTTGGGAGCTGTTGCGTCTATTCCGAAAGCTCCGCAGAAGCAGGTTTCGGAAGGTCTTGTACAAGCCATTGTAACTACTGTTCCGTGATCTCTTCTTGTCTTGTAGTAAGAGTCAACAGGCTCTGTAAGATAAACGCTGTCGAGAATTTCAAAGCTCTTTGCGTCGCAGGCACGAACTCCGAAAAGAACGAAGTCCTCAGCTTCTTTTCTGATATCGATAATCTCGATATTCTTGCCTGACATTTTGAAATCCACAAGATCTTCTGTCTGTGGGAAGAAAAAGTCCTTTGCGCTTCTCACTGTATTGAGAGCATTGCTGTATTTTACGCCCTCAGTCCACTTTGTGAACTCTGCTGTAGCGTCCTTTGTATCAACAGGGAGGTAAAGTGTCTGATTCTTTGCTATCAGAGCAAAAAGCTCATCAAGCTTATCTGTACTCATCATCAGCATATTATTCAACTCCCCTTTCGTGTACTACTGAAGGCTCGCAGTCGTCCTCGGTATAAGCTGTAAGAGGTCCTCTTGACTCGGTATCCTCGCCTGCCTGATACTCGCCGTAAAGCTCATTGATATCCTTGATGAACTTTCTGTTGAGAAGGTGAAGCGGAATGTTCTGAGGACAGACTCTTGAACACTCACCGCAGTCTGTACATCTTCCGGCAACGTGGAAAGCTCTGATAATATGGAACATATTTTCCTCAAAGCTGTCTGCGGGAGCCTTGTTTGCTACGCCTGAATTGTCGTTGTCGAAAATGCACTTCTCGCAGGTACAAGCGGGACACACATTTCTGCAGGCATTGCATCTGATGCACTTTGAAAGCTGGTCTCTCCAGAAATTGTAACGC
This sequence comes from Ruminococcus sp., assembly GCA_015066875.1. Lineage (GTDB taxonomy): Bacteria > Bacillota > Clostridia > Oscillospirales > Ruminococcaceae > Ruminococcus. The sequence continues at coordinate 27,604 of SVNM01000025.1, forward strand.
TCCTCAGAGGTCATATTCTCAAGCTGAGCTACCATATCAAAGCGGTTAGAGTCGATAACCTCGCCTTCCTCGCCCATAAGCTCGTCATAAGCTACGTGCTTCTTGCTCTTACATGAAAGGCATCTTTCAGCCATAACCTCATATGTGGGAATACTCTCTGTACCGTAGATAGTCTCGATTGTGAGAGTACCTTCGTTGTTTGTGATAGACTTGATGCCTGAAATGCCTCTTGCCTTGATTTTCTCGATATCAGCCTTGCCCCAGCACTCAATTCCCACAACATAAACGTTTTCTCTGTTGATGCGGTGCTCCTTTACAAGCTGATTGAAGCTGTATGTATCACAGGGCTTAAGGAATACAAGAACCTTGCCCTCTTTAGCGCTCTCCTTGATGAGATACTTTGAAACGTTTGAGGCTGTGAAGTCATCATAAACAAACTCGTTTTCAAGCTCCTCTGCGCTTTCAAAAACAGCCGGTGTGGAGTCGTATGCAAATTCGCCCTTCTTCCAGCCGATTACGCGGTTTACAGTACCGTCGGCAAGAAGCTGTTTTGCTTTTTCAATTATTGCTTTTTGCATCTTAAATCCTCCAATCTTCTGTTAGGTCCGAGCTTCTTGACTGCTTCTACAAACTCGTTCATTGTTTTTGCAAATTTTGCACCCTCGGCAGCAGACACCCACTCAAGACGAGTACGGTCTCTTTCAATTCCGAGATAATCAAGCATACTGAAGAGCATTGTTATACGTCTTCTTGCGTAGTAGTTTCCTGATGTATAGTGACAGTCGCCGGGGTGGCATCCGCAGATGATTACACCATCAGCGCCTCTCTGAAAGGCTCTGAGGATAAAAAGCGGATTTACTCTGCAAGAGCAGGGTACTCTGATAATTTTTACATTTGCAGGATAGTTAAGTCTGTTTGTACCTGAAAGGTCTGCTCCCGCATATGAACACCAGTTACAGCAGAAAGCAACGATTACAGGCTCAAATTCTTTATTTTCATTTACTTGCATATTGCGTCTACCTCCGCCATAATTTGTCTGTTAGAGAAGCCCTTAAGGTCCATAGCTCCTGAAGGACAGGTTACTGTACAAGCTCCGCAACCCTGACATACCGCAGGATTTACGCTTGCTACGCGACGAAGCTTAGTTGTTCTGTCGGGCATTCTGAATTCCTTTTCGCTGTATGTGATTGCTCCGTAGGGACAAACCTTTTCGCAAGCTGAACAGCCGTTGCACATAAGCTCGTCTGACTGGGCAACGCAGGGGTTACAGGTAAGGCTGTTCTTGCTGAGGAGTCCTATTACCTTAGCTGCGGCAGCTCCTGCCTGAGAAACTGTCTCAGGGATATCCTTAGGTCCCTGACAAGCTCCTGAAAGGAAAATTCCGGCTGTGGGGCTTTCTACGGGACGAAGCTTTGCGTGAGCTTCGGTGAAGAAATCATTTGTGTCCATACTTGCTGTAAGCTTTGTTGCAAGAGGACGTGCGCTCTTGTCGGGCTCGATTGCAGCTGCAAGAACAACAAGGTCTGCGTCAATGTGAAGCTGTTCGTTGGAGATAAGGTCTGAAGCCTGAACATCAAGAGTTCCGTCTGCCTTGGGAGTAACCTTGCCGACCATACCCTTGATATAGTGAACTCCGTACTGCTCAACTGCACGGCGATAGAACTCGTCAAAGTTCTTTCCGGGAGTTCTTACATCTATATAGAATACATATACGTCTGTATCGGGATACTTTTCACGTGTAAGCATTGCGTGCTTTGCTGTATACATACAGCAGATCTTTGAGCAATAGCTCTTGCCCTTGCTGTCATCGCATCTTGAGCCTACGCACTGAACGAACACGATTGTATGAGGGTGCTTTCCGTCTGAGGGACGAAGCAGTGTTCCGCTTGTGGGGCCTGCAGCATTTGTAAGACGTTCAAACTCAAGCGAGGTGATAACGTCCTTGCTCTGTGAGTAAGCAAACTCGTCATATTTGTCAAGCTTTATGGGATTGAAGCCTGTTGCAACTACGATTGCACCATACTGCTCCTCGATGTACTGATCCTGCTGTTTATAGTCAATTGCTCCGGCAGTACATACCTTAGCGCAGACTCCGCACTTGCCGTTTTTCAGCATATTACAGTAGTCAGCGTCGATTGTTGCAACCTTCGGAACTGCCTGTGCAAAAGGAATGTAGATTGCTCTTCTGTTATTCATTCCAAGGTTGAAAAGGTCAGGAACCTTCTTCATAGGACATTTTTCTGTACAGAGTCCGCAGCCTGTACACTTTGTTTCATCTACAAAACGAGCCTTTTTCTTGATTGTGACATTGAAGTTTCCTACAAAGCCCTTTACATCACTTACTTCACTGTACGAGTGAATACGGATCTTCTCATTCTGTGCACACTCAACCATTTTAGGTGTAAGGATACAAGCCGCACAGTCAAGTGTAGGGAATGTCTTGTCAATCTGAGTCATCTTACCGCCGATTGTAGGCTCCTTCTCAACGATATCAACCTCAAATCCCGCATCGGCAATATCAAGCGCTGTCTGGATACCTGCGATACCTCCGCCGATTACAAGAGCTCTCTTGATTACAGGACTCTGTCCTGCTGTAAGAGGAGCATTGAGGTGAACTTTGGCAATAGCGGCTCTTCCAAGGATAATAGCTTTTTCTGTACCTGATGTCTTATCCTTGTGAATCCATGAGCACTGCTCACGGATATTTGCGATTTCAACCATATAAGGGTTAAGTCCGGCAGCAGCTGCTGCCTTTCTGAATGTATTTTCGTGCATTCTCGGTGAGCATGAGCAGATTACAACACCTGTAAGCTTATGCTCCTTGATAGCTTCCTTTACAAGCTCCTGTCCGGCTTCAGAGCACATATACTGATATTCCTTGGAGATTACTACTCCCGGCTCGTGCTGAAGCGCCTCTGCAACTGCAACTACATCGACTGTTGCCGCGATGTTAGTACCGCAATGGCAGACAAATACTCCTATTCTCTGCATAACAGCTCCTCCTTACTTAGCGTATTTTCTGAACGCCGTAACAATTGCCTGCTGAGGAAGGTCCTCGTCAAGCATTGACGGTATCATATCGGGTGTAAGATGATTACAGCCCTGTCTGCGTACTGCAGCAAGACGTACTGCCTCGACTACCTTTGCGGGCTCAACATTTCTGGGGCATCTTTCCACACAGGCAAAACAGGTAAGGCACTTGTATATAGACTCTGATTTCATAAGCTCATCTATATTTCCCTTTTCCACCATATATACAAACTGGTGAGGGTGGTATTCCATCTCATCATAGGACGGACAGGTGGCTGAACACTTTCCGCAGCGCATACATTTCAGCACGTTTACTCCGCTTGAACGGAGAACCTGCTCTTTCAAGTTATCACTATGCATTACTTTTCCTCCTGTTCCTTGACTCCGAGAGCCTGCGCAAGAAGCTCTGTAATATAAACTACAGGAAGCTCTGAGCCTGAATTCTTCTTAAGATTGTAAAGACAGAGCGGACA
>SVNM01000091.1 GCA_015066875.1 Ruminococcus sp.
CAATCCGACTTTGTTCGGAGAACTGGAGGACTATGGAAAGAATCAAAATCAGAAAAAGAGAATACACCCTCGAACCTGCACAGTGCCAGAATCAGGGCGATGCACAGTACCATGATCACTATCTGAACGGCGTGACATACCGTGTGTGGTCTGTCTTTGAGGGACAGACCAATGCTGCAAAATCACTCTCCAATCTCATGCTCCGCAGATTAGAAACGGGAGAAGAAATCGGATCTGTGTCAGATGAGTTCGAGGAAATGATTCAGCGGAAGGACACTTCTGCAAGATGAACAAATTCCAAGGAACCTCTTATTGAGGTTGCACAAAGATGAAAGCGGCGGACAAATTCAGCTGGCTTTGTGCCGACAGATGTGGTATACTGGAGGTGCAAGGCTATGCGTGTCCGCTGCCAGAAAGGAGAATGATGATGCAGAAACACGCAGCATTATATTGCAGACTCTCGGTGGATGACGGCAACTTCGGCGGCAGCGTGTCCATCGAGACGCAGAAAATTTTATTGGAACAGTACTGTCAGGCACACAGTATCACGGAGTACGAATTCTACTGTGACGACGGCTACAGCGGTACGAACTTCCAAAGACCTGCATTTCAGCAGATGCTCAAAGACATCCATGCAGGGAACATCAACCTTGTGATTGTAAAAGACCTGTCCCGATTCGGTCGAAACTATGTGGAAGTCGGCTTGCAGGTAGAGCATTTCAAGGAACAGAACGTGCGGTTTATTGCAGCCGATGATCACTACGATTCCACGGTCAATGAAGATGATCTGATGTTCCCGATGCGGAATGTTATGAACGAAATGTATAATCCATTGCCGAAAAGACAATTAAAAATCAAACACATATCCCCCTGCAAAACAGCCGTACTCGGAATTTTCCGAATACGGCTGTTTTACTTATAAAGATTTCTTTTTATTTTTCAGGATGAGCGTACAGATAACAAGCACTATCGGAAAGCCTATTCCTGCAAGTACACCCATACGCAGGTCATCTCCTGTTTTCTGCGACACAGCTCCTATTATGGTCGGACCTACCGAGCCACCGAGGTCTCCTGCAAGGGCAAGCAAGGCAAACATTGCTGTTCCGCCCTTGGAAAGAATTTTCGATGAAATACTGATTGAGCCGGGCCACATAATTCCGACGGAAAATCCGCATACCGCACAACCTATAAGTCCCAGCGCGGGAATATCTGAAATTCCTGCCACAAGATAGCAGGCTGTACACAGCAAGCCTGAGAAAATCATAAATTTTGACAAGTCAACCCTTTCGCCGAATTTACCGTAAAGCAATCTGCTTATACCCATACAAACCGCAAAGCCGCAGGGACCTGCAAGGTCGCCGATTGTTTTTTCAACGCCGAGAGCAGCTTCGGCAAATGCTGACGCCCACTGTGCCATTGCAAGCTCCGATGAGCCTGCGCAAACCATAAGCAGTATAAATACCCAGAAGATTTTGGTTTTGAACAGCTGTCCCATTGTCATACCTTCTCCGTCCTCTGTCAGCTTCTCAATCGGGCATACAGCAAAATTGTAAATATTGAACAGAGGAATTGCCGACCATAAAAGTGCAAGAATTTTCCAGTTCTCAATGCCGAATACTGTAAAGAAAGCTGTTGAGCCGAGGATTACAAACACCCAGCCCCAGCAATAAAATGAGTGGAGCAGACTCATAATCGAATCCTTATTATCAAAAGGACAAGCCTCGATTATCGGACTGACAAGCACCTCTGCAAGACCGCTTCCTACAGCATAGAGAATTACACAAATAAGAATTCCCACAATGGGAGAAGGTGTCAGGTCAGGCAAGACCGCAAGCCCTGCAAGTCCGAGAAAAGATGTTACTTCCGCCGCAATTACACAAGGACGATAGCCGATTTTATCGACAATTGCTGCACACACAAAATCCACCACAAGCTGTGTAAAGAAAAACAGTGTGGAAATAAGCGCAAGCATTCCTAACGAAATGCCGTAACTTTCGTGAAATGTGATATATAACAGAGGCAGAAAATTTGCACAGATTGCCTGCGTTATAAAGCCGAGATAACAGGCAAGCTGTGTTTTCCTGTATTTGTTTTTCGCCATATTTTATCCCTCATATTTACCCGATTTTCTTAAATACAGGCATAGAGTCAAGAGGTGCAGGGACAATAACTGTCTGACCGCCTTCATAAACGGTGTTGTCATTGATGTTTTCCCACTTACCCTTCGGCAGATAAACCTCACGCTCTCTTGCACCGAGTGAAAGTACGGGAGCAACAAGATAGTCACTGCCGAACATATACTGTTCAGGTAAATTCCAGCACTTTTCATCATCAGGAAATTCAAAGAACATTGTTCTGATGAGCGGTGCGCCTGTTTTTGAGGTTTCCTCCATAAGTCCTGCAATATAGTCTTTCATCGAAACACGGATATCAAACCACTTCTTCATAATTCCGTACGCTTCGTCGCCATAGCTCCACATTTCGTTCGGGTGTCCTGTGTAGAGATAACCGCCGCCGAAGTTTCTGTCGTCAAGCTTCGGAATATCCCAGTCGGGTCCTCTGTTTCCGTGCATACGGAGGATAGGACAGAATACGCCGTACTGATACCAGCGGATAAGCAGTTCAACAAAATCAGGGTCGTTATGCTCGTCTGTCATAAAACCGCCGATATCGGTTGTCCACCAAGGAATACCTGCAAGACCCATATTCTGTCCTGCAACAACCTGGTCCTTGAAGGACTCGAAGTTGGATTGAATATCGCCTGTCCATACGAGAGTTCTGTATTTCTGACTGCCGACCCAAGCACTGCGGCAGAGATTTACTGTGTCGCTGTCGCCAATTGCTTCCTGTCCGTTGAAGAATGCCTCTGCATACTTTTTAGGATATTCACAGCCTACCTTAGAGCCTCTGCCTGTGTAGTAGCGGTAGTTTTCGAAGTCATATTTTGTGCTGTCAGGCTCTGCGTTATCAAGCCAGAAAAGGTCGATACCCCAGTCACGATAATTTTTCTTGCACTTATTCCATACAAATTCCTGCGCTTCGGGATTGAAGAAGTCAACAGTTCCGCAATCACCCTCATAATCGTAGGTCTGGATTGAGCCTACATCTGTTGTGCTGATGAGAGCCTTCTGCTCCATCTCATAATAGTTTTCACTGCGCTTATCAACAGACGGCCACACGGAAACCATTACCTTTGTACCATCGGCATGAAGCTCGTCTGTCATAGCCTTGACAGCATCACGACTCCAGTATTTTTCGTCAAATCTCCAATCTCCCTGATATGGCCAATGGAAAAAATCAATTATGATAACGTCAAGGTGAATACCAAGCTCCTTGTATCTTCTTGCGACCTCAAGCACCTCGTCGGGAGTGCGGTAACGGAGCTTGCACTGCCACAGACCGAGATAGTTCTTACTCATAACAGGGGCACGTCCGACACATTCTGTGTAGTTGCAGACAATATCGGCAGGTGTTTCATCCGCTGTAATCCAGTAGTCCAGCATATCGCTCTCATCGGCAATCCATTTGGTGATATTTGTACCAAAAGCCGCTTCGCCTGTTGCGGGATTATTCCACAGCATACCGTAGCCCTTGCTTGAAATCACAAAAGGAACGCTTACCTGAGAATTTCTCTGTTCAAGAGGAAGAACAGTGCCCTTGAGGTTGAGAATAGGCATCTGATACTGTCCCATACCGAAAAGTTTTTCGTCTGCGTCAGCCTCAAAGCGTGCGGTGATTTTAAATTCCTCGGAAGAAAGTCCCTTGTATTCACGGGATTTTGTTTTATAGCAGATAGCTTCCTTACGGATTGAGCCGTGGTAGTAGCTGTAATATTCCTGAAGAATAAGCTCGTTATCCCTGTAAAACGTGATGATACCTACGCAGTTGATTGTAGCCTTTATTCTGCCGTTTGTGATTTCGGCAGTTTCAGCCTTTTCATCGATTGCAACAACGGCGTTATGAGCAACCTTTTCGGTTAAAGCGTGTTCGTCATTGGGCATTCTTTTCAAAAGCGTTGCTCTTACTCTGAGCGCATTCTTACCCCAGCCCTCGATACGAACGGTTTCGTTTCTGAGACGTGCAATAAGTGCACCGTTCTCTTCAAAAAATCTTATCATAGTGATACCTCCTGTTCAGAATATGGGTTGACCGTTTTTGATTTTTGTATTATAATTATAACACCAAGAGTGATGAAAAAATATAAGTAAATCCTCTAAAACTATGAGAATATCACCAAAGGAGCTTTTATGTCGATTGTAGATTACAGTGTGCTGGTAAGTAATACAGGCTACGGCTATAATCCGCCGTTCAAATCTGACGAAACCAATATGCACGGAACCTCTGAATTCCCTATTGCAGTTTATCACGCCGATGTTACGGATAATTTTGTAAGCTGGCACTGGCACGAGGAAATGGAATTCGGTTTTGTTACCGAGGGGAGCGTTCTTATGGAGTGCGGAAACGAAAGATTTACTCTTAACATAGGCGACATATATTTTCTGAACTCCAATACTCTTCACGCTCTGTTCAGGTCTGCCAAAGAAAAGAAGAGCGTTTTTCGTTCCATTGTTGTGCACGGCTCGATAATCGGCGGTAAAGATGATAGCATTTATCATAAGAAATATCTGCTTCCGATAACAACAAACAGTAGTCTGCGTAAAATGATTTTTACACCCGATGATAATAATTACTCCAAGCTGTCAAGTCATCTTAAAAATGTTTGGAATTCAGTAAATATTGAAGTACCTGACTACGAGCTTATTGTCAGAAATGAGCTTTCTGCTGTTTTTCTGATACTTAAACAGCTTGCGGAAAACGATGTTCCTGTCAGCAGCAACGCAAGTCTTGTACAGGAAACACGGCTTCGTGACATATTGAATTTTATTCACGCACACTATGCCGAAAAAATCACACTTGACGATATTGCCGCCGCTTCATTTATAAGCAAAAGCGAGGTTCTGCGATGTTTCAAAAATATAACAGGACAATCGCCGATAGGCTATCTGAAAAATTGTCGTTTGCGTAATGCGGCGTATATGATACAGAACACAGCATATTCCATAAACACAATCTGCGAGCTTTGCGGCTTTGACGACCACAGCTATTTTTCAAAGTCCTTCAAAGAGGTTTACGGCTGTAC
>SVNM01000026.1 GCA_015066875.1 Ruminococcus sp.
AGGAAGAGCAGACCTTTTTCCTACATTGAGACAGGAAAACGGTATTTCGGGATTTCCCAAGCCCTCAGAGTCAGAGCACGATTCATTTATCAGTGGACACAGCAGTACATCAGTATCGGTAGCCTGTGGAATAGCAGAGGCAATGAGCCTTCAGGGCAAGGATACTTATGCAGTAGCTGTAATCGGAGACGGAGCTATGACAGGCGGAATGTTCTATGAGGGAATGAACAACGGCGGAAAAGAGAAGAACAACAATCTTATAGTAATTCTCAACGATAATACAATGTCCATTTCAAAGAATGTAGGAGCTCTTGCAAGATATCTGAAATCGCTGAGAAACACAAAGGGATATGTAGATACAAAGCGTGCAGTAGAGAAAACACTTCTTCATATTCCTGTGCTTGGCAAGAGTATGGCAAAGGGAATAAAAAATGCCAAGGATTCTGTAAAGAACAGACTTATAGAGCAGAGCACCATATTTGAAGATATGGGATTTGTATATCTTGGTCCCGTAAACGGACACAATATCGAAGAGCTTGACGAGATACTCACAATAGCAAAGAGCTATCACAAGCCTGTATTTGTACACGTAAAGACAGTAAAAGGCAAGGGATACATTCCCGCAGAGAAAAATCCGGGCGAGTATCACGGAATATCAAAATTTGATGTAGTAACAGGAAATCCTGAAATTTCGGTAGACGAGTGCTACTCAACAGTATTCGGAAAAGAGCTTAATGAGCTTGCCGGCAAGGATAAAAGAATATGCGCAATAACCGCAGCAATGAAATACGGCACAGGACTTCAGTTTTTTGCTTCAGAGCATCCCGAACGTTTTTACGATGTCGGAATAGCTGAACAGCACGCAGTAACCTTTGCTTCAGGACTTGCATCAATGGGACAGATTCCTGTTTTTGCGGTGTATTCATCATTCCTCCAGAGAAGCTACGACCAGCTTGTACACGACACAGCTATAGGAAAATACCATATTGTTCTCGGAGTAGACCGTGCAGGAGTGGTAGGCGAAGACGGAGAGACACATCAGGGACTTCTTGATGTACCGATGCTTACATCAATTCCCGGTACAACGATATATTCGCCTTCGTGCTATGAAGAGGTAAAAATGTGTCTGCATAAGGCGATATACGAGGATACAGGCATAACAGCAGTAAGATATCCGCGCGGAGCAGACAGCTCAACCTTTGACAAGACAAACCTTAATACAGAGTATACTTTTACTGAGAGTGAGAATTCAGAAATACTTCTTATCTCATACGGAAGAATATATGAAGAGCTCTATAAGGCAAAGAGTGTGCTTGACTGTGACGGCATAAAAACAGATCTTCTGAAGCTTACAAGAATATATCCCATAGCAGAGGAGCTTTGCGAAAAGGCAATGAAATATGGTCAGGTAATATTCTTTGAGGAGAGTATGTCACAGGGAAGCATATCTGAAAAATTCGGAAGAATGCTTGCCGAAAGAGGTTACAGCGGAGTATATAACACAGTAGCCTGCAATGATTTTGTAAAACAGGCATCGGTAAAGTCCTGTCTGAAAAAGCTTGGACTTACCTGTGAGAAAATAACGGAATATGTAAGAAAAAGGAGCATTGCAGAAAATGGCAAGGCTTGACAGTGAGCTTGTATCAAGAGGAATAGCCCGAAGCCGTGAAAGAGCCAAGGAGCTTATAAAAGCGGGAGATATACTTGTCAATGGCAAAACGGCGAAAAAAGGCTCTCAGGAGGTACAGGAAACCGACCATATCGAGAACTGCTCTCAGGCTGAGGAATATGTTGGCAGAGGAGCATTAAAGCTAAAAAAAGCCACAGAGGAATTCTCACTTGAATATGAGGGCAGGGTGTGCATAGATATCGGAGCTTCTACAGGCGGATTTACAGAGTATATGCTGAGCCGTGGAGCAAAGAGGGTATACGCCGTAGATGTGGGACACGGACAGCTTGCCGAAAAGCTGAGAAACGATAACAGAGTAGTCAATGCCGAGGGTATGGATATACGCGAGCTTACTGAGGATTTTTTCGGCGGAAAAGCAGACTTCATCTGTACCGATGTATCGTTTATATCACTTACAAAAATACTTCCGAAGATAAAGGAGCTTCTTGCTGAGGGAGCAGTTTCAGCTGTGCTGATCAAACCTCAGTTTGAGGCGGGAAAATCCTCGATCGGAAAAAACGGCATAGTAAAGGACAGAAAGGTTCACGAGCGTGTACTTGCAGAGATTGATGAAACAGCAGTATCACTGGGACTTCACACAGCGCAGTACACATATTCTCCCATAAAGGGCGGAAGCGGAAATACCGAATATCTTGTAAAGCTAATAAACAGCGATATACCGAGGAAAGCGCACGATTTCCGCGAGCTTACCGAAAGAGCAATGAAAGAACTGTAAGGAGCGAACTGAGAATGAAAGCAGTATTATATCCGAATTTTTCAAAGAAGAACGCACTCAGCTGTGCAAGAAGCGTGTGTGATGTACTTATATCCAATGAGATAGAGGTATATGTAAGCGGTGAATACAAAAAAGAGTTTTCGGATATATCAGAGGTAAAATACGAAGATATGGCAGAGTCTGCAAGAACAGCCGATGTTGTAATAGCAATCGGAGGCGACGGCACCATATTAAGATGCGCAAAGTATCTTATGGGCTCTGATACAAAACTGCTTGGAATAAACACAGGAACTCTGGGATTTATGGCAGGTCTGGAAGCAGACCAGCTTGATAAGCTGTCACTTCTCAAGACAGGCGAATACGAAATATCGGAAAGAATGACGCTTGAGATAGCCTGTAAGGAAAACGGCGAAGAGAAGGTATATACAGCCCTTAATGATATATGCGTAAAATCGAGAAACTCAAGGATATGCAATTTTGACATTCTTGCCGACGGATATCTTGTGGGAACATACCGTGCCGACGGAGTATTATTCAGCACACCGTCAGGCTCAACAGCATATGCCTTATCAGCAGGTGGCCCCATAATCGAGCCTGACCTTGAATGTATAGAAATGACGCTTGTATGCCCACATTCATTGTTCACGAGAGCGACTATTTTTTCGGCAGAGAGAGTACTTACCTTTGTAAACACAACAGATGACGAAAAGCGTCCCGTTACCATAAGTATTGACGGAGACTATCAGATAGAGATAAAAAACAGTGAAACAGCCAAGATACGCAGAGGAAAAAACACCATAAGCTTTATAGATATGATAGGAAATTCCTTCCACGATTCACTGTGCAGAAAAATGATGAAGCCTATAAAAGAGGTAAGAATATGAAAGAAAGCAGACATCGGGCAATACTTGAAATAATAGAAGAAAATCCCGTAGCAACACAGGAGCTTCTGATAGAGCTTCTTAACAAGCGCGGGATAAAAACAACTCAGGCTACATTATCGAGAGATATCCAGCAATTATCGCTTGTAAAGACAAGAGATGAAAACGGAATATACAGATACATACTTCCCCTTGCCAGCGAAACGGAGAAGAATCTGTTTTCAGAAGCTGTGTTATCGGTAGATTACGCACTGAATACAGTAGTTGTAAAGTGCAAGGTTGGAATGGCACAGGGAACCTGTGCTACGATAGATTCTGTAAATCATCCGGGAATAGTAGGAACAATTGCTGGTGATGATACAATCTTCATACTGGTAAAAACAGAAGAAGACGCAAGAAAGCTTTCAAAGAAATTCAAGAGCGAATTATTTCCAAAGAGATAAAAAGAGGAAAAGGTAAATGCTAAAGGAAATATACATCAAAAATCTTGCAGTAATAAAAGAAGCGGTGATACCGCTTGAAAACAATCTGAATATCTTTACCGGCGAGACAGGTGCGGGAAAATCCATACTTATAAACGGAATAAACGCAGTTTTGGGACAACGCTGTACCAAGGATATAGTAAGGACAGGCTGTGAAAAGGCAGTTATAACGGCACTGTTTACGGGGATTTCAGATGATGTGAGGAAAAAGCTTGAAGAGATAGGATACTCCTGTGAGGAAGGCGAGCTTACTGTAACAAGGGAAATAAGTGCGGACGGTGGAAGCGTATCAAGAATAAATCACCGTACAGCATCTGCAACACTTTTAAGAGAGATAGGCTCAATGCTTATCAATATACATGGACAGCACGATAATCAGATACTTCTTGACAGCGAGCGTCATATGGAAATTCTTGACAATTTCGGCGGAGACAATACATATCTTGACGAGTACCGCAAAAGCTTCAGAGAGCTTCAGAGTATAGCAAGAAAGCTTGGCGAGCTTAAAAAGTCAGAGCAAGGAAGAATAGAGCGCCGAAACAAGCTTACAGAGATAACTGAAGATATAGGAGCACTGAATTTAGAGCCTGATGAAGACGAGATTCTTGAAAAAGAGTACGAAACGGCAAAGAATTCAGAAAGTGCGATAATAGCAATAAACAGCGCAATACAGATGATAACAGGCGACGAGGCTTCAACTGAGCTGATTGCTTCTGCGGAAAAGCATATTGAGGGTTATACCGAAAACAGCAAGGAGCTTTCAGGATTATATGAAAGACTCAGTGCAGTTGAAATAGAGCTTTCGGATATAGCGTCAGAGCTTGGCACCATATCGGAAAAGATAGAGCTTGACGGACAGCGTCTTGACTATCTGAAGGAGCGTCTTACAGCCATAAACACACTCAAGAGAAAATATGTATGTGACTGCAATGAGCTTATAAAGCTGTATAACGAGTCATCTGAGGAGCTTCTTAAACTTGAAAGCTCGGCAGATGAAATAGCACGTCTTAACGCAGAGAAGAACGAGCTTCTACACAAGGTAACCGAACAGGCAAAGGCGTTGTACGATTATAGAGAGCGTACTGCTGAGCTGTTTATTGAGCGGGTAACCTCAGAGCTTTGTTTTCTCAATATGCCCGATGTTGTGTTATCTGTAAATCATGTAAAGGGCAAGCTTACACAAAACGGAATGGACACTATAGAGTTTCTTATATCCGCAAACAAGGGCGAGACTCCGAAACCCATATCAAAGATAGCGTCCGGAGGCGAACTTTCCCGAATAATGCTTGCTTTGAAGAGCGTAATTGCATACAGGGACAGTATCCCCACAATGATATTTGACGAAATTGATACGGGAGTCAGCGGAAAAGCTGCCCAGAAAATAGGAATAAAGCTTAAAGAGATAGGTAAAGTGAGACAGGTAATCTGTGTAACGCATCTTTCTCAGATAGCAGTAATGGCAGACAATCATCTTCTCATAGAGAAGAATACCATAGACGAGCGTACCGAAACCAACGTATCAACCCTTGATTTCGGTGGAAGAACAGCGGAAATAGCAAGAATAATGGGAGGAGAAAATCCCAGTCAGCTTATGCTTGACACCGCAAAGGAGGAGCTTTTAAAGGCTCAGAAGATGTAAAACGGAGGCAGAAATTGAAGATATATTCCACAAGACACGGACAGACGGATTACAATAAAGCCGACAGGATACTTGGTGTAACAGACATAGAGCTCAACGATACAGGACTTAAGCAGGCACAGGAGCTTGCAGAGTATATAAAAGCAAGCGGTATAAAGATAGACCTGATAATCAGCTCTCCTATGAAAAGAGCATACCGAACAGCGGAAATCATCTCTTCTGTTAATGGTATAGAGCATCTGACTGATGCACGACTGCGTGAGTGGGATTACGGTGATTATGAGGGACAGCATCGCACAGCCGAGGGTTTTGCTGAAAACAAACGAAACTTCGGAGTGAAAATGGGAAATACAGGCGAGTCGCTGTTAGAGCTTTCCCACCGTGTATACAGTCTTCTTGATGAGGTGCAGGAGCACTTCAGCGACAAAACAGTATTGCTTGTGAGTCACGGAGGCATCTGCCGTGTAATAGAGACATATTTCAATAATATGACAACAGAGCAGTTCAGCAACTGGTTTATGGGAAACTGTCAACTGCTTGAATATGATACAAACAACAAATAAACTAAGCCACAGAAAGCAAAATCTGTGACAGAAGGAGCATTATATGAAAATTGGTGTGGATTACTATCCCGAGCAGTGGGATAAGTCATTATGGAGCAAAGACGCAGAAATGATGGCGCGAACAGGAGTAAAAACTGTAAGAATAGCAGAATTTGCCTGGTCGAGACTTGAGCCTGAGGACGGAAGATTTGATTTTGCGTGGCTTGACGAGGTTATAGGAATATTCTCACATTTCGGACTTGAAACAGTATTGTGTACACCCACAAACTGTCCGCCTTTATGGCTTTATGAGGCTCACCCCGAAATAATCCAGACAGGAGCAGACGGAAAGAAAATCCAGACAGGAATAAGAGGACACCGTTGCCTTAATTCGCCTGTATTTATGGCATATGCCAAGAGAATAACAGAAGAGATGGCAAAGCATTATGCTTCCAATCCGTCAGTAGTAGCCTGGCAGATAGACAACGAGCTTGAAGCATATCCGTGCTGTTGTGACGTATGTAAAGAGGGCTTCAGAAGCTATCTCACAGAAAAGTACGATACAGTAGAAAACATCAACAAGGTATTCGGAAACAGCGTATGGAGCGGAGAATACAGCAATATCACACAGATAGAGCCTCCCACAGCGTATCCTAAGGCATGGCAGAATCCCGCATTATGTATGGAGTACTACAGATTCACATCTGACAGCACAGTGAAGTACGTAAAGGTACTTTCGTCGATAATCCGCAGATACAATCCAAAGGTGAAGATAACCACCAACACATGGTTCTGTGAGAATATGCCTGATTTTTACAAGATGTTTGACGAGGTTGATTTTGTATCATACGACAATTATCCGCCTGTAAGAATTCCTGAAAATCCCGACGAGTTCTATTCACACGCATTTCATCTTGACCTTATGCGAGGCATAAAGCAGGATAATTTCTGGGTAATGGAACAGCTAAGCGGTCCCACAGGAAGCTGGGCACCTATGGCACCGTCACCAAAGCCGAATATGATAAAGGGCTATGCTTTACAGGCGATAGCTCACGGAGCTGACGCAGTAGTACATTTCCGCTGGAGAACAGCGTTGACAGGTGCAGAAATGCATTGGCACGGAATACTTGACCACAGTAATGTGCCTGGCAGAAGATTTTTTGAGTTTGCCGAGCTCTGCAAGACAGTATCAAAGCTGAGCATAATGAGGAATACAAAGATAGTATCTGATGTAGCAATACTGTACTCACCTGAAACAGAATATGCCTTCAAGGTACAGCCCCAGACAGAAGGCTTTTATTATTTTGAACAGCTCAAGTACTTCCACTCTGCATTTACAAAATACGGAGCAAACGTAGATGTAGTATCACCTGATGCAGATTTATCAGCATACAAGGTAGTAATAGCACCTTCGCTCTATCTTAATAAAAAGAGTGAGACTGAGAATATCTACCGCTACGTAATTAACGGCGGAACACTTGTACTCACAGCAAGAACAGGAGTAAAGGATAAGCACAACAACTGTATAATGGATACTCTGCCGACAGTATTCAAGGAGCTTGTAGGAGCCGAGGTTACTGAATACGATCCTATCGGAAACAGCGAGCAGACCATAATGGACTTCTCAGGCAAGACATTCAAATGCAAGCAGTGGTGTGACATACTGAAGTTAAGCACAGCAAGAGCATATGCAGAATATGCAGACAGCTACTATCGCTGTTGTCCTGCAATCACAGTAAACGAGTACTGCAAGGGTATAGCGTATTATGTGGGAACAGTCTGCAAGATGGACTTCTACGAGGATTTTGTAGGAAAGCTTATGAAGCAGAACGGAATTCCGAGACTTAAGGGACTTCCCAAGGGCGTAGAAGTAACAACAAGAACAAACGGAATAGACGAATACATCTTCTTCTTCAACAATTCAGAGCAGAATGCGTCTATAGGACTTCCAAAGGCGATGTACAGCATAATAGATTCCACAGGCAAGGAGAGAATAGATCTGAAGCCATTTGAAATGGAAATAGTAAGAAAGTAAAAGGAGAAAGTTAAAGAATGAAAGAACTTTTCAAACTGATATTTTCACTTGATTTTAAGGGCTTGTTTATAGAGAAAACAGATAACGGAATGATAAAATTCTTCAGATATCTGTTTGTGGGAGGAATAGCCTTTGTAGTGGATTATCTGTTTTTTACACTTGTATGCTTTTTGGGAGATAACCGCATAATAACAATACTTGCCACAACAGCAGGATTTGTAGCGGGACTTATAACCAACTTTCTGTTATCAAAGAAGTTTGTATTTCAGGAAAAGGCAAATACAAACAGTGTAAAAGGCGAATTCATAGCATATACAGTAATCGGAGTAATAGGCTGGTTTCTGAATGTACTGTTAATGCTGTTGGCAACAGAACTTATTGGCATAAACAGATACATAGCAAAAATAGTTGTAGCGATGATAGTACTGGTGTACAATTATCTTGCAAGAAAAATCTTATTATACACACCGAAAAAATGAAAGGAAAGCAAGAGTAATGGAAAAAGTGATTATAATCGGAGCAGGTCCCGCAGGACTTACTGCTGCATATGAGTTGTTAACACGCGCAGAAGGTAAATATGATGTAACCATTCTTGAAGAGTCGGGCGAAATCGGCGGAATTTCAAGAACCGTAAGATACAACGGCAACAGAATGGACATCGGCGGACATCGTTTTTTCTCAAAGGATAAGAGAGTAACCGAGTGGTGGGCAAAGATGATGCCTACTCAGGGTTCACCATCATTTGATGATGCAAAACTTGGAAGAGAGAAGAAGCTTTGCGAGGGCGGTCCTGACCCTGATGCAGAGGACAGAGTAATGCTTGTGCGAAACAGAGTTTCAAGAATTTATTACAAGCACAAGTTCTTTGATTATCCCATATCAATGAAGCCACAGACCTTCAAGAATATGGGACTTGCAACAACAATGCAGGCAGGCTTCAGCTATATGAAGTCCACAGTACATAAGCTTCCTGAGGATTGTCTTGAAAACTTCTACATCAATCGTTTCGGCAAAGAGCTTTACTCTATGTTTTTTGAAGGATATACAGAAAAGCTCTGGGGACGTCATCCGAGAGAAATCTCAGCAGACTGGGGCTCACAGCGAGTAAAGGGACTTTCAGTCAAAGCCGTTTTAAAGGATATGGTATCCAAGGTAACAGGTAAGAAGGGCAATAAGGTAGAAACATCGCTTATCGAGGAGTTCTATTACCCTAAATACGGTCCCGGTCAGCTTTGGGAGACCTGTGCTGAAGAAATAAAGAAGCTTGGCGGAAAAATCCTGTTCAACACAAAAGTATGCAAGATCAACACAGACGGCAAAGGCAAGGTACTGTCAGTAGACTGTTCAGTAGACGGCAGAGGCGAGCGTACCGAGGGAGATATCTTCATTTCTTCAATGCCTGTAAAGGACCTTGTAAGAGGTATGAACGATGTTCCCGAGGAAATCCGTACAATAGCCACAGGACTTCCTTACAGAGATTTTGTTACAGTAGGACTCCTTGTCAACAAGCTTAATTTAAAGAACGAGACAGAGATAAAAACTCTTGGTAACATAGTACCTGACTGCTGGATATACGTTCAGGATACAGGCGTAAAGCTTGGCAGAATACAGATATTCAACAACTGGTCTCCATATATGGTAAATGATCCCGAAAACACCGTATGGATAGGACTTGAGTATTTCTGCAACGAGGGCGACAATTTCTGGCGACTTACAGATGACTCATGTGTAAAATTTGCATCACGTGAGCTTGTAAAGATGGGAATAATCAACAGCGAGGAAGACGTGCTTGACAGTCATCGTGAAAGAGTAAAGAAGGCATATCCCGCATATTTTGACACATATGACGAAATGGACAAGGTAGTGGAATACCTCAGCGGATATGAAAATCTTTACTGTGTAGGAAGAAACGGACAGCACCGTTACAACAATATGGATCACTCAATGGCAACTTCATTTGAAGCTGTAGACAACATCATTAACGGAGTAACAACAAAGGAAAATATCTGGAACGTAAATACAGAGAAGGAGAATCATGAAGAAGCAAAAGAAGAGCAGAAAAAATATGATCAGTAATGAATCCTCAGAGGTAAAATCAGTCGTGGAAGAGGTTATTTCAGAAGCGGTAGCTGAGGATGCGGTAGTGAAAGAAGAGTCAAAAGAAACTGAATCTGCCGATGATAAAGAAACAGCACATTCAGCTGAGGCTGTAGCTACTGAAAAAAGCAAAAGCAAGGCAAAGCGGATAATTGACTGGATATTCAGCAGAAAAGGGATAAAAATCTGGATGCCATTACTTGTTATGGTACACGTTTTCGGAGTAATAGCCTATTATGTGTGGTTTCCGTCGCGAGGATATTTTCATTCCGACTCAACCGACACAATAATGTGGGCACAGGCATCATACGAATCAGGCAAGCTGTTTGATCCTGAGTTTGTATATGCGTGTCTGTTGCCGTTCGGCGGATATCTTCTGATGCTTCCGTTTATGGGAGTATTCGGAATGTCGATGACAACACACGTTATAGGAATGCTTTTATTCCTGATAATTTTCTCCGCGGGCATAATATTTATGACGCGAAAGATGAACTGGGAGCTTCCCTGGGTAGCGGTAATGTTTACAGGAATACTGCTAACCGTATCTATAAGCGAAAAGCTCAGAGAGATATTCTGGGGACACATAATCTACTACAGTCTTGGAGTATTTTTCATATTCATCGGACTTGGATTATATTTTAAGATACTTCAGCTTCACGATGACAAGACTCTCAAAAACAGCATGAGTAAAACCGTTATATATATGATACTGTTTTTTGTGTGGTCATTCCTTTGTGCATCGAATCAGATAATGTCGCTTACCATATTTACAATACCTGTATTCGGAGCAATTTTACTTGAGCGTCTTCTTGATTTCAAGACAGATATTTTCAGCAAGAAAAATGGTATCTATGGGATAATATCAGGAGGAGTAGCAATCTTTTCAGTAGCAGGATTTTTCATAGCTGAAAAGCTGTCTGCAGATATAGATGCGTATTATGAAAAGGGCTACTCAAACTTTTCCGATCAGAGCACTTGGCTTGAGAATTTCCAGAGATTTCCGCTTTCTTGGATTACTCTTCTGGGAGTAAATGTACAAGAAGGAAAACCAATACTCAGTGCAGATGGAGTAACAAATTTAATACTGATTGTTTCGGCACTTGTTTTGTTAATTATACCTGTAATCGGAATATTCTTATATCCCAAGATTCAGGACAGATTTACAAAGATAATAATTCTTGTTCACTGGATAGCCTTTGCACTTATAATGATGGGATTTACATTCGGATTACTTTCGGCAGCAAACTGGAGAGTCAGCCCGATAGTATGCACATCGGTAATGGCTACTGTTGCCATATGCAAATGGATATTTGAAAATACCGAAGTAAAGCGACTTGGAGTAATACTGCTTATTCCTCAATTCTGCGTATGTCTCCTTGCTGATTCCACCATATGTTCAATGCCTGCAGATTTCGGACAGGATCAGGGAATGTATGCATTATGCGAATTTATAGAGGAAAACGACCTTGACTATGGATATGCAACCTTCTGGAATGCGAATGTACTGACAGTAGTATCAGACGAGCACGTAAAAGTACGAAGCATTAAACTAAGAGAAGGACAAATCTCGAAATACGTATATCAGTCCAAAAACGCGTGGTATGAGGATATTCCTGGACAGGAAAAATATTTCCTTTTGCTTGACACAAACGAAAATGCAGAGGTGCTGATGGCGGGGCTTCCGTTATTTGAAAAAGAGCACGAGACGTTGTACTTTGGCAGTTATTGTATAACAGTATTCAACGAAAACATATTTTAAGCAACAAAAAACGCAGATACCGTAAAGGCATCTGCGTTTTGTTTTATTCTGTTGATTATTATTAAAGGAATATATACTTAAGGATAAAGAGAACTGCGAGAACATACATAACAGGGCTGATTTCCTTATGCTTTTTGCAAGCGAGGTTGATGATAACGTAAGAGATAACACCAAGTGAAATACCCTCTGAAATGCTGTAGAAAAGAGGCATAGCAATGATACAGAGGTAAGCGGGAACAGCAGTGCTGTAGTGCTTGTCAGAGAGTTTAAGCTCTGCGATATTGCTGAACATAAGGAATCCGACAATAATAAGAGCCGGAGCAGTAGCAAAAGAAGGGATAGCGGTAAAAATGGGAGCAAAGAACATAGAAAGAAGGAAGAGTATAGCAGTAGTAAGAGAAGTAAGACCTGTTTTACCGCCCTCAGCAACACCTGCAGAAGACTCAACGAAAGTAGTAGTGGTAGAAGTACCGAGAACAGCACCTGCAGAAGTAGCAATAGCGTCAGCGAGGAGTGCAGGCTTGATAGCGGGAAGCTTACCGTCCTTATCGAGCATACCGGCCTTAGTACTTACACCGATGAGAGTTCCGAGAGTATCAAAGAGGTCGACAAAGAGGAATGAGAAGATAATAACGATAAAGTTGAATATACCTACATTGCCGAAATCAACTTTGAAGCACTCTCCGAAAGTTTCACCGAGCTGAGAGAAATCTGTCATACCCCATGAAGGGAGAAGAGAGAAGTAACCGGCTTCGGGAGTAGGCTCATAGATACCTGTAAGCTGGCAGATAATACCGAGAATCCAGGTACCGATGATACCGAGCAGAATTGAGCCCTTGACTTTTTTGATATACATAATAGAAGTAATAAAAGTACCGATTATAGCGAGAAGAGCACAAATACCTGAAGTAGAGAAATTATCGGTAAAGCTTACAATAGAAACGAGAGTAGAATCGTTATTGATAGAAATACCTGCATTCTGAAGACCGATAAAAGCGATAAAGAGACCGATACCAACAGAAACAGCGTGTTTCAGTGAAAGAGGTATAGCGTTGAAAATGGCTTCTCTGACATTTGTAAGCGAAAGTATAATAAAGATAATACCTTCGATGAAAACAGCCAGCAGAGCAACCTGCCATGTGTAGCCGAAGCCAAGAACAACGGTGTAGGTAAGGAAAGCATTAAGTCCCATACCTGCGGAAAGAGCAAAAGGCAGATTAGCCATAAATGCCATACAAGCAGTACCGATAAATGAGGCAATACAGGTAGCAAGAAGAACAGCAGTAGAGTCCATACCTGCTTCAGAAAGGATACTTGGGTTTACAGCGAGGATATAAGCCATAGTCATAAAAGTGGTAATACCCGCAGTAATTTCAGTTTTGACATTAGTTTTGTGTTCTTTGAGTTTAAATAATTTTTCCAGCATAGTAATTCTCCTTATTCAGCAAATTCAGCGATATACGGGAGATTTCTGTAATACTCACCGCAGTCGAGACCATAGCCTATGATAAAATGATCGGGAATAGTAAACAGAGCCATATCAGCCTTAAAGTCGACAATACGACGTGAAGGCTTGTCCAGCAGAGTAACAACTCTGAGAGAAAGTGGATTGCGTGCCTTAAGCATTTTAACCACATCATTGAGAGTTCTGCCTGTGTCGATAATATCCTCAACGATAATAACGTGGTAATTGCTGATATCCTGTTCAAGATCCATAGTGATCTTCACCACGCCTGTAGAGACAGTACCCTCGTAGTAACTTTTAGCGCACATAAAGCCTACCTCGCAGGGAACAGTGATAGCACGGCAGAGATCAGAAAGGAAAACGAACGAGCCTTTCAGAATACTGACAAGAAGGATAGGTCTGCCGTCATAAGAACGGCTGATTGTTTCACCTGCCTCCTTGACAGCCTGAGCGATTTCCTGTTCAGAAATGATAATGCGTTTGATTTTGCTGTGGAAATCTTCGATACTTTTGATATCCATAACGAACACTCCTTAAATTTCTCGGATTTTTAAATAAATTATATCATAAATCCGTTTAATTTTCAATAGTTTTGTCAAATATTACCATAAAATAAAAGTATGGTAATGGTATCTGATTGACGATTAAAAAAAAATGTGATATAATAAAACAAATATGCGTATATTAATAAGAGAAATACGGTAAAGAGGTGCATTTATGATAACATTAAAAGAATACAGGGGACACATCAGAAACTGGGAAGCTCTTTGCACAGAGCTTGGAATATCCACAGAGCTCACAAGACAGGAACGAGAGGGAAAGATACTGACAGAAGGATATAAGGCATGGGGTGAAGAAATGGGGCATCATCTTCACGGAATGTACGCCTTTGCATTGCTTGATGAAGAGAGCGGAAAGCTTTTCTGTCTGAGAGACCGTTTCGGAACGAAGCCTTTTTACTATTATATAACAGCAGACGGCAGAATTCTGTATGGCACAACAATCCGCAGAATAATGGAACAGCCCGGATTTGTGAAGGAGCTTGACGAGAAACAGCTTCAGATATATATGAGTCTTACCTATCCTGCAGGAGAAGATACATTTTTCAAGGGCGTAAAAAAGCTTATGCCCGGAAATATTCTCATATGGCAGAACGGCGCATACGAAATCAAGCGTTACTGGAAGCCCGAATTCAAATCAGACAACAGCCGAACACTTGATGAGTGGGCAGATGAAATACACGAAACAGTAAAGAAGATGATGGCTGAGGTAAAAACAGCCGATGAAACAGCAGAGTCATTTCTTTCAGGTGGAGTAGACTCTTCATACGTGCTTGCAATGTCAGACGCAAAGATGAGCAACTCCTGCGGATATGACGACGAGCGATTTGATGAATCGGGACTCGCAAAGAAGACAGCAGACATACTTGGAATAGACAACACAAGATGTCTTGTAACTCCCGAGGATTATTTCTCAATGGTGCCGTTTGTGCAGTATAATATGGAGCTTCCTTTGGGCGATGCGTCAGCAATAGCATTTGCAATAGCGTGCCGAGAGACAGCGAAGCAGACAAAGCTCTGCTACTCAGGCGAGGGCGCTGATGAATTTTTCGGTGGCTACAATATGTACCGCAATGCAGAGCGTTACGGTGAAAACCTCAAGACCTTCTATGTAGGAAACACAAATATAATGAAGGAAGAGGAAAAGCAGAGACTTCTTAAGAACTATGATCCTGAAGTTCTTCCTATAAATCTTGTGAAGGAGCTTTACAGCGAGTGCGAGGGACTTGATCCGCTGAGCAAGATGTCACTTGTAGACATAACAGTTTGGCTTGAGGGAGACATATATCTCAATGTAGATAAGATGAGTCACGCAGTAGATCTTGAGATCAGAATGCCGTTAACAGATGAAAGAGTGTTTGATATAGCATCAAGAATGCCGTCTGAGTACAAGGTAAATGCTGAACAGAATAAGGTAGCCTTCAGAACATCAGCATCAAAGGTTCTTCCGGAGGAGATAGCATTCAGAAAGAAGCTTGGATTCATAGTGCCCATAAGAATATGGCTTGCAGACGAGCGCTACAACGCAGATGTACGCAGACTTCTCAACAGTGACATTGCAGAAAAGTTCTTCAATATGGAGGAAGTAAAGGCGATTTACGACGATTATGTAGGCGGAAACTCTGATAACTGGCGTAAAATCTGGACCATATACACATTCCTTGTATGGTATGAGGAGTATTTTGTTAAGAGATAAGCTGTAATGAGATACAAAAATATAACGGAAGGCAGATTTATAAGTCGTCCCAACAGATTCATAGCTAAAGTAGAGATTGACGGAAAAGAAGAAACGGTGCACGTTAAGAATACGGGAAGATGCAAAGAGCTTCTTGTAACCGGGTGCAGAGTCTATCTTGAAAAGTCAGGAAATCCCGCAAGAAAAACGGCATATGACCTTGTAGCGGTAGAAAAGAGAACAGAAAGCGGAGAAACACTGCTTATAAATATGGATTCGCAGATACCAAACTATGTTGCGGAGGAGTGGCTGAAAATCAGCGGAATGTTCTCTGAAAACGCAGTAATCAGAAGGGAAGTTACTTACGGCAATTCAAGGTTTGATGTATATGTAAAGGACGGTAATCGCCGAGCTTTTATAGAAGTAAAGGGAGTAACTCTTGAATATGACGGAACAGCAATGTTCCCAGATGCACCGACGCAAAGAGGCGTAAAGCATATAAGGGAGCTTATGAAGTGTACCGAGGAAGGCTATGAAGCTTATATACTCTTTGTTATACAAATGGAGCGTGTAAATGAGTTCAGACCTAACGACGCAACAGATAAAGAGTTCGGAAAAGCCCTGAGAGAAGCCGAAAAAGCAGGAGTAAAAATACTTGCACAAAGCTGTGTCATCACAGCGGACAGCATAGAAATAAAAACACCTGTCAAAGTAATACTCTGAAATAAAAACGTATCGCAGAAAATCTGTGGTACGTTTTTTGATAAGAAAACAGGAGCATAATATGGGAAATAAAGAAGTAAAAAACTGCAGATTATTTAAAAGATGCGGTGGCTGTCAGCTGAAGGAGAGCTATGCAGAGCAGATTGAATGGAAGCAGTCAAAGGCAGAGCGTATGCTGTCGCAGTTCGGAAGCTGTGAGAAAATAATCGGAATGGATAATCCGTACAACTACAGAAACAAGGTACAGCACGGATACTATTCCAATCCGCAGAAGCAGATAATATCGGGAATATACCAGTCAGGAAGCGGAAGAATAGTTCCATGCGACAGATGTATGCTTGAGGATAAGAAATCAGACAAGATAATAGAAACAATAAAAAAGCTGATGCAGAGCTTCAGGATATTTCCGTTCAATCCGAATACAGGCAACGGAATAGTACGTCACGTAATGATAAGGAGCGGATTTTCAAGCGGAGAGTATCTTGTATGCATAGTAACAGCAAAGAGTATGCTTCCTTCGAAAAATAATTTTGTAAAGGCTCTTGTTAAGGAGCATCCGTACATAACAAGCATAGTTCAGAATATCTGTGATAATCCGATGCCTCTTACAATGGGAGAGCGTGAGGTCGTTCTTTACGGCAAGGGATACATAGAAGATGAGCTGTGCGGAAAAAGCTTCAAGATATCGGCAAAGTCATTTTATCAGGTAAATCCGGTGCAGACCGGGAAGCTGTACAGCACAGCCATAGAGTTTGCAGAGCTTACAGGCAAAGAGCGCGTACTTGACTGTTATTGCGGAATAGGAACCATAGGACTTATTGCGTCTGATAAATGCAAAGAGGTAATAGGCGTAGAGGTTAATCCCGAAGCTGTCAGAGATGCAAAGATCAATGCAAAGAAGAATGAATGCAAAAACATTACATTTATAGAGGGCGATTCGGGTAAATTTATGGAGATGCTCGCAAGTGAAGGCGAAAAGGCAGATGTGGTATTTACCGATCCGCCAAGAACGGGAAGCGATAAAAGATTTCTTTCAAGTCTGATAAAGCTTGCACCCAAAAAGATAGTGTACATATCCTGTGGAATAGAGTCGCTTCAGCGTGATCTGAAAATTCTGACAAAAAGCGGATATAAGGTAAAAAAGATACAGCCTGTGGATATGTTTCCTCACACAACACATATAGAAAATGTAGTTTTATTGACGAGATAAAGCATAAAACAGTTGCATAGTGTAAAAAAATGTGGTATAATAAGAACAATAAAATAGGAATACGGTTTGAAAAGTTGTTAGCTGAGTAGATTAATAGGGAATCCGGTTTGAATCCGGAGCAACCACCATTACTGTATTTGACGAGCGAAAGTGCGTAATACCATTGGGCAAAAGCCTGAGAAGGTGCATTTTCTGTGAGAGATCACTGAATCATAAGTCAGGATACCTGCCGTATTTTAAGGCTAAATATATCTTGGGTGTGAAGAGTACAGCCGATTTGTCACCGCAAGCGGTTTTATCGTTGTGCTCGGAATACGAAAACGGACAAATCAGTTGTGCTCCTCCTTGAAAAAGGGGGAGCTTTTATTATGCATCAGAGAGGGATAATTCCTGTTTAG
This sequence comes from Ruminococcus sp., assembly GCA_015066875.1. GTDB lineage: Bacteria > Bacillota > Clostridia > Oscillospirales > Ruminococcaceae > Ruminococcus. The sequence continues at coordinate 17,872 of SVNM01000026.1, forward strand.
CGATTTTATAATAATTAAATGAAAGAGGAAAAACAAATGAAAAGAATTATGGTATCATTGGCAGTACTGACAGCAATGGCAGGAGCTTCAGCTCTGCCTGCAACAGCACAGACAGAAACAGCAGAGGTATATGTAACAATATCCTCCGCAGAGGGAAAGCTTGTAATGGCACAGGAGAGCGTTACAGTAACAGATACAGACAGTGACGGAAAGCTTACAATAAGCGATGCACTTTATCTTGCACACGAGAGCGCATATAACGGCGGAGCCTCTGCGGGATATGGAGTAGCTGAGACAGAATATGGTCTATCGCTTACAAAATTGTGGGGAGAGGAAAATTCAGGAAGCTTTGGCTACTACGTGAATAACGTATCACCCATGAGTCTTTCTGATGAAATTAAGGAAGGCGACTACATCAACGCATATGCATATACAGACCTTACAGCCTGGTCTGATACATATTGCTTCTTCAGTGAGAATACAATCACCTCAGCAGAGAACACATCATTTGAGCTTACACTGTCAGCTGTAGCCTTTGATGCAAACTGGAATCCCATTACAGTGCCTGTAGAGGGAGCAGTAATCACTGTGGGAGACAAGGCTACAGAGTATATTACCGATTCTGAAGGTAAAGCAGTAATAACTGTAGCTGATGCAGGTGAGTACATAATAAGTGCAAAGTCTGATACACAGATACTTGTACCACCCGTATGCAAAGCAAAGATAAACGCAGTAGCAGAGACTACCACTACAACAGCGACTACAACCACGCAGAAAACTACAACAACAGCGATTGCAAAATCCACAACTACAGTAAAGGCATCAGCAGTTTCACCCTCAACAGGAGACGGAAGAGTGAGTACAGCACTTCTTGCCTGTGGTACAGCTTGTTTTGTATCAGTGTTAGCATTATCGGCAAAGAAAAAAGATGAATAAGAGAACAATAATAAATGCACTGCTTGTTGTAGCAGTAATGATAACGTGTTTATTTAAGGCAGAGGCAGTTTATCCCGCATATGCAACAGACAGAGCCTCTCAATTATATGATGAAATAATATCCTGTAAGCTTGAATCATCGGAATCAGACAGCATACAGCAGTGGATAGATACAGAGCTTTCCGAAAATGCGGGAAGCTCTGAGTGGTATATACTTAGTCTGCTACATGAGGGAGAGTATGATTTTACGGAATACAGGAATTCTCTTGAAGCATATCTGAGCAATAATACCATTTCGTCTGCAGTAACAAAGCAGAAATATGCTGTTATATTGTCTGTCATAGCTCCGCAGTCGCCTTATATATCGGAATTATCCGAAAACACAATCGGACAGCAAGGTGTAATGAGCTATATCTACGGACTTCATCTTATGAATAGTGGGATAGAGGTCAGCGGTCATACTGAGAAAAGTGTTATTGAGCAGTTGCTTTCAATGCAGTTTGATGACGGTGGCTGGGCAGTAATGGGAGCGTATGGGGATACAGATGTAACAGCAATGGCAATGCAGGCTCTTGCTGTTCATATGGATAACACTTCTGTTGCAGAAGCTCTTGAAAAAGCGGTAGATTTTCTGTCGCATAAGCAGAATGAAGGCGGAGACTATTCAGGCTTTGGAATACCAAACTCTGAAAGCACAGCACAGGTTCTGACTGCGCTGTCATCATTATCAATAGACGCAGAGAGTGACGAGCGTTTTATAAAAAACGGAAACACAATATTTGACGGACTTGCTTTGTATAAAACATCAGAAGGCGGATACAGTCACCTTTTAGGCGAGGACGCATCAGAATTATCCACGGCACAGGCAATGAATTCCCTGACAGCATATAAGCTTATGAAACAGGATAAAGGGACTTTATATACTTTTGAGGAAGAAAGCTCTGTAATCAAAGATGAAACTGAAGAAGATGTCTCGTATGAGAAAAAGCAGATAAATCTCAGGCTGATTATATGTCTGAGCATAGCTTTAATAACAATAATCTGTATAGCAGTAATACTTGCCGGAAGAAAGGCGAGCAAGAAAAACATATTGTTTCTGATAATTGTTATGGTTGTGGCAGAGGCGGTTGTACTGTTTACGGATTTCAAAACAGCCGACGAGTACTATGATAAAAACAACATAGAAAAAGGCGAAATAACCGGTACAGTAACAATGACAATACGCTGTGATACGATAGCAGATATAGATGAGGAGTATATTCCCGAAGATGGAATTATCCTTAGCGAATGTGTATTTGAAATTGACAGTGATGACACGGCATACGATATACTTACAGAAGCCTCAAGGACATATTCAATACATCTTGAAAGCTCAGGCGCAGACGGAATGAAGTACATAAACGGCATAAATCATATTTACGAGCTTCAATACGGCGACTTATCGGGCTGGATGTATTTTGTAAACGGTAAGGAAATGTCAGAAGGCTGTGACGGATACACTGTCAGAGACGGCGATAATATAGAGTGGCACTACACACTTGAAATGGGAAAAGATCTGAAATAAAATGAAGGGAGGCAGAAATATGAAAGGTATGAAGGAATACAATCCCATATCCCTCACAGTGTATTTTCTATCTGTGATGTTTATAGTGATGTTCAGTATGAACACCTTTATATTTCTGCTTTCATTTCTGGGAGCATTAACGAGTTATATAATACTCAAAGGCGCAAAAGAAAAAGGTTTTATGGTCCTGATACTGCTGAGTTTTCTGACATCATCGCTGATAAACCCGATAGTTTCGCATAATGGTGTAACAGTACTGTTTGTTGTAAATGACAATCCAATAACTCTGGAAGCATTTTTATACGGCATATCAGCGGGAGTAATGATAACCGCGGTAATGATTATGTTCAGGATATACACGGAGCTTATGACATCGGAAAAACTGCTTTATCTGTTCGGAGGGTTATCACCTAAGCTTGCACTTATTTTATCAATGAGCTTAAGGTATATCCCATTATTCGGCAGACAGATAAAAAAGGTGATTATGGCTCAGAAAGCGTCGGGACAATATAACACAGAAAGCTTCGGCGACAGGATAAAAAGCGGAGTGAGAGTGTTTTCCGTAATGGTTACCTGGGCGCTTGAAAACGGAATAATAACAGCAGACAGTATGACAGCAAGAGGCTACGGAGCGATGAAAAGAAGCAGATACAAAAGCTTCCGTTTTGATACAGCTGATATAGTGCTGATAATTCTGAGCATAGCTCTTGCCTGTGTAACAGTGTATTGTCTTGAAGCAACGCAGACACTTTACTATCCGAAGGTAGAGATTGAAATAAACGGACTTAAGGCGTATACAGGACTTTTTTCATTTGGAGCGCTTGCATTTTTGCCTGTAATAGCAGAGGTAAAGGAGATGATAAAATGGAAATACTTGAAATTGAAAATCTGAGCTTTACCTATCCCGAAAGCAAGTGTGAAACTCTCAGCGGAATAAGCTTTTCCGTAAATTATGGCGAGTTTGTAACTCTGTGCGGAGGCACAGGAAGCGGAAAAACGACACTTCTGAAAATGCTGAAGCCTGAGCTTTCACCGCTTGGAAAAAAAGAAGGAACTGTGAAATATTCCGGCAAGGAGCTGAATATAGTTTCAGCAAAGCAGAGTGCAGGTGAAATAGGCTATGTAATGCAGAATCCCGAACAACAGATAGTAACCGATACAGTATTGCACGAGCTTTCATTCGGACTTGAAAATCTTGGAACAAAGCAGAATGTAATGAGAAGGAAAATAGCAGAAACAGCGTCATATTTCGGGATATCCCAGTGGATAGACAAAAAAACGGACGAGCTTTCAGGCGGACAGAAACAGCTTCTGAATCTTGCGTCAGTGATGATAATGTCGCCGAAGCTGTTGATACTTGACGAACCCACAGCCCAGCTTGATCCTGTTTCGGCGGAAGAGTTTATCGGCATACTTAAGAAAATCAACAGCGAGCTTGGAGTAACAATAATAATATCCGAGCATCGTCTTGAGGGGATACTTCCCATAAGCGACAAGCTTCTTATATTGGAGAATGGCAAGGTCATTCACTTTGGCAGACCGGGAGAAGTAGCGGGAAATATAGGCAACAACAGGAAAATCCTTGAAGCAATGCCCGCATCAGTGCGTCTGTATCATATGACAGGCGGAGAAACCGAATGTCCCATAGATATAAAAGCAGGCAAGAGGTACATTGAAAAAAGATACGGCAGTAACGTGAGGGCATATCCTGTAGCAGAGCGTGCACTGAAAAATCCTGTGCTTACAGTGAAAAAAGTCAGCTTCCGATACAGTCGTAACGATAAGGACATCTTATCGGAAGTTAATCTTGAGGTGTATGAAAGGGAGATTTTCTGTATTCTCGGAGCAAACGGCTCAGGAAAAACGACGCTTCTTTCAGTAATGGCGGGACTTCTTGCACCGTATACGGGTAAAATTGAAATCAATGGCAAGAACATAAAAAAGTACAGAAGCGGAGAGCTTTACAATCACTGTCTTTCGTATCTTCCACAGGACGTACAGACATTATTTATGAAAAACACAGTGGCAGAGGAGCTTGAAGGAGCCGATACGCGTATTTCAGAGTTGTTTTCTGATATGGAAAGAATAATTGAAATGCACCCCTATGATTTATCAGGAGGCGAACAGCAGATTCTTGCTCTTGCGAAGGTGATTTCAACAAATCCTTCAATATTACTGCTTGATGAGCCTACAAAGGGCATAGACGCACAAAGCAAAAAGCGACTGACAGCAATTCTGAAAAAGCTGAGAGAAGAGGGTATGACCATAATTGCTGTTACACACGATACTGAATTTTCAGCCGAGTGTGCAGACAGATGTGCGCTTAGCTTTGCGGGAGAGTTGATTTCAGCAGAAGAAACTCACAGATTTTTCGCAGAAAACAGCTTCTACACAACACCGACAAGCAGAATTGTAAGGGATATTGCAGAAAATGTAATAACTCCCGAAGAGTTTTCAGAGCTGTATTCTGATAGTGATAAGGAGCGTGAGCTGTGAAGGCTATAAAAAACGAAAAGCTGAGAAAGCTCTTATCGGTAATTATACCTTTTGTGATGATACCGCTTCTCGTGACTCTCGGAGCCCTGATATTTGAAGGAAGCCGATACATTATCATATCATCGGGAATAGCAGTATTGACCTTGGTGTATTTCATTACAGGCTTTGAGCGCAGACAGACAGGCTCAAGGCGAATGGTAATAACCTCAGTAATGACAGCTTTATGCGTTGCAGGAAGGTTTATTCCGTTTATCAAGCCTGTAACGGCAGTAACGATAATAAGCGGAATGTATCTGGGAAAAGAATCAGGTTTTTTCGTAGGAGCAATCTCTGTACTGTTATCGAATTTTTATTTCGGACAAGGTCCCTGGACACCATTTCAGATGCTTGGAATGGGAATAATCGGACTTTTATCGGGAGTAATAGATAAGCCACTGAAAGAAAACGGGTATATACTTGCGGTTTACGGAGCATTGACAGGACTGTTGTATTCACTGATAATGGATATATGGACAGTTTTGTGGTACAGGGGAGCATTTGACCTGTATCTGTACGGAGGAGCAGTATTGACAGCTCTTCCGCACACCATATCATACGCAGTTGGAAACGTAGTATTCTTATGGATTTTAGGCAGACCGTTTGGCACAAAGCTTGAGCGCATAAAGCGAAAATACGGAATATAAAAAAAGAAAAAAGTCCTGTAAAAAACAGGACTTTTAAACATTGTGGCACCCCCTGCGAGAATCGAACTCACAACTAACCCTTAGGAGGGGTTTGTTATATCCATTTAACTAAGGAGGCAAATAAATCGTACCTGATAATTATAACATTGAAGCGTATAAAAATCAATAGAAGGAAAGATATTTTATTATTTTACTAATAAACATATGGCTGTTGACTTTTTTGCTGATTTGTTATAATATAGTATATTGAAAAGGAGATGATTAAGTGATAAGCATAAACAGAATTCTTATGTCAGCAGAAACAGCCGTTACAGAAGCAACGGAAAATTCTGAGTTAACCCAGTCAATAGAAGAAGAGGTAGACAAAGCTTCGGGAGTGTTTTCACAGATAGGCGAAAAAATAACAGAAGCGATGCCTTCATTATTATTTGCACTTATAGTGCTTTTAATAGGAATAGCACTTGCAAAGATAGCGTCACATATATTATCGAAATTTCTCAAGCGTTCAAACATAGACGGCACTGCACGAAGCTTTCTTGTATCGCTGATAAGGATAATCCTCTACATAATAGTGCTTATCACAGCATTGACAATGCTTGGTGTACCGATGTCATCGATAATAACGGTATTCGGCGCAGCAGGACTTGCAATCAGCCTTGCTTTGCAGAATTGTCTGTCAAATCTCTGCGGAGGATTTATAATACTGTTTTCAAAGCCTTTTTCTGCGGGTGATACAATAGAAATTGACGGCTCTGTAGGTGATGTAAAGTCCATAAGTATTCTTTACACGAAGATAATAACAGCCGATAACAAGAGCGTGCTTATTCCCAACGGAAAAGTAACAGATGCAAAGATAATAAACTATACAGAAACTCCGACAAGAAGAGTTGACCTTACCTTTGACATAAGCTATGACGCTGATTTTGAAAAGGCACAGGGAATCATACTTAATATAATCAAATCCGACAAAATGATTTTAAGCGATCCTGCCCCTGTAGTAAGAATGGGAGCGCACAATGCAAGTGCCATAACAATCGACACAAAGGTGTGGACAGAAAATCAAAATTATATAACAGTCAAATACAAAATGCTTGAAGCAGTAAAGGCAGAGTTTGACAACAATAATATAGAGATACCATACAATAAGCTTGATATAAATATAAAGGAACAAAAGTAAATGAGTAAAGAAAAAAAGGAAGAGACATCAGCTGAAGTAAAAGAAGAGCAGACACAGCCTTCAGCAGATAAGAAAGACGGTAAAAAAAGTAAAAGAGCGTCCCGTCTGTTTTTAGCAGTAGTAGTTTTGTTTTTGGTGTGGTGGTTCAACAATTTAACGTTGAGAACCTCAAACTTTACAGTATATTCAGATGAAATAAACGAAAGTATCAGAATAGCGGTTATAAGCGACCTTCACGCATCGGAAAACGGAATAAGCAACGAAAGAATAGTAAAAAGAATAGAAAATTCTGCTCCTGACGCAGTGTTTATACTGGGAGATATGTATTCTCGCGACAGCGAATGGGAGCTTATGGAAATTCCCGTAAAACTTGTGGAAGAACTTTCACAGAAGGGCTATGCGGTATATTTTGTCACGGGCGAGCACGATACTTCTCAGCTGTATATCGACGCAGTAAGCAATGCCGGAGCAAAGGTAATGGATTACAAAAGTGAAATAGTGAATATCAAGGGGAATAATATAGAGATACTCGGCATAGACAATGTGTATTTTTCACCCACATTTGACCTTAATAACGCATTTACGCTTACGCCGGACTGTTACAGCATACTTATGGCGCATATTCCCAACTACGAAGCGTATGCATCTTTCGGAGCCGACCTTACAATATGCGGAGATACTCACGGGGGAATAATACAGCTTCCTTTCGGAAAGGGACCTGCCTATTACGGAGAAACGGGAGAGTGGTTTCCTGAAATTTCAGGTGAACGTGCCGACGTATTTGATAAGGGAATGTTTCCTTACAACGGCGGAGCAATGTTCATAACATCGGGAATAGGAAATTATCCAGTGCCTGCAAGGTTCGGGAACCGTCCTGAAGTAGCAATAATAGACATAAAGTCTGCGGAAAAGGAATAATTTTACGGGAATACTTGACGTTTTGTGTTAAAAGGTGTAAAATATAAGTATACATTGAATAAATTTTTGGAGGAATAAATTATGGCAAAAAATTTTATCGTTGAAACATCAGCAAGACACATTCACGTAACACAGGAGCATCTTGAGATCCTTTTCGGTGCAGGTCATCAGCTTACACATAAGAAGGACCTTTCACAGCCCGGTCAGTTTGCTTGTGAAGAAAGAGTAACAATCGTAGGACCTAAGAAGGAGCTTGCAGGCGTTTCAATTCTCGGACCTGTACGTCCTTCAACACAGGTAGAGCTTTCAGCAACAGACGCGCGTTCAATCGGCATTTCAGCTCCTATCAGAGAGTCAGGCGACATAGCAGGCTCAGGTGCTTGTAAGATCGTTGGTCCCTGCGGTGAAGTAGAGATCGCAGAGGGCGTAATCGTAGCAAAGAGACATATTCACCTTACTCCTGCAGACGCTGAAGAGCTTGGCGTACAGGATAAGGAAGTAGTATGGGTAAAGGTAGATACACCTGACAGAAGCACAATCCTTGGCGATGTAGTATGTCGTGTACACGCTAACTTCGCAAGAGCAATGCACATTGATACAGACGAGTCAAATGCAGTAGGAGCTCCCAGAGAGCTTTACGGCGAGATTATCAAGCTTTAATCTGTACATAATATAAAGGGCGCACCATTTTCGCAAAATACCTTTCGGTGATTTGTGTTTTAAATCGGTGTGCCTTTTGTTATAAGGAGAATCTATGAAAATCAGGGATGTAATTGTTCTTCCGGTTGTTCTGAGTTTGCTTTTGTGTGGCTGTGAGACTTATAATGACAGAAACGAGAAGCAGGCTGAAGGCTTTCTTGAGGATTATTACGACAGGGATTTTACCTTCAAAGGCAACGGCGAAACAGCTGAAGAACGTGATAAGCTGTATATTTTCGAGGATGAGGAAGGTTTAGAGTGTCACTTCTATATGGAGTACAGTCAAGGAGTGTTTAATGGTAGCTACAGACAGTTTGAGGATTATCAGGCTATGTACTTTCTTGCACATCCAGAGCTTTATGAGGATATACAGAACGGTAAGTGGCAGGTCACTGTGGATTACGGTGATGAAGATTATTCCCAAGCAGGACTTCTTCTGAAATACAACAGCTATGAGGATATTGAGAATGCTGTTGAATTTGTTTACAGTAAACTGTCCGAAATCGACAGGGTATTCAAAGGTGATGGTTTTTCGGAAGTAAGCGGTATAAATTCCGTTTACCCCACAATAACCTTTCAGAAAAACGGAGAAAGTGTGGCAAGATGGTGGGATTGTCAGATAAAAATGCCTCTCAATGAAGCGGAAATGACGGACAAGGAAACGGTTATCAATGCCCTGCAGAATGATTTTGTTGAAAACGCAAGGCAGAATGGTGAGGCTCACCTTATTCCTGAAGAAATTCTCAATGAAAATCCTGTTTCTTGTGTTAAGAATATCACATATAACGGAGAAATTGCAATCAATACAATGCTGTATCTTGAGGAGTATAATGAGTATTCTCTTTATTGTGAATTCGATGAATTACTGTATACCGATGAGCTTGGCGCGTTGCTTCATTCAATTGGCTGGGAAGTAGAATACGTGGCCGATATTGAAATGGTATGGCGAAAGAATGACAGATGCGTCAGCTTCAGTACAGACGTGCAGTGGGAAAACATTGAGGTATCTGTCAACGGCGAAAGCTATAATATGCTTGGCGAAATCGGCTGTTCAGGCTATAAGACAGGGTTTATTACACTTACAGAAACAGATCTGAAAAGGCTGTTCGGTATTGAAATCAGATTTGACCAGCTGAATGAAACAGGAGAGGTAATATCTGCTGAATAATACCAGGACATAGTTAATATACTATTTCAGAATACAGCAATAATAATTATAAAGGAGAAACTATGAACAACCGGAATCTTACAATGCTTGTGGATTTTTACGAGCTTACAATGGCAAACGGATTTCTTGAAAACGGCAGAGGAGACGAAATTGCTTACTTTGATATGTTTTTCAGGAAAGTTCCTGATAATGCAGGCTATGCAGTAATGGCAGGTATAGCACAGGTTATAGAGTATATCGAAAGCCTGAGCTTTTCTGAAGAAGATATAGAGTATCTGCGCTCAAAGGGGATTTTCAGCGAGAGATTTCTTGAATATCTCAAAGGCTTTGAGTTTATATGCGATGTATGGGCAGTACCTGAGGGAACTCCCATATTTCCAAACGAGCCGATACTCACAGTAAGAGGACCTGCAATACAGGCACAGTTCATTGAGACGATGATACTTCTTACAGTAAATCACCAGAGCTTAATAGCTACAAAGGCAAACAGAATAGTAACAGCAGCACAGGGGCGTCCGGTAATGGAGTTCGGCTCAAGAAGAGCACAGGGCTATGACGGAGCGATTTATGGTGCAAGAGCAGCCTACATCGGAGGTTGTACAGGAACGGCATGTACCATCTCTGACCGTGAATTCGGTGTAAAGGCGCTTGGAACAATGGCTCACAGCTGGGTACAGCTTTTCCCCACAGAGCTTGAAGCCTTCAGAGCATATGCCAAGGTATATCCCGACAGCTGTACATTTCTCGTAGATACCTACAGTACACTGAAATCTGGAGTTCCGAATGCAATAACTGTATTCAAAGAACTTGAAGCTGAAGGACACAAGGGTGTAGGCATAAGAATTGACAGCGGAGATATTGCTTATTTGTCAAAGCGGGCAAGAAAAATGCTTGACGAGGCGGGGCTTGACTATATAAATATTGTAGCTTCGAACTCGCTGGACGAGTATATAATACGTGACCTTATTGTACAGGGAGCAAAGATAGACAGCTTTGGAGTAGGCGAGCGACTTGTAACCTCCAAATCCGAGCCTGTTTTCGGCGGAGTATATAAGCTTGTGGCAGTAGAAGAAAACGGCGAAATAGTACCGAAAATCAAGATTTCAGAAAATGCAGTAAAGATAACAAATCCTTCCTATAAAGATCTGTGGAGACTTTTTGATAATAAAAGCGGAAAGGCAGTAGCAGATGTAATAACACTTGCAGACGAAGTAATCGACGATACAAAGCCATACACAATTTTTGATCCTGTTCAGATATACAAAAGAACAACGCTTACAGATTTCACAGCAAAAAAGCTGAGAGTGCAGATTTTTGACAAAGGAAAATGCGTGTATGAGTCTCCTGCGATAGAGGAGATAAGGGAATACTGCAAGCAACAGCTTGAACTTATATGGGACGAAGTAAAGCGATTTGAAAATCCGCATTTGTATTATGTAGATTTGTCTCAGAATCTCTGGGATTTAAAGCAGAAGATGCTTTCAGAGCTTTACAAATGATAAATAAAAAAGGGAATGTCCATTTGAAAAGTACGCAGAATGGACATTTCCTGACTTTTTTCAAAAAACAGAAATTTTTTTCGAAAAAAGCTTGACAAGTGATATATTTAGTGATATAATATATATCGTTGAGTTAAGCAATACTCAATATACCCCGTAAACGTCTGGGTGTGGCGCAGTTGGTAGCGCGCTACCTTGGGGTGGTAGAGGCCGTGGGTTCAAGTCCCGTCACTCAGACCAACTATATGTGACGAAAAAGATCACATGCCAGAAAAGTCCGATTATTCGGACTTTTTTGCGTATGTGGACACTAAAATTTTATTTGCAAAACCGTGGATCACCTAAGGCCTTTTTCGAGTGTTTTTGGGACTTGAACGGGCGTTTTTTCATTTTCAAGAGATGTGAGAGCAGATTTGGAAGAAAAATTCCGAAGTCTGCTCTTTTTTATTGCGAAAAACTTTCACAAAGTTTCTGGCGGTTTCTTGTTCGTTATGCCGAACCCGTTGAGAGTCACTACTCTCGATTGGTTCGGCATTTTTTGTTTCCGACTATACTATTAAAAAGAAAGAGAGGCGATGCCCATGTCTAAAGACAGGAAGAAAATCACATTCAATGCTCTGCTCAATCACAAGGCTCATAACTATAAGCCGATGCAGATTGAAGTGGAGAAAGTCATTCCTCTCTACGGTAAGAGGTTCGAACAGATGAGAGATCATCCCCTTGAAGATGCTCCCGAAATCATCGAGAACAAAGAGCTGATGTATATGGAGGGTAACACAGCCCACTGTATTCTCTTCCTCGATGCTAACGGTAGCGACGGAA
>SVNM01000027.1 GCA_015066875.1 Ruminococcus sp.
AGACCGACGGCACGTATGTGGGTAAGCTTTCCGACAGCAGAAATACCTTCAAGCTTAGGGAAGTGGGCAAGGACAGGGAAGGCAATCTCGTATGTGCAATGATAGACTTTGACGCAGACAAGCTTGAGCTGTGCGGAATAAATACAGATAATGCCGAGTACACTCCGGCTGATAACACATACGCCTTTGCTGAAACCGTATCAGACGAAATTATCCCCGGCACAGGCGATTACAGTATGTTCATCACATCAATGACCACCGTTTACGGCATAAGAAGCGATGACAGCTCTATCGAGCCTGTTTTCAGCATTACCGATTCAAATCTCAATACAAAAAACATCGGCGGATTTTATCTTGAAGAAGACGGAAACGTTGTAATTCCCGATAACGGCGATATGTTCTCGCTTACCTTCCGCAGATTTACCGAGTGCGACCCTGCCGAGCTTGAAAACATACCCACAATTACAATAGCCACATTCTATGAACGTTCTTGGGGACCTGTTGATATAGTGAATAATCTCAATGATACCCAGACGGATTTCCGTGCCGAGTACAAGTTTTATTGTCCCAACGACGGAACCGAAGAAGAGGGCAACGAGGCCTTTGCACAGGACGTTATTGCTGGAAATCTGCCTGATATCCTTTATCTGAATAATTGTTCGCATATGGGAAATGTGAATATGAAACAGCAGGGAGGTCTGTGCGACCTGTATGAGTTTATGGATAAGGAAGGCTCAACCCTTACCCGTGATATGCTTATCCCGAATGTAGCAGAGCTTCTTGAGACTGACGGGAAAATGTACTGTCTTGCACCGAATTTCAGCATAGACCTTGGATATGTAATAAAAACAGAAAATGCTTCGGGAATTGAAAAGTGGGATTACGATACCTACAGTCAAACATATATGAATCTGCCCGAGGGTATGGGACTTGATAATTATTACACAAGCGTAGCGGATACCAAATACACCCGATTTTCAAATCTGATGATCAGCACACAGTTTATTGATTATGAAAATGCAACCTGTTCATTTGACAGTGACAAGTGCATTGAGTATCTGAAATATTGTGACCTTGCTCCCCTTGAGGTTGAATACGTTGAACACTCTGAGGAAGAGGCGCATCAGAATTTCATTGACCAGCAAAGAGCTATACGTGACGATACAGCGCTTCTTCATTATATGGGTTTCGGAATTTATGAAAGCTATTACCGTATGAAGTACGGAACCTTCGGTGGCGAGGACTATACAATTCTCGGAAATCCCGGCAAGGACGGCGGAGAAATCTTTGCTGTCTTTGACGCAGGCTATGCCATAACCGAAAACTCGCCCAACAAAGAACTTGCGTGGAGCATTATCTCCTCTCTTTGCGAGGACGAATACTACGACGAAAATACTGTTAATTTCGATAGGGGAGTCCGTTACAGCGGTTCATTCCCCATTACTCAGAGCGGACTTGAAGTTCTTGCGGAAAACGAACAGACTCCCAGAAACAACAGTAATTTTGTTCTTGACCCCACATATACAGGACTTCTGGAGGATATGGGCGGAGAATATGCCGAAATGATAGGAAGCATAACTCCCGAAGTTATCGAAGAGGTAAACGAGATAATTTATTCTCTTGATAAAACGGAGGAATTCCGTGTGTGGGACGATACATTCCATACAATTATGTGGGAGGAAATAGACCGTTTCTTCAACGGTGACTGTACAGCTGAGGAGTGTGCCGATGCTCTTCAGAGCAGATTGTCAATCTATCTTGCGGAAAAATCCTGGGATACCGATTGAAAATACTGAAATACTGTGGTATAATATGAAAAAACACAGGGAGGCAGTGTATGAACATACAGATTTTCGGCACAAAAAAGTGCTTTGACACTAAAAAGGCAGAGCGTTATTTCAAGGAGCGCGGTATAAAATATCAGCTTATCGATATGAAGGAAAAGGGTATGAGTAAAGGCGAGTTCAACAGCGTAAAGCAGTCTGTAGGAGGACTTGACAATATGATTGACGAAAACTGCAAGGACAAGTCTCTGCTCACTTTAATAAAGTATATGATGGGCGAAAATAAAGAGGAAAAGGTGTTTGAAAATCAGATTCTGATAAAGACTCCCATAGTGCGCAACGGCAAGAAAGCGACAATTGGATATTGTCCTGAAGAGTGGAAAAGCTGGGAATAATTTAAGGGATTATTTAAGTGGAAATGCATTTAAGCAACGAATAATTTAGTCAGCTATTGTCCATTTCGGAGAAAAAATAATGAGCGCTCTGTTTTTTCAGAGAGCTCATTGACATTTTATTGAAGCCGTGTTATTATTTAAGTAGTTTAAATTCAGCAAGATAATTATAAACCGTTAGCGGGGATTGGAGTAATTAATGGAAAAAATCAGAATAATAGGCAATGCTCTGCCTGATATGCCCTGGCAGGATAAGCCGGCAGGATATAATATGCCTGTGTGGAGATACACCGAAAATCCTATCATAAACAGAAATCCCATCAAGGGAGTTTCAAGAATCTTCAACAGTGCCGTAATGCCCTATGAGGACGGATATATAGGCGTTTTCAGAGCAGAACAGACCGACGGTATCCCTCATATTTACCTTGGAAGAAGCAAGGACGCTGTTCATTGGGAGTTCGATACGGAAAAAATCCTCTTTACCGATGAAAAGGGCGAGCCCTTTATGCCTCACTATGCTTACGACCCGAGACTTGTCAAGGTTGAGGATACATATTATATTATGTGGTGTCAGGACGGCTACGGAGCAACAATCGGCATCGCTAAAACAACTGATTTCAAGACATTTACCCGTCTGGAAAATCCTTTCCTGCCCTTTAACAGAAACGCAGTTTTATTCCCAAGAAAAATAGGCGGAAATTTTGTAATGCTTTCACGTCCCAGCGACAGCGGACATACTCCCTTCGGAGATGTATTCATCAGTGAAAGTCCCGATATGGAGTTCTGGGGACGTCATCGTCATCTTATGGGCACAAACACAGGTAACTGGTGGGAAGGCACAAAGGTAGGCGGAGGCTCAGCTCCCATAGAAACAGACAAGGGCTGGCTTATGCTTTATCACGGAGTTGTAACTACCTGCAACGGCTTTGTGTACAGTATCGGCGCAGCAATTCTTGATATTGACAATCCTTCAATTGTAAAGCACAGAAGTTCAAGATACATTCTTACTCCGGAGGAGTGGTATGAGGAGCGCGGATTTGTGCCGAATGTATGCTTCCCCTGTGCAACTCTTCAGGACGCAGAAACAGGAAGAATTGCTATATACTACGGCTGTGCGGACAGCTATGTTGGTGTAGCATTCACCACAGCAGAGGAGCTTTATAACTATATCCTCGAAAATGACAATGCAGGACAGACCGAGCACGAAATCGGCAGAAGATAAAAAAGTAATGGCTGACGTTTAATGCGTCAGCCTTTTTTTACTATATCCGATCAGATTTCCTTATTGAGCATACGAACAATAGCACCGATATGTTCAGGAGCTTTTTTGCCATACTGCTCGATATATCTGATAGCCATTTTTCTGACGATAATGCCGTCAGCAAACTTTGAAATTTTCACCATTTCCTCAATAGACTCTGTATCCGCAGCTGCAACACGGGGGATATCGGTATGCTTTGCAGCTTCTGAGAGCATACCCTCAAGAGCTTCGTAGCAGTTGCCCGCATCGGCAAGGAGGAAGCCCTTGGCCTCTTCAGCAATCATAGGAATACGCTGAGCAGAGGTTGAAGCAATCTGTGAGATGAGGTCAACATCATACTTTTCGCATACGGGAAGGAACTCTTCCTTTTCCTCGAAAGGCAGATCGGGCACGATAATACCGCTGATGCCTGTTTCTGCGCAGAGAGAGATGAACTTTTCTGCTCCGTATGAGAAAACAACATTTGCGTAAGTCATAAACACAAGAGGAACACTCACATCTTTGCGGAGCTCCTTAAGAAAATCGAAAATTCTGTCTGTGGTGGCACCTCCCGCGAGAGCACGGAGATTAGCTTCCTGAATAACGGGCCCCTCAGCAGTGGGATCTGAAAAGGGGATACCGAGAACGATGAAGCCTGCGCCGTTTTTAGCTGCTTCACGGATAATTTTTCCTGTAGTATCCAGATCAGGATCGCCACAGGTGATAAACGGAATTACTGATTTGCCTTCAGCAAAAGCTTTATTAATTTTACTCATAGATATCAACTCCTCTGTATCGTGCAATAGCGGCGCAGTCCTTGTCACCGCGTCCTGAAACTGTGATAACGATAATTTTGTCCTTATCCATAGTGGGAGCAAGCTTGATAGCGTGAGCCACTGCATGAGATGATTCAATAGCGGGGATAATACCCTCAGTTCTTGAAAGGAACTCGAAAGCGTTAACAGCTTCGTCATCTGTAACGGGAACATACTCAGCTCTGCCCTGATCGTAGAGGTCAGCGTGCTCAGGACCTACACCAGGGTAGTCAAGACCTGCTGAAATTGAATAAACGGGAGCGATCTGACCGTATTCGTCCTGGCAGAAGTATGACTTCATTCCGTGGAAAATACCAACCTTACCTGTATTTACTGTAGCGGCAGTTTCAAAGGTATCGATGCCTCTTCCGGCAGCTTCACAGCCGATAAGGCGAACGCTCTTGTCACCGATGAAGTGATAGAAGCTTCCGATAGCGTTAGAGCCACCGCCAACGCAAGCGAGAACTGCGTCAGGAAGTCTGCCTTCCTTTTCGAGTATCTGATATTTGATTTCTCTTGAAATAACAGCCTGGAAGTCACGGACAATAGTCGGGAACGGATGTGGTCCCATAACAGAGCCGAGACAGTAGTGAGTATCATATATACGAGAAGCCCATTCACGCATAGCCTCAGAAACAGCGTCCTTGAGGGTAGCTGTACCTGAAGTAACGGGAATAACCTTAGCACCGAGAAGCTCCATACGATAAACGTTGAGAGCCTGACGCTTTGTATCCTCCTCGCCCATAAAAACAACGCACTCCATATCCATAAGAGCGGCAGCAGTAGCGCTTGCGACGCCGTGCTGACCAGCACCTGTCTCAGCGATAAGACGCTTCTTGCCCATTTTCTTGGCGAGAAGAGCCTGACCGAGAACGTTGTTGATTTTGTGAGAGCCTGTGTGGTTGAGATCCTCACGCTTGAGATAGATTTTAGCTCCGCCGAGAGCCTTTGTAAGCTTTTCGGCATAATAAAGGCGTGAAGGTCTGCCCGCATATTCATCGAGGAGCTCAGTAAGCTCGCGATTGAACTGGGGATCATTCTTGTAGAAATTGTAAGCTTTTTCAAGCTCATTGATGGCATTCATCATAATTTCGGGAACATACTGTCCGCCGTGAATACCAAATCTTCCATCGGTGTTTGACATAATAACAAATCCTTTCTTGGGCAAAGCCCTGTTTTAAAGCGTCAGGGGAAATAAAAAAGCCCCTGACAGAAAAGTGATCTGTCAAGGACGAATACTGCAAATATCCGCGTTGCCACCTTGATTCACGGCACAAAGACCGTGCACTTAGCGAGGCACAAACATACCTCCGTCTGTTAACGCAAGCCGAAACGTCGCCGAATACTCTGCGTGAAAGACACATATTGCAGTGCCACGCATTTGACAGCGCCCTCCGCGGTCCATTTGAAGGTCTGTTTTTCGCTTCACTCTCAGCAACGGAAGCTCTCTGTACAAGCATAACCAACTTTATCTCCGCATCAACGGTTTATAACAGTATATCACCATAATTCCGATTTGTCAAGGGGGATTTTCAAAAAAATGCGTTGATGGGCACAGTAAAAAAAAGAGAGCCTTTCTGTGTGAAGGCTCCCTTTTGTAAGTGGAGGTATATGTTGTTGTAATTATGCAAGAGCCTCAATAAGCTTGATAAGCACAGGCTCGAATTTAGCGCCGTACCAGTGATTATCCTCCTGAGCGGTAGCTTTGATACATTCTACAGTATAATCGGCAGCGATTTTAGCGGAGTCATAAGAGCTTTTACCTCTCACGAGAGCGCCCACAAAGGCAGAGGCATAAATATCGCCTGTACCGTGACAGCTGTTTGAGAGCTTTTCGTGCTCGTAATATGAAAGCGCTCCGTTTTCAAGAACGATAACGCCTGTTTTGTCGGCAGAATAAGAAACTCCTGTAAGGATAATATTTCTGCAACCGAGAGCAGTAAGCTTATCAAGAAGCATCTGAATATACTCCTTGTCGTATTCTGTTTTGTATTCCATACCTGTAAGGAAGCAGGCTTCTGTGATGTTGGGAACGATGTACTGAGCCTTTCCCGCGAGATTTTTCATAGCCTCGACAAAGGCATCGTCAAAACCGGGGTAGAGGTTTCCGTTATCAGCCATAGCGGGATCAACAATAGTAATGCAGTCTTCAGAGCCTACAGAGCTGAAAATATCCTCAACATATTCAATCTGTTTTGTGCTTCCGAGATAGCCTGTATAAACAGCGTCGAACTTGATGCCTTCACTGACCCAGTGATTCTTGATAGCGGGCATATCTTCAGTAAGGTCGCGGAAGGTATAGCCTTTGAATCCGGCAGTATGAGTAGAAAGCACAGCCGAGGGCAGTACGCAGGTTTCGATACCGCAAGCTGAGATAATTGGCAGAGCAACAGTAAGCGAGCACTGTCCCACGCAAGAGATATCCTGAATTGTAAGTACCTTTTTATAAGCCATAAACAAAACTCCTTTAATCTGATTACTTTAACAGTATACCACATTTTGGCTGTAGGTAAATATCCAGAACGTGAGTTTTTTATATAACCAGATCAGAGATTTTTACGTCTTAAACGTCTTATACGGTTGATGTGACGTTCAAAATCACCGCTGTTGATAAGCTCAGCCAGAACGAGCTGTTCAAAAACGGGAACAGAGCACGAGTAGAAGCCGAGTTTCTCCTCAAACAGAGGCAGAAGCGTTACAGGTAGCACCATATAACCAGCACGAAGGGAAGGAGCTACTGTTTTTGAGAAGGTATTGAGGTAGATTACCGAGCCTGTGGAATCAAGTGAGAAAACAGTATCCTCGTTTTTTCTTGAAACAGTAAGCTCTGAATCGTAGTTATCCTCGATAATAAAACCGTGACGTTTTTCCGCCCAGCGCAGATATTCTCTTCTTTTGGACGCAGTTGCGGTAGCTCCGGAGGGAAAGCTGTTGAAGGGAGTGATATGCAGTACAGAAGCTTTAGTGCGGTCAAGCTCGCGGGATAGAATTCCGTCATAGCTCAGTTTCAGCATATGGCAGTTTACACCGCAGGCTTCGTAAACTCTTCTGATTTTTTCATAGGAGGGATTTTCAAGAGCAAAAATATGCTCTCTGCCCAGAAGCTGAACGATAAGACTGTAGAAATATTCA
This sequence comes from Ruminococcus sp., assembly GCA_015066875.1. Taxonomy (GTDB): domain Bacteria; phylum Bacillota; class Clostridia; order Oscillospirales; family Ruminococcaceae; genus Ruminococcus. The sequence continues at coordinate 7,364 of SVNM01000027.1, forward strand.
GCTCCCGAGCCGATAATAATCTGTTCCGGCAGAACTGAAATACCACTGCTTCTTGCAAGGTATGAGGAGATAGCCGAGCGTAGCTCAGCAAGCCCGTGATTTGGAGACTTTACAAGTATATCCTCGCCGTAATCGCTGAGAACCTTTCTCATAGTGCGTGAAATGACCGAAAATGGAATTTCACTTCCCTGATTATGTAAAGGTTTATGTTTGGGAGCAGTTGTGATCGGTTTGGACTCTGAAGAAAAAAGGAAGTCGCTTTCCTTGTAAATAACGAAATAACCGCTTCGCTGGCGTGATTCCACATAGCCTTCGTCGCAGAGGATAGAGTAAGCGTGCTCTACAGTAATAACGCTTACGCCTGTTTCTTCGGCAAGAAGTCTCTTTGAAGGAAGCTTTTTCCCGTATTCGTAGGCTTTTCCGACGATATCCGAGCGGAGCTGTTCGTAGAGTTGCATATATGCGGATTTTGATGCTGAGCTGTCTATAGAGTATTTCATCTGGGTATATTCATCTCCTTTGAACTCACAGGATTTATACTATCAGATACATTATACTCCTGTTTGCAGAGTTTGTAAAGAAAAAAGAACTGCACGGGGCAGTTGAAAATATATTTATAAAACAAAAACTCCCGCTCGTAAAGAACGGGAGTCCTGGTGAGACATGAGGGATTCGAACCCTCGACCCTACGCTTAAAAGGCGTATGCTCTACCGACTGAGCTAATGTCTCACAACGTATCTATTATATCAAAAAAGGTTTGACTTGTCAAGCAAAAAAAACAAAAAAGGAAAAATGTACGTAAATGATATTGTTGTACAGAAAAAAAAGAGAAATTTGGATATTTCAGACAATTCGAAAAAAAGTTGAGCAAAAAACTTGACAACTAAAAAAACGTGTGCTATAATAGTTAAGTCGTCAGAACGTGTGCCTGTAGCTCAGCTGGATAGAGTGACTGGCTACGAACCAGTAGGTCAGGGGTTCGAATCCCTTCAGGCACGCCATAACGATAACGGGTTTACTTAGGTAAGCCCGTTTTTTATTGCGCAGAAAAAGTCCCGTCGACAAAGTAAGTCGGCGGGATTTTTTTACATATTAATAAGCATACTCAGTCTGTTTTTGATATTCACATCAGCGCTTCCCGAATCAAAATCCACGGAAGAAAGCATAACATCGCCGATTTTACGCTGAAGTGAGGAGTAGAGTCCCTTGCCGAAAACGTGATTGGGCATACAGCCGAAAGGCTGGACACAGGCAATTCTGTCGGTAACACTTCGGTGAATGTTGGCGATTTCACCTGCAATAAGCCAGCCGTCAGCGATATTGCAGTTAAGGCTGATGTAATCGGCAGAGTATTCCTTGAAATCGTAGAATGAATTGCAACAGAGAAAACCGTTTTCCTTTACAGCGCAGACCATTGCGGACTGAACCTTTGCAAGATACCTTGTTATCGCCTTGAATACAGAGCTTTCTGCAGAGCTGTTTTCCGCCAGATGACTGTCAATATAATAAAGAAGATACCAGGAAAAACCGTTGATATAGACTCCACAGCCTTCAGACCTGAGATATTTGCAGATATCGGCATTGCCAAGATGACAGTATTTAATGTAGAGCTCGCCCACAATGCCGATAATTGGCTTTTGCTTTTTTACAGTTTCGATAGTTGAAAAATCCTTTGCGATAAGGCTGAAAGTCTCCTTCATCTTTCTTGCGGAGACAAGAGTTCCGTCGATGATGCCTTGCTTCAGGATTTCAGTCCACTTGGCAACTGTTTTTTCAGTTTCACCGCAGTTTTTCTCATAAGCTTTAATCTGATTTCTGAGAATCATAAGTATATCACCGTACATAACGGAAGCGAATCCGCGCCGTATCATACCGAGGCTGATTTTCAGTCTGTTATCTTTTTCAAGGCCTTTGAAATTAAGCGACATAATGGGAATATGTCCGAATCCCGCAAGAGTCAGAGCCTTTCTTATCATATGGATATAGTTTGAGCCTCTGCAGGCGTCTCCCGCCTGGGGAATCATAAGAGCCACATCTCCGCTGTATTTTCCGCTTTTCAGAGCAGAGATAAACTGTCCCGTAATAAGAATAACGGGATAGCACAGGTCGTTATGGAGATATTTCAGACCTGTATAGGCAATACTGCGCTGATCCTCAAGAACAACAGCCTCATAGTTAGCTGAACAGAAGGCATATTTCAGAAGAGGAAAGTGAAAATCCAGCATTGCGGGAATAAGAACAGTAGTTTTCTTTTTCATAGAATAACCTCTGACGAAAGCGTAACAGCGGGCGGATAAACTGTGCGGACTTTAAAGAATAATAAAAGCAGAAATGCAGAGCAATGCAAGGAAAGCGATGTTATACAGCATAAATATAGCCATATATTTTCCCGAAGCAGAGTCCTTGTCCGAAGCATATAGCCTGTAGGAAATAAGACTTGCAAGTGAAGCTACGGGAGTTCCCAGACCGCCTAAATTTGTTCCGATAAGCAGAAGCTTTGCGTTATCGGTGAATGTTGAAAGCAGTACAGAAGCGGGAACATTGCTGATAATCTGACTTGAAAGCACGGAAACAGCAAGCTCATTGCCGGAAACGATATTGCTGAGAAATTCGCTCACGGCATCGATACAGCCGATGTTTCCCGTGAAAATGAAGAAGAAAACGAATGTAAGAAGCAGACCGTAATCGATTTTTGAAAGCAGTCTGAAATCACAGGCGAGAATAAGCACAAGTGAAACGGCAAGGCATATGTACTCGTTGAGGATTCCCGCAACAGTAAGAAGGGAGATAATGAAAATAGCTGAGCACAGCACCACTTTTTTCATAGAATAGTCAGAGCGTTCAGACTTTTCCTGTGTAACTCCACAGCTTATTTTCGGTATCATAAGAATGGAAACGCTCAGCAGAATATAACTGATTATTCCGAACGGAAGCAGAGTTTTAACAAGCTCAGGCGGAGTTATACCATATTGTGAGCAAAGAAAAATATTCTGCGGATTTCCTGTAGGAAGCATCATACTTCCGAGATTTGCCGAAGCTGTTTCAATAATCACAGCACATATCAGCGGAGCATTGCTTTTCAGCTTAAGACTTTTAAAAATCATAACCGTTACGGGAACAAAAGTAATAAGCGCAACATCATTTGTAATGAGCATTGAAGAGAAGAAGCAGACGTTCATAAGAGCAAAGACGACTGCTCTGAGATTTGAGCATTTCCTGATAAGGAAATCGGAAAGTCTGCCGAAAACACCGCAGGAGTTAAGTCCCGCAACAGCTCCCATAAGGCAGAAAAGAAGAATAAGTGTAGAGAAGTTTATATATCCGATATATCCTGAATCAGGGGGAACAAAAAAAGCGGAAATCACAGCGACAATAAAAGCAATACAAAGCACAGACTGCTTTTTAAAGAAATAAATAAAGGTTTTCATAGAAGTCTCCTTAAGAAAATTACCGATATATTATACCATATTATGACGGGATTTTCAAGAAAAACAAAATACATATCAGCCATTGCAGAAAGAAGTTCCGACGCTATTGAAAAAAAGAGGGAAATATGGTACAATTAAAGAAACGGAGGTGCATTGAAATGACAGAGTATCTGAAAAAATATATGAAGTCTCTCAGACAGAGCCTTGACAGTGCGGAAACTTCTGAGGAGCTTGAAAAAATAATGGCAGAGCACAAGGATAAAATCGCTTTTATGCAACACGAGCGTCTTGTGCATTTCCTTGTGACGATGATGTTTGCTGTTATTCTTGTGATATTTGTGGGAGTCCACCTTGTTACAGAAAATATCCTTGTATCGCTCCTTGTGGTGATAATAACGGTTCTGCTTGGATTTTACATAAAGCACTACTATTTCCTTGAGAATACTGTTCAGGAGATGTACAGGATTTACGATGAAATAAATGCGAAGAAAAATACGCTTTCCGTGTCGGAGAAAACAGAGGTGAAGCGTATATGAAGAAAAAGGAGATAGCGCTTCTTGCCTGTGAGGAGCTTGAGAAGATATATCCCGATGTAAAATGCTCGCTTAACTATACAAAGCCGTATGAGCTTTTGTTTTCTGCACGTCTTTCAGCACAGTGCACTGACGCAAGAGTAAATATCGTTACGCAAACATTGTTTGAAAAGTATCCGACTCTTGAATCTTTTGCATCGGCGGAGCTCAGCGAGCTTGAAGAAATCGTAAAGCCCTGCGGACTGTACAAGACAAAGGCAAAGAGCATAAAGGAAATGGCTGTGATGCTTGTTGAGGATTTCGGCGGAGAGATTCCGCAGACAATGGAGGAGCTTCTGAAGCTTCCGGGAATAGGCAGAAAAACAGCAAATCTTATGATGGGAGACGTATGGGGCAAGCCTGCAATCGTAACCGATACCCACTGCATACGCATTACGGGACGTCTGGGACTAACCAAAAATACTGAGCCCGCAAAGGTGGAAAAGGATCTTGTAAAGGTAATTCCCCCTGAGGTTTCATCTCATTTCTGTCATCAGATAGTTCAGTTCGGAAGGGATATCTGCCGTGCAAGAGGACCAAAATGCACAGAATGTACACTTAATTATTTCTGTGCTTACTACTCAAAAAATAAAGGAGGAAAATAATATGCTGTTTCAGTTTGATTTAAGCACACCGTCAGAAGGTCTTGTGGACATTACAAGAGAGGTAAAAGAGGCAATCAGCGAAAGCGGAGTTACCGAGGGCATATGCGTTATATACTGTCCCCACACAACATCTGCAATCACTATAAATGAGAATGCAGATCCTGATGTAAAGACGGATTTTCTCTACGGAATGGACAAGATTTTCCCCGATATGAGCGCTTTTCGTCACTGCGAGGGCAATTCCGACGCACACCTTAAATCCTCAGCTGTAGGAGTAAGTGAAACCGTAATCGTATCAAAGGGCAGACCGCTTCTGGGAACATGGCAGGGCATATACTTCTGCGAGTTTGACGGTCCGCGAAGCAGAAAATTCTACGTGAAGGTTATGCGCGGATAATAAATAAGGAGTATTTTTTATGAGAGTTGTTTTGCAGAGAGTAACTTCGGCAAGCGTTACGGTTGACGGCAATGTGTGCGGAAAAATCGGTAAGGGATACCTTGTGCTTTTAGGAGTCGGCGAGGGAGATACGGAAGCAGACTGTCGCAGACTTGCAGATAAGATAATAAATCTTAGGATTTTTGCCGATGAAAACGATAAGATAAATCTTTCTCTTGAGCAGGTGGGCGGAGAGCTTCTTGTGGTATCGCAGTTTACTTTATATGCCGACTGCCGTAAGGGAAACAGACCAAACTTCATACAGGCCGGAAAGCCCGATATCGCAGAAAAACTGTATGAATACTTCGCAGAGTACTGCCGTTCAAAGGGTAAGCACGTGGAAACGGGAATTTTCGGTGCGGATATGAAGGTAGAGCTTGTCAACGACGGACCATTTACTGTTGTGCTGGAGTAAAAAAACGGTATAAAATCACCTTTTCGCAGAATAATAGCGGAGAGGTGATTTTTTATGAGAAGAAAAGCGGAAACGGGTATAATGCTTGCGGGAGGCTTCTTTGCATTTATTTTTGTTATACTTATCATAAGATATTTTCTTCTTGTATCAGACAGCAGATATGCCCGTATGGCAGGACAGCAGAGCACACTTACAATAACTGTTGACGGAAGCGAGGGCAACATCTATGACCGCAATATGACTCTTCTTGTGAACAACAGCACAGCTCTTAAAGCAGTTGCAGTACCTCAGCCCGCAGATTACGATACCCTGTATGAAAAGGCAGAGGATAAGGAGCTTTTCAGTGAATTGTACGCTGAGGGAGCTCCGTTTGTGTTTGACTGCCACACAAAAGCAGAAGAGTCCGAAGCTGTAACCGTATTCCGTGTGCCTGTGCGATACGGCATAAATCAGATAGCCCAGCACGTAATCGGCTATACTTCACAGGGAAAGGGAGTTGCGGGAATTGAATACGCATACGACAGCATACTTCGCAGTAAAAACAGTGAAAACAGCGTTTCTTATACCGTAGACGGCTTCGGCAGAGTTCTTATCGGCGACGGCAAGGAGGTTAAACGAAGCGGAATAGTCTGCGGAGGAGTAGTAACAACCATTGACAGTGCAATTCAGAGAATATGCGAAAATTCCTGTGAGGGAAAGATAGAAAAGGGCGCAGTTATTGTTGCTGATATCTCAACAGGAGATATACTTGCCCTTGCAAGCTTTCCCGATTACAGCGTATATGAGCTGGAAAAGGCAATAAAAAGCGAGGACAGTCCCCTTATAAACAGAGCGCTTTATTCCTACAGTACAGGCTCGGCATTCAAGCTTGTAACAGCCTGCGAGGCTCTGAAGGAGGGGCTTGGGGACTATAAATACGAGTGCACAGGCTCTGTTGACATAAACGGGAAGATTTTTAACTGCCATAACCGTGACGGACACGGAATACAGAATATGACACAGGCGATGGTGAATTCCTGCAACACATATTTCATAAGTCTGAGCAGAATAATAAGCCTTTCAGAGCTGAGAAACACAGCCTTTTCACTTGGTTTCGGCAGAGAAATCCACCTCTGTTCGGGAATGACCGCTTCAGCGGGAGTGCTCCCCACAGCAGAGGAGCTTATGATTCCCGCCGAGCTTGCAAATTTCTCATTCGGACAGGGAAAGCTTACGTCAACGCCTTTACAGGTTCTTCAGATGACCTGTGCCATAGCAAACGGAGGTAAAATGCCTGTGCTGAGGATCATCAAGGGAATTTCAGAGGACGGAGTGACCGTAACAAACGAAAAAGCTCCTCAGCTTGCCTACACAATGGAGGAGGAAACGGCGCATCAGCTTGCACAGATGATGATATCAGCTGTTGAGGAAAGCGAAAGCTCCAACGCAAAATCAGATAAAGTGAAGTCGGGAGCCAAGACCTCTACAGCTCAGACAGGACGCTTTGACGAAAACGGTGAGGAGCTATGCAACGGCTGGATAACGGGATTTTTCCCCGCAGAAAGTCCGGAGTATGCCGTTACAGTGCTTGCAGAGGACGGAGGCTACGGAAATGAGGCGTCGGCACCTTTGTTCAGGGATATCGCAGAAAAAATAACAAAATTGGAAGAAAACCATTGACTTTTTATCAGAATTTGTTATAATAATGTATGGACGTTGAAAGGAATGACTGTCATAAATCCGTTCAGAGAGAAAGCGTTTGGTGAAAGCTTTTCGGTGCAGGGCAGGTGCTCCCCTTGAGTCACAGCGGGAAACCGTTGCGTATATCTGCGTTAAGGATAGTAAGAGGAAAGTGTTATAATATAATGCACTTTTGAATTTGGGTGGTACCACGAGAGCCTTCGTCCCATTACGGCGACGGGGCTTTTTTTGTTATCCCCCGGTTTTATTATAAATATAAAGGAGATTTTTTATCTATGCAGTGGACAGGTTTAAACGAACTTCGTGAAAAGTATCTTTCTTTCTTTGAGAGCAAGAACCATACAAGAATGGCAAGCGCATCACTGGTGCCTCAGGGCGATAAGAGCCTTCTTCTTATCAATTCAGGTATGGCTCCGCTCAAGAAGTATTTTCTTGGACAGGCTGTTCCTCCCAACAAGAGAGTAACAACTTGTCAGAAATGTATCAGAACTCCCGATATCGAGAGCGTAGGAAAGACAGCAAGACACGGTACATATTTCGAGATGCTGGGCAACTTCTCATTCGGCGATTACTTCAAGCCTGAGGCTGTTGCATGGGCCTGGGAGTTCCTTACAGAGACTCTTGCAATTCCCGCAGAAAAGCTCTGGATAACCATTTTTGAAAGCGATGATGAAGCAGAGAAGATATGGGCTGAGAACATCGGTATCCCTAAGGACAGAATTATCCGTCTTGGCAAGAAGGATAATTTCTGGGAGCACGGTTCAGGTCCCTGCGGACCCTGTTCTGAAATTCACTTTGACAGAGGCGAAAGCTATGGTCCCTTTGAAAGCTTTGAACAGGCAAGCGATATCGACCGTGTAATCGAGATCTGGAACCTTGTATTCAGCCAGTTCGACAGCGACGGTGCAGGCACATATACTGAAATGGAAACAAAGAATATTGATACAGGTATGGGACTTGAGCGTCTTGCTTGCGTAATGCAGGGCGTTGACAATATCTTTGAGGTTGATACCGTTCAGAACATTATGAAGCACATCTCACAGATTTCAGGAGTTACATATAAGACAGACGCTAAGACAGACGTATCACTCCGTGTAATCACAGACCATATCAGAAGCACAACCTTTATGGTAGGCGACGGTGTAATGCCTTCAAACGAGGGCAGAGGCTACGTTCTCAGAAGACTTCTCAGAAGAGCAGCTCGTCACGGCAGACTTTTAGGTATTGAAAGACCTTTCCTTTGCGAAGTATGCGACACTGTAATCAACGAAAATGCAGGAGCATATCCTGAGCTTGCAGAGAAGCGTGATTACATCAAGAAGATTATCGGCGTTGAGGAAGAGGCTTTTGCAAAGACAGTTGACAAGGGAACAGAGCTTCTCAACCAGTTTATTGAAAAGCTTGGTCAGGAGGGCAAGACAGTCCTTTCAGGCGATGACGCATTCAAGCTTTCTGATACATATGGCTTCCCCATTGACCTTACAGAGGAAATCTGCGGTGAAAAGGGACTTTCAGTTGACAGAGAGCGCTTCACAGAGCTTGCAAAGGAACAGCGTGCAAGAGCAAAGGCTGACCACGCAGCAAAGGCAGGCTCATCATGGGCAGACAACAGCATCAAGGTTGACGCAGAAAAGACTGTGTTCACAGGTTATACTGATTTTGAGGCTCAGGCAGAGATCCTTGCAATCTATAAGGAAGGAGCTGAAATCGAAATTGCCGCAGAGGGCGAAAACGTAGTAATCGTTCTCGACAAGACTCCTTTCTACGCAGAAAGCGGCGGACAGGTCGGCGATACAGGTATGATCTCATGCGGAGAGAATACTGCTTCCGTAGGTGATACAATCAAGTCTGAGGGACATTTCCTCCACATTGCAACAGTTGAACAGGGAAGTCTCTCAAAGGGCGATAAGGTTCTTGCTGCAATCGATAAGGAGCGCAGACTTGCTGTAATGAGAAATCATACAACAGCTCATCTGCTTCAGCTTGCACTGAGAAAGGTTCTCGGCGATCACGTTCATCAGGCAGGACAGCTTGTAAACGAAAAGGCTTGCCGTTTTGACTTCAATCACTTCAGCGGTCTTACAGAAGAGGAAATCGCTAAGGTTGAAGAGCTTGTAAATGCAGAGATTATGAGCGCGCTCCCTGTAACTATGGAAGAAATGCCTATTGAAGAGGCTAAGAAGCTTGGCGCAATGGCTCTGTTCGGCGAAAAATACGGCGATACAGTACGTGTAGTTACCGCAAATGACTCTATTGAATTCTGCGGAGGTACTCACGTTTCAAATACATCACAGATAGGTCTGTTCAAGATAGTATCCGAAAGCTCTGTAGCTGCGGGCGTAAGAAGAATCGAAGCAGTAACAGGTATGGGAGTTATTGCACTCCTCAACGGCTTCAAGGAGACAATTGCAAAGTCTGCAAAGGCTCTTAAGCTTGCAAATGTAAACGAGCTTCCCGAAAAGTGTGCAGCACTTGTAGCTGAGTCAAAGGAGAAGGACAAGAAGCTTGAAAGCCTTAACCAGCAGATGGCAAATGCAAAGGTAGCTGCAATTTTTGACGGCGCAGAGGAAATCAACGGAGTCAAGGTTGTATCAACAATGATGACAGGCGCAACTCCCGATATGCTTAGAAAGCTGGGCGACAGCGTAAAGGATAAGGAAGACGCTATCATTGCTCTCTTTGCGGGCGTTGCTGACGATAAGGGAACATTCTACTGCGTATGTACAAAGTCAGCTGTAGCAAAGGGCGCAAATGCCGGAAAGATTGTACAGAGAGTATCTGCAATCACAGGCGGTAAGGGCGGTGGACGTCCCGACGGCGCTATGGCAGGCGTAGGCAAGACATATATGGTTGACGAGGCTCTTATGTCCTTTAAGTCAATCGTTACTGAGTTTTTATCATAATCAATCAGGAGGTTTTAGTATGGACTGTTTATTCTGTAAAATTATAGCAGGGGAAATCCCCTCTGCAAAGGTTTATGAGGACGAGTATGTGTACTGCTTCAAGGATATAGCTCCCATAGCACCTGTGCACTACCTTATTATTCCCAAGGAGCATATCAGCGGAGCATCTGAAATTACAGAGGAAAACTCAATGCTCGTAGCAAAGGTTTTTGAGGCAGCAGCAAAGATTGCCAAGGCAGAAGGCTTTGAAAACGGCTTCAGAGTAATCACAAACTGTGGCGAGGACGCAGGTCAGACAGTTCACCATCTCCATTTCCACCTCCTTGCGGGAGTAAAAATGGGCTGGGGACCTGAGTCTCTGGGCAAAACTGAATAAGGAGAATAAAGCTATGGCAGGTACATATAAAATGACAATTGCGGGCTGTGAAAGAGAATTACCTCTTTGTCCGATTAATGAAAAGCTTGATATTGCGGCATTTGTAATGTTTTCAGATGTCGAGCTTACTGTAGCCTGTGCACAGGCGCTTATAAAGAAGTGTCCTGAGTGTGATGTTATATTCACAGCAGAATCAAAGGGAATACCGCTTGCATACGAAATGGCAAGACAGCTTGGCAAGCCCTACGTTGTAGCAAGAAAGTCCGTAAAGCTTTATATGACAGATCCTATATCTGTAACAGTAAAGTCCATTACAACGGCAAAGGAGCAGATTCTGTATCTTTCACAGGAAAAGGCAGAGCTTGTAAAGGGTAAGAGAGTGCTTATCCTTGATGACGTTATCAGCACAGGCGAGTCGCTTAAGGCTCTTGAAAAGCTTGTAGAGAGCGCAGGCGGAAATATCGTTTGCGAGGCTGCAGTCCTTGCAGAAGGCGATGCCGCAGACAGAGACGATATAGTTTATTTAGAGAAGCTTCCGCTTTTCTTCAAATAAGAATAAATATATGAAGCGAAAAATAATTGGAGCGGCAACAGCATATATGTCGGGATTGTTTTTCGCTTCCTTTTTTAACGGGGGAAGCGATTGGTTGCTGTTAGCTGTATTGCTTCCCGTATTTTATATGATATCGTGTTTTCTCAAAGCGGAAAAGAAGGATATGCTGATTATTGCCGTAAGCTTTGCTGTGGCGGTATCAGCTTCGATGATAAAGGAAAAGCTTGTCTACGACAGGATAATGGCGTATTCGGGCAAGGAGTGCGACTTTTCGGGCGAGATAAAATCTGCTGACTATTACAATAACGAAAAGGTGCTTTACATTATTGAAGGAGAGATAAACGGCGCACAGAAGGCAAGGCTGAGCTTTTTTTCACAGGACTTAAATGCCCGTCAGGGCGACCTTATCTCAATTGAAAATGCAAAGCTTGAGCCACTTTCGGTGACATATTTATTCAATGAAGAGGAGTACTATAAGTCAAGAAATATATTCCTTTCAATCGGACGCTATGACAGCATAGAGCTTGAAACAAGACAGTGCCGTGTGTTTTTCAGAGCCATTGAGGACTACCGTAATAAAATCGTAAACGAGTTTTGTCTGCGTATAGGACAGCAAAACGGAAATATCCTGTCGGGAATGGTTTTCGGAGAAGACGGCGGTATAGATGACGGACAAAAAGCTCTGCTTTATCGTTGCGGAATAGGACATATCCTTGCTGTATCGGGACTTCACGTGTCAATAATCGTTGCTCTCCTTATGTTCATACTTGAAAAGCTGAGGCTGAACAGATACTTCTCTTTTGCAGTCATAAATTTCTTTATGATACTGATGATAATAATGGTAAGGTATCCCGTATCGGCAATTCGAGCAGTATTAATGCTTGATATAATGTACAGCGCAAGATTACTGCGCAGACAGAACGATTCACTGAACTCTCTGAGCATAGCGGTGCTTCTAATATGCCTGTCAAATCCTTATGTAATTACTGACAGAGGCTTTCTTTTGTCTGTTTCTGGAACCTTCGGAATAGCAGTTTTCGGTCCGTATATGGCAGAGAAAATTCAGGGTGATGACATAAAGTCGAAATTTCTGAAAACCTTGACGGTAATGATATGCACCTCTCTTGCGGTAACGCCTTTCAGCATACTTTTCTTTGATGAAACATCGGCAATAGCTCCGCTGAGCAATATGGTGATAGCACCCCTGTGCGTTGTTTCAATGGTATGCGGAGTCATACATACTCTTACAGCGGGTCTGATATCTCCGCTGTCACTTGCGGAGGTGCTTACAGATGCGGTTGTGTGGATTACCGATAAGCTTGGCAGAGCGGAATTAACGCATTTTTCCTGCGGAAGCAGTAAGCTTTTTGTTATAGCAATGCTGTGTGCTGTTTTTGTGGGAGCAGTACAGCTGTTTCTTAAGAGAAGAAAATATACCGCAGTGGCAATAGTGTCTGCGGTGTCTGTATTTGCATTTTCTTCCAGTCTGCTGAGTCTTACAGAGCATTTCAAATTCAGAATAGCTGTGCTTGGAAGCGGAACAAACACTGCAATAGCTGTTACATACAAGGGCAGAACGGATATAATAGACCTCAGCGGACATTATGCCTCACCGCAGTATGTTTCAAAGTATCTGACTTCAAACGGCATATCGGAAGTTGATTCTCTGATACTTACCTCTGATATACAGTCGGTTTATACGGCATACGGAAAAGCGCTTGAACTGACTGAGACTAAGGAGATATATGCTGTGGGAGCAACCGAAATATTCGGTGCACAGGACAAGATTACATACATCGGTCAGAAGCCGTTGATAATAGCAGGCGAAAACTATGAGGCAAGATGCGAAAACGGAGTGCTGAACATTTCTTTTAAGGAGATAAGTGTTACAGTAGCTCCCACGCAGAATAATGCTGATTCTGATGTAAACGTATATTACGGCAATGCACGCAAAGATAGTCAGCCTGATTTTTCAGGGCTTGAAATATGGCTTGACGAGCTTGACGGTATAGATTATAATTATGATGAACTCAATAACTTTGAAATAGTGATATCCCACGGTGGAGAATCAAAAATAAGGAGGCTGTAATGGCTCAGACAGATGCAAAAACAATAAAATCACAGCTGAAAAAAGGCGAGCTTTCCAATCTGTATTATCTGTTCGGAGCAGATGTCAATGGAACAGAGTCTCTTACGAAGGCAATAATCAAATCGGCAGTAGGTGACAATGAGGATTTTTCTCTTACAAAGCTGAGCGGAAATTCTCTTGATATATCACAGCTTCGTGATACAATTGAAATGATGCCGATGATGTCGGAATACAACTGTATTCTCATAAACGACTACAACTGCGAAGAGCATAAGGAAGAGGAAGTAAAACAGCTTATTGACGCGTTAAAGGAAATTCCTCCTCAGACGATAGTGATTTTCAACGTAACAGGCTTTGAAGTAAAGGTCAAGGTCAATATAAGGAAAAATCAGAGAACAGTAAACGACAAGAACAAGAAGCTTACTGATTTTGCTATAAAAAACGGAGTTCTCTGTGAACAGCCACTTAAAACCTCTTCAGAGCTTGCAAAGGAAATAAGCGCGAAGGTTTCTTCACGCGGAGGTATGATTTCCGTAAAGAACGCCCAAACCTTAGCAGAGATGTGTCTTTCAGATATTCTGATGATAAATAATGAGATAGACAAGCTTTGCGCCTATGCAGACGGAAGAGAAATAACTGAGCAGATGCTTGAAGAGCTTGTGCCCCGTCAGAGCGACCTTACCGTTTATAATTTTGCCAATGCGGTTGTTGCCTTTAACAGAAAAAGCGCATACGATATGCTTGATGACCTCCTTGAGCGTTTCCCGAAAAGTCAGGACCGCCGTATGCTTCTTTCGGTTATTTCGGGCGCATTCACCGATCTGTACAGAGCTTCATGTGCAAGAAAGGCAGGCAAGGGTATAAACGATGTGATGCAGGATTTTGGCTATCACCTTGAATTTGTGGTAAGAAACGCATTCCGTGACAGTTCGAGAATACCTACTGAGCGTCTGAGAAAATGCATAACCATACTCAGCGAGGCAACAGAAAAGCTCAACAGCACATCAGCCGATGAAAAAATAGTACTTGAAGAAACACTTACGAAAATGCTTATGAAATAAATTCCGGAGGAACTATGATAAAAATCAGCCAGGCAATAATTGTTGAGGGCAAGTATGACAAAATCAAGCTTGCCTCTCTTATAGACGGAGTAATAATCACAACAAACGGCTATGGGATTTTCAAGGATAAGGAAAAGCTTGAGCTTATAAGATACTATGCGAAAAAGACGGGAATAATAATTCTCACCGATTCCGACAGCGCAGGCCTCAGGATAAGAAATTATATCAAGGGAGCTGTAAAAAACGGTAAGATTTCAAATGTGTATATCCCCGATATATTCGGCAAGGAAAAACGAAAGGAAAAGCCTTCGGCTGAGGGAAAACTCGGAGTTGAAGGGATAAGTCCGAAGATAATCTATGAAGCTTTTGAAAAGGCGGGCATAACAGCGGGCGAGTCCTGCGGTAAGGGAGATATAACTCACCTTACACTGTATGAGCTTGGTCTCAGCGGAGGAAACAACAGCCGTGAGCTGAGAATAAGGCTTCAGAAGAGCTTAGGACTTCCCGAACTTTTATCCGCGTCATCGCTTACCGAGGTGCTGAATACAATGATGAATTCTCAGGAGCTTGCAGAGCACGTTCAGAAAATAAAGGAGGACGCTGATGGAATTTAGCAGTCTCTTGTTCATATACGTAATACTGCCTGTGTCGCTTCTGGTGTACAGTGTAACTCCGGAAAAAGTGAAAAATGCGGTGCTTCTTGTGCTGAGCATACTGCTTTGTGCTACTGTGGGACTTGAATATCTTGCGATAACAGCAGGCTTTGCGGTAATCAGCTATCTTTTAGGACTGCTGATACATAAAACGGGCAAAATCCGTGCTGTATCTGCCATATTTCTCGGCATAGGAATACTTGCGGGAGTATTTATGTTTGTTGTTTTCAGAACAGAGCTTGTAACATTTCCCGAAAGCATTGTATCTCTGCCGATGATAGGGCTGAGCTACATACTGCTCAACTCGACAGGGTATCACATAGATATATTCCGCGGAAAAATTGCTCCCGAAAAAAATCTTTTCTCGTATCTGCTTTATATCCTGTTTTTTGCAAAGCTTTCAGCGGGACCTGTTATAAGCTATGGAAGCTTCAGACGTATACTTGCAAAGCGCAGACATAGCCTCAGTGAAATAGGTGCGGGACTGAGCCTTTTTGCAATCGGTCTTGCAAAGAAGGTAATATTTGCAGATAATTTCTACGAGCTTTACTCTGCGGTAAAGTCGATAGATGTATACGAGCTTTCGGCAGTTTCAGCCTGGCTCGGACTTGGCGCATACGTAATATGTCTTTATTTCACATTATCGGGAATGGCTGATATGGGTGCGGGCGTTGCGCGATGCTTTGGCATAAAACTTCCCCGAAGCTTCAGATATCCGCTTTTCAGCTATGGAGTAAGAGATTTCTGCCGAAGGTGGCATATACCTGTAATGCGATGGTTCAGCCGATACACAGCAAAGCCGGTGTACAAGGCCATATCCAATCCCATTGAAAAAAATCTGCTGATAATAACAGTCTGCGGAGTTATGGGGGTATGGTACGGCAGAGGCATAAACAGCTTTATATGGGGAATTCTCATAGGCGTTTCATGCGTGCTTGAAATAAATAACTCAAACCGCAAATCAGGAAGACTTACAGCATATGTAAGAACATTTTTTGTAATGAATCTTTGCTGGATATTCTTTATGGGAAGCGATCCTGTATATTCATTCAAATATCTTCTTGCGCTTCTTGGCGGAAACAATATACTTACAGACTCATTGTCATCATATCTGCTCAGCTCTTACACCGTGATAATACTTGTGGGAATAATTATTTCAACAGGAGCCGTTCCGCGATTGATAAACAAGAGCAGAAAAAAAGCTGTCAGAGTAGTATATGAGCTGTTTACTCCCGTATTTGTAACAGCGCTTCTTCTGATATGCACAGCACTGATAACCTACAGCGGAGTTTCGCAGAATATGATCATTATTCTGTAAGAGGTGGAAAATGAGAAAAAAAGTTATCAATATAATTACAGCTTTAATAATGATAGCGATAATGCTTTTTTTAGGAGTGGCAACAATATTCCGCAAAACAGGAAGCGTATCGTATCAGGAAAACAGAAAGCTCACACAGCTTCCTGAAATAACGCTGTCATCGCTTATGGACGGAACGTATATCAA
This sequence comes from Ruminococcus sp., assembly GCA_015066875.1. Classification (GTDB taxonomy): domain Bacteria; phylum Bacillota; class Clostridia; order Oscillospirales; family Ruminococcaceae; genus Ruminococcus. The sequence goes on from SVNM01000027.1 coordinate 23,640, forward strand.
GGGAGTGCAGAGCTGTTTTGCCGACTATTTTGCGGGAAGAAGCTACTGGAACTCTGCAAATGCGGTAATAGACGCAAAGCTCTGCGAGAGTATTGTAAACGGGGTGTATATCACAGACGGAATGATGCTTGCTGTTCCTGAGAATAAGGAAAATTCAGCAAAGCAGACAGCAGAGAAAATCAACGCCTTCTGCGCAGATTATGACGGAGCCGTTTATGTTGCAACAGTACCCAGTTCAGCGGGAGTATATTCCGAAAAACTGCCTGATTACTGTGACAGGGACTATGAAAAAAAGCTGATAGATGAGCTTTACACTTCCCTTGACAGCGGTATAAGAAGAATAGACGCATACAATATACTAAAAATGCTCAATGAAAATTACATCTACTACCGCAATGACTCAAAATGGACAGGCTACGGAGCTTACTGCGTTTACCGAACAGTGATCCAGAAGCTTGGATTTATGCCGTCAGCATACGATAAATACACTATAAGGCACGTATCGGCAGACTTCAGAGGAAATCTTTACAACAGAACTCAGTATACCGACATAAAGGCGGATATGCTTGATATTTACAAGATTGATGACGGAGCGGAGATATTAAGCTTTACAGCCTATGACAATGAGGGAAAGTCGTACGAAAAAGAGCTTTATGATATGTCAAAGGTTGATACCAACGATATGTATAAGCTTTATATGGGATACGAGCTTCCCTATGTAAAGATTAAGACATCGGTAAACAACGAACGAAAGCTTCTTGTCATAAAGGACAGCTATGCTGACTGCTTTATACCTTTTCTTGCAGAGCATTACAGCGAAATAGCGGTAATAGCTCCCGAATACGCAGAGGATACGTACGCAGATATAATCGATATACAGGAATACGAGCAGACACTGTTCTTATTCGGCATAGAAAGCGTTTTCTGAATTGAGCAAATTACGCCCCGATAATTTAAGTTAAATTATCGGGGCATTTTTATGTTTTTATAAAAGATTGCTATACAGTTTGTGTATTTCTACAATTTTTATACGAGAATGTAAATAATTTGTAGAAATCGTTGCAATTTTATGGGAAATGTACTATAATTAAACTACAAAATTATTGTTTATTTTTATGGGAGGGCTAAATTATGAAGGTTAAATCTTTAAGAAGAGCCGGTTCGGCAATTCTTGCTGCAGCAATTGCACTTAACTGCAGTGCTGTGGGAAGTATGTTGGCTGCAGCAGCCGGAAACAAGTATGAGTTCGAGGATTCGTCCTGTACATCATACTCAAGCGATATTATAGTTGAAAGCACAGGCCTTTATATGGAAGGCAGTGGTACAATTACAATGACTGTAAATGTAGAAACTGCAGGCACATATGATCTTATTTTCTATGCTTACGGTGTAGGCGGATCAAAACAGCAGGGCTTGTCTGTTAACGGAACAAGCGTAGGTACTCTGAACATTACAGCAGGTACAGATTACGTTCCCTGTGAGGTTTCAGCAGTAAAGCTTCAGGCAGGCGAAAACGTAATTGAGATCACAAAGTCATGGGGCTGGTCAAAGTTTGACTGTCTCGTTATTGAGGAAACAGTGCTTCCCGATATCGGCGCAAGCGACATTACACTCTGCGATCCCGATGTAATTCCCGAAGCTCAGAAGCTTATGAACTATATGGCTTCAGTTTACGGAACAAACATTATCTCAGGTCAGCAGGAAATCTATCAGTACGGTCCTCACGATTATGAGTACGAGTTCAATTATCTTCAGGATCTTACAGGTGAAATGCCGGCTATCAGAGGATTTGACTACGGTAACTTTACTTGTCCCGCATTCGGTGCAGATGACGGCTCAACAGACCGTATCATCGACTGGGTAAAGAACAAGAACGGTATTGCAACATCTTCATGGCATATCAACGTTCCTAACGATATCGACAGCTATACAATCGGAAGCCGTATCGACTGGTCACAGACATCATACAGCGCTAAGGACAACAACTTCTCACCTAAGAATGCATATACAGAGGGTACTAAGGAGTATGAATACTACCTTCAGGCTCTTGAGACACTCGCTACAGAGTTCAACGAGCTCGAAGAACAGGGTATCCCTGTAATCTGGCGTCCTCTTCACGAAGCTGAAGGCGGTGGCGGTGAGACAGGCTCATGGTTCTGGTGGGGCAAGGAAGGCTCAACCGTTTACAAGGAACTCTGGAAGTACACTTACGACGTTCTTACAAACGATTTCGGATGCCATAACCTTATCTGGGAATGGAACTCATACAACTTTGAGACATCAGGAAACTGGTATCCCGGCGATGAGTATGTAGATATCATCGGTTACGATAAGTACAGCTGTACAGACTGGTCAACAGGAAGTGCTGTTCTTACACATAACGACAGCTCATTTGCAAGCACATTCTACGGAATTATGGAAAGATACGGAAGCGCAAAGATGGTTGCTATGGCAGAAAACGACAGCTTCTCAACAGTAGATAACCTTATCAACGATAAGGCAGGCTGGCTCTATTTCTGTACATGGTATGACGGCGGTTCAGCTGACATCAACTTCCTTTCAGATCCTATGTTCAACACAAAGCAGGATACAATCGATATGTATCAGAGCGAGTATTGTATCACTCTTGATGAGCTTCCCGCAGACCTCTATTCAAATGAGATTACTGCAACAACAATTACAACAGGCACAACAACAACAGTAACAACTCCCGATCCTGACAAGTACGTGTTCGAGCAGTTTACACAGGCTGTAGATGTTACTAAGGACGGTATCGAGGGCGAAACACTTACAATCACAATCAAGGGCGAGCCTACTGCTTCAATCGGTGGCGGTCTCTGCTATACAGATTCAACAGGCGAGTGGACATACATCGAGTGGAGCGGTAACGCTGACAAGGACGGTAACCTTGTATGTGTAATCGATCTCGGACAGGTTGACGCATCTGCTGATTCAACATTTGAAGTAGCAGTATGGTGGTCAAATGTTTGGGATAACGCTACAGAATCAGCTACAGACTTCCCTTGCGAGCTCGTTTCAGTTGTAGAAAGCGGAAGCGAGGGCACAACAACAACTACTACAACTACATCAGACGGCGAAACAACTACAACAACAACTACTACAGTAGATCCCGACTTCGTATTCGAAGTTGTTAAGTATCCCGTAGAGCTTCCCGAAGGCTCAAAGGAAGGAAAGATTATCTCATTTGAGCTTGAAGGCTCTGCAAATGCTTCAGTAGGTGGCGGACTCTGCTTCAACGGTGCTGACGGCGAGTGGACAAATGTTGAGTGGAGCGGTAACCTTGACGCAGACGGAAAGGGTACATTTGAAGTTTCTCTTACAGACGTTCCTGACAGCGAAGTTTCAGCAGAGGTTCAGATCTGGTGGTCAAATGTATGGGACGCAGTAAATGAAGTAGGTATCGACAAGCCCTGTGAGATGGTATCATATGAAGTTTTCGGACAGGGTGCTGAACTTGAGATTATTTACGGCGACGCAGACCTTGACGGAGAAGTAAAGATGTCAGATGTTATCAAGGTAATGTGCTATGCAAGCAATAAGCAGGCATATCCTCTTGATGAAGAAGCTCTCAACAACTGTATGTTTACCAGAGAGGCGACGGTGTTGATACATCAGACGCACTTTCAATTCAGAAGAAGGTTGCTCAGCTTATTGAAACTCTTCCCGAATCAGTAATTGAGTAATTGAATTTCATCAGCAATCAATAAAAATAAGACCGGACAGCCAAGTCCGGTCTTTGCTGTAAATATGAAAGGAGTAAAGCTATGTCCGGAAAACTGTTAAGAAGAATATCTGCGGGAGTAATTACCGCAACAGCACTGGTATGTGGCATAACAGGAAGCTTTTCAAGCTATTCATTTGCACAGACAGAGGCTCCCGATGAATACCACGATGACTGGCTTCACGTAAATGAGAATGCGGAAATCGTTGATATGTACGGCAATCCCGTATGGCTTACAGGCTGTAACTGGTTTGGATATAACGTAGGAAGTCAGGTTTTTGACGGAGTATGGAGCCTTAATATGCACGAGGCTCTCAATCAGATAGCCGACAGAGGCTTCAATCTGCTTCGAGTTCCTATGTCAACCCAGCTTCTTCTTGGCTGGAAGAATAACGAGCCCGATGAAATGTGCAAGGTAAACAACTATTCAAACCCCGAGCTCACAATCGAGGGTGTTGAAGGCGGAACTGTAAAATACAGCTTCGATATCTGGAATCAGGCTGTTGCATGGTGCCGTGAAAATGGTATTAAAATTATGATGGACGTTCATAGTGCAGAAACTGCTTCTGCAGGTCATCAGTACCCCGTGTGGTATACCGACACTTACTCTACAGAGGACTGGCTTGAAGCGCTTGCATGGTTTGCGGATTACTATAAGGACGACGATACTATCATTGCAATCGACCTTAAGAACGAGCCTCACGGTAAAAAGGACGAGGGTACCTTTGCCAAGTGGGACGGCTCAACCGATATCAACAACTGGCGGTACGCAGCAGAACGCGGAGCTGTAGCCGTACTTGAGAAGAACCCTAATCTTCTTGTAATGGTTGAGGGAGTTGAGGTTTATCCTAAGTTTGAAGAAGGTGCCGACTGGGATTCAGTTGGTAACGATTACTCAAAGCCTCCGTACCCCTACAGCAACTTCCACGGAACATGGTGGGGCGGAAACTTCAGAGGAGTAAGAGAATTCCCCGTAGATCTTGGCGAGCATCAGGATCAGCTTGTGTATTCACCTCACGATTACGGCCCGCTGGTATATAAACAGACTTGGTTCTATGACGGCTTCACACAGGAAACTCTGATGGACGACGTCTGGTATGATAACTGGTTCTTTATTAAGGAAGAGAAAATTGCTCCGCTTCTTATGGGCGAGTGGGGAGGCTTCCTTGATGCAGAGCACGATGAAGACGGCAAGAACAGACAGTGGATGGGCGCTCTGCGTGACCTTATGATCGAGCACAGAATTCACCATACCTTCTGGTGCTTCAATGAGAACTCAGGCGACACAGGCGGACTTATTGCAGGCGGAACAAACTGGACAGAGTGGGACGAGGAGAAATACGAATTCGTAGAGCCTTCGCTGTGGCAGAATGACGCGGGCAAGTATATAAGCCTTGACCATAAGATTCCTCTGGGACAGAGCGGAAACGGTATTTCCCTTTCAGAGCATTATTCAGGAAGCTCACAGGGAACAACTCAGCCCACACCTGAAAACAACACAACAGAGAGCACTGAAACAACAGTAACAACACTTCCCACATCAGGGGATATCGTGTACGGCGATGCTGATTTTGACGGTGAAGTAAAGATGAACGATGTAATCAAGATTATGTCACACGCAAGCAATAAGGAGGCTTATCCTCTTGAGGAACAGGCAAAGAACAATTGCGACGTATATCAGCGTGGCGACGGAATAACTCTTTCAGATGCGCTTTCAATTCAGAAGAAGGTTGCACAGATGATTGATACGCTTCCCGAATCATAAAATATAAAGGAGGATACCAATAAGGCGACACCCATACAGAAGTATTTACGTGATTTATTGAGGAAAACCCTTTTGAAAAAGGGTTATTCCTCAAACTCCTTTCCTAAAACTTTCAAGTTTTAATTTAAGCCCCATAGGGTACACACAGAGAAATACTTGGATTTCTTCTTTACTTGTTGTGTGCACCCTATGGGGCTTAAATTAGACTCAAAAGTCTTTGTAGGGGGT
>SVNM01000028.1 GCA_015066875.1 Ruminococcus sp.
CTTTCAGCATCATTGTTACTATTATACTATAATTTTACACTATTGTCAACCGATTTTGTGCATTGTATAATATTTCCTGTTTAAACAATTTGTAATTTATCAGTTAAAAAGCCTCCCGCTATATAATGGTGATGTCCTAATAGGAGTTTATGTGTATTTAGTGGGGGAAACCCTTTTTCAAAAGGGGTTCCCTCAATATACTCATATATTCTCCTATAAGAATACCACTGTTAAACGAGAGGATTATTCATTATTTATTTTTTGAAATTCTGTTTTTTACTATAATCAAATCATACACATCAAGCATAAACTGGCATATAGGCTATTGCTCCCGCAAGCACCGAGGCTGAGCACAGCACGACAAGACAGCGTTTAAGATTACGGTGCTTCACATTAACAAATTATATTGCATTTCACTATATTTGTTGATGTTGCGAGTTTATTTTTGTTTCGTTGCACAATTTAACACAGGAATTTTTGTCAATATGACGAAATTATTAACATTCGTATAAAATACTGTTGATTACGTTCATAAAATATAGTAAAATTAACACATAATATTTCACAAAAAGGATTTGTTTAATGGCAAAATACTATCTGTTTAAATTTCTTGCCGTCTGTTGCTGTACAAGTGTGATGTGCTCATGCTCTGCAAAAGCCAAAACCGCTGAGGTATCAGACTTTGTATTCGATACATACGCTCATATTTCTGTCTGCGGAAAGGCTCCACAGGCAACTGCCGAAGAAATCAGCGACTGCTTCAAAGAGCTTGATGAAGCGTTTTCCCTGTGCTATGAAAAAACCGCAGAGCTTCTCCCTCAGAATACTGTTTATGACGACTGTACAGATAAAACTCTTGAGCTTTCTCAGAAGTATGGCGAGGGTATTAGCGTTTTCTGCGGTGAGCTTACTGCGCTGTGGGGAATTGCTACCGATTGTCCGAAAATCCCTTCCGATGATGATATACAGAAAGCTCTTTATTCAGTCTCGCTTGAAAAGGACTATACCGAAACCTCTATGCTTGATTTTGGCGCCGTTGCAAAGGGGTATGCCTGTGATACGGCTTACAAAATCCTGAAGGAAAGCAATGCAGAGTACTCTGCGGTATCCCTCGGCTCATCAACACTCCTTTACGGAGAAAAAACCGGTAATAAGCCTTTTCGTGCGGGAGTTACAAATCCTGATAATCCCGAAGTCTATCTGGGTGTTATAGAAACTCAGTCTGCATTTATTTCCACAAGCGGAGGCTATGAACGCTTCTTTGAAGCCGACGGCAAACGCTACAGTCATATCCTCGATATGAACACGGGCAGACCTGTTGAAACCGACCTTAGCTCTGTCACGGTTATTGTCCCCTCAGATACTGAGGGCGGAGGTTTTCTTTCTGATTTTCTCTCCACTCTTATTTATATTGACGGCTCGGAAAATCTTGACAAGTGGCTCTCGTACGAGGAGTTCAGTCTTGTATGCGCAGATGTAAACGGCAAGGTTTACACCGACTTTGACGGATTTACTCTCGATGAAGAAAGCGGTTACTCTTATGGATAATAAAGACAGAAAAATTATAAATAAACGTGACGCTGTTATTGTCGGAGTAATTTCAGCGCTTGCTGTGACGGGTATCATTCTCCCACGATTTTCTCAGAAAAGCGGTTCAGCCGTTATTTGCTGTGACAACAGGCAGATCGCCGTTATTTCTCTTGAAAAGGATAGCGTCTGCTCTTTTCCGGAAGCTGAGGGTATGGTCTTTTCTGTATCAGACGGAGCAATCTCTGTCACACAGAGCAACTGCGCTGACCATACCTGTGTAAGAACAGGAGAAATCTCACACAGCGGTCAGGTAATCGTGTGCGTTCCAAATAAGGTAACCGTCTCAATCGAAAGCAATGAACAGAATGATTTAGATGTGGTGCTAAAATGATAAAATTCAAACCCCGTAATGTTTCGGTTTCAAGATATGTCGCTGTAATGGGACTGCTCTTTGCCGTCGCTTCAGCTCTTAATCTGATTGAAAGTATCCTTTCTTCCGCACTTCCCGCCGGAATGAGAATAGGTCTTTCAAACGTTGTGATTATGACGGCTATGCTGAGCATAAATCTGCCTTCAGCGACTCTTATTATGCTTTTAAAAGTAGTATTTGTTTTTATGACAAGAGGTGCAAGCGCAGGATTTATCTCGCTGTGTGGAAGTATGCTTGCCTTTATTGTAACGGCTCTGCTTCTGCGCAGAACTGCCTCTACTTATGTGTTGATCAGCGTTCTCGGCTCTCTGGCTCACACCTTCGGACAGCTTATGGCTGTAAGAGCTATGATGAACACAAATGCAATCTGGGCATATGCTCCCGTACTTCTTGCCGGCTCTGTAGTGGCGGGAATATGCACGGGAATTGTGCTGAAAACTGTTTTTCCACAGATAAAAAGGCTTCTCAGCAAACAGGGAAAACTTTAAATCTGCTTATTCAATATTTTCGAAAGGAAGGTTCTATAAATGAAAAAGCTCAACGGCATACATCTTGCTCACGATAAGCATACAAATGATTGTGTTACAGTTGATTTTCCGCTTCCTCAAAGCGTGATCATCCCTATGTCACAGCATATGGGTGCCCACTGTCAATGTCTCGTCAAAAAGGGCGACAATGTTCTTGTGGGACAGATAATCGGCGACTCTGAAGCTGTTATGTCTGCTCCTATTCACTCATCTGTTTCGGGTACAGTCACTGATATTACCGATTACCTTCTGCCAAACGGAGCTGTCTGCAAGGCTGTTGTTATTGAGACTGACGGAAATCAGACACTTTCTCCCGATATAAAGCCTCCCGTTATCAACGACAGGCAGTCACTTATCTCTGCTATACGCGACTGCGGTCTGACAGGTCTCGGAGGTGCGGGATTTCCTACATATGTAAAGCTCAATTACGACCCCACCAAAACTCCCGTTGATACTCTCGTAATAAACGGTGCAGAGTGCGAGCCGTACATAACAAGCGATTACCGCCAGATTATGGAGGAGCCCAGCGATGTTATCGAGGGTATTCTCCTTATTCAGAAATATATGGGTATCCCCAAATGCAAGCTCTGCATCGAGAACAACAAGCCCGACGCTATTGAGCTTATGAAGAAAAAAACTGCTGAAATAGGCTCTATCGACGTTGTTTCGCTTCCTTCTGAGTATCCTCAGGGAGCAGAAAAGGTTATCATATACTCCGCTACGGGAAGAATCGTTGCTGAGGGCGAGCTTCCTTCGCATCAGGGAGTTATGGTTATGAACGTTTCAACTGTCGCTCATATCTACCGCTACTCACAGAACGGAATTCCTCTTGTAAAAAGAAGAATTACCTTCGACGGAGACGCTGTCAAGGAAAATAACGGAAATTACTTTGTTCCCATCGGCACACGTATTTCAGAAATACTCGCCTACGGAAAGGCTGAAAACGCTCAGAAAATCCTTTACGGCGGTCCTATGATGGGTATGTGCATTTACGATACCGATCAGCCTGTCACAAAAACCACAAATGCTGTTCTTGCTTTCAGAGATGGAGCTCTGCCGAAAACAACAGCCTGTATAAGATGTGGAAGATGCGTAAGCACCTGTCCCTTCAACCTTATGCCTGTTATGATCGAAAAGGCATATAAAGCAAGGGATATCGACGAGCTGAAAAAGCTTAAGGTTATGCTGTGTATGAATTGTGGCTGTTGCTCATATGCCTGTCCCGCACACAGACCTCTTGCTGAAATAAATCAGCTGGCCAAGAGTATTATTCCAAGAAACTAAACTTTTTTACAAAGGAACTGATTATATGAATAAATTATATGTATCGCCTTCTCCTCATAGAGCCTCTTCTATGTCGACGACGAAAATTATGCTGATGGTTATTATTGCACTTCTTCCTTCAGCTGTCGCCGGCTGTATTTACTTCGGTCTGAGGGCCTTTATGGTTATCGCTGTGTGTATCGCTTCCTCTGTTTTGTTTGAGTATCTCTCACGCAGAATTATGAAACGTGAACAGACCGTTTCAGACCTTTCAGCTGTGGTTACAGGACTCCTTCTCGGTATGAACCTTCCCGCGACTGTTCCTGTATACATACCGGTTATAGGCAGTTTTATCGCCATTGTCATTGTTAAACAGCTTTTCGGCGGAATCGGTCAGAACTTCGCCAATCCCGCTATCGTCGCAAGAATCGTTCTTATGCTTTCCTTTACAGGCAGTATGACAAACTGGGTTGTGCCCTTCCACTACAGAAGCGACCTTGATGTTACAACAGGTGCTACTCCTCTTACTGCGGGCTGGCTGAGCTTTACCGAAAACGGTGAGGAGCTTCTTATGGCTCCCTTTACTCCTGGAGAAATGCTCCTTGGAAAAACAGGAGGCTGTATCGGCGAAACCTGTGCCGTTGCACTTATCATCGGCGGACTTTTCCTGATTATTACAAAAATCATCTCACCTGCAACTCCCGTAGCTTTTGTCGGCTCATTTGCGCTGATAACCTTTATCTATACCGGCAGTGCTGTTGAGACTATCTACGGTGTTCTTGCAGGCGGACTGCTCCTCGGTGCATTCTTTATGGCAACCGACTACGCAACAACTCCCGTTACAACAAAAGGCAAGATAATCTTCGGTATCGGCTGTGGACTTATCACCTTTATTATCCGAAATTTCGGAAGCTTCCCCGAAGGCGTTTCATTTGCAATTCTTATTATGAATCTTCTTACGCCTTATATCGACAAGCTTACGTATACAAAGCCTTTCGGTGCGAAAAAGCCCGAAAAATCAGCGTGAAAGGAGCACAACAGATATGTTTAAGGATAAAATCAAACCGTCTGTGGTTCTTACACTGATATGCCTTATTATCTGCGGACTTCTCGTTTTTGCCTATGAAGCCACCTATGTGGATAATACAGGCGTTATTACCGACAAGCTCAGCGGAGGTCTTGCTGACGTTTTCGGAAGTGCCGATGACTTTGAAATGCTGAAAAATGATGACGGTACAGTCCTCACCTTTGATGGTGTGACTTCCGTGCTTTCCGACGGAAAAAATACTGCCTTTGAAATTACTGCCGACGGCTACTCAACAGGCGGACTTCACGTTCTTGTGGGTATAAATGAAAAGGGATCGGTAGAGGGCGTTTCCATTATGACTATAGGCGAAACTCCCGGACTCGGCACAAAGGTGCAAAATAAGGAATTCCTCAGTCAGTTCAGCGGACTCACCCTTGAGGATACCTCATCAGACGGAGAAAAAAGCTCTGCCACAGGTAAAGCCGTATGGGGTACGCGTGAAGAAATCGATACTCTTTCCGCTCAGAATACTCCTTCTGATGACGGATTTACTCTTGATGCGGTTACAGGCGCAACCTTCTCCTCAAAAGGTATGTACGGTGCTGTGAAAACTGCGCTGAATGCTTATAATCAGATGGGAGGCGTGAATAATGGCTGAACAGAAAAAAAGTAATCTTTATGAGCTTACCAAGGGCATTATCAAGGAAAATCCCACCCTTGTAACCCTTCTCGGAATGTGCCCCACCCTTGCCGTTACAACAATGGCTTCCAACGGAATAGGTATGGGACTTGCAACTACTTTTGTTCTTGTATGCTCCAACATAGTTATTTCACTGCTGAAAAATGTTATCCCAAAGGCAGTACGTCTACCTTGCTTTATCGTCATAATCGCGGGATTTGTTACGCTTATCGAATTTCTGCTCAAGGGTTATATCCCCGCTCTTTACGACAGCCTCGGACTCTTCCTGTCGCTTATTACCGTTAACTGCATTATCCTCGGCAGAGCTGAAGCCTTTGCATCAAAGAACGGAATTTTCAAATCTGCACTTGACGGTCTCGGTATGGGACTTGGCTTTACCCTTTCCCTCTTCACTATGGGAAGCATACGCGAAATCATCGGTACAGGTCAGTGGATGGGAATAAACCTTCATCTGCCTGTTACAATGACTCTGTTTATTATGCCGGCCGGCGGATTTTTCACTCTCGGAGTAGTTATTGCTCTTGTAAACAAGCTTGCAAACAAAAAACCGCCAAAGGAAATTGGCTGTTCAGCTTGTCCCAATGCCAAAAACTGTCCCACATTCAACAAACAGCTTGCAGATAAGGAGGTTGAGGAATAATGAAAGAACTGCTTGTAATTCTGCTCAGCGCAATGCTGGTGGATAATTTCGTCCTTTCAAAATTTATGGGTATATGTCCGTTTCTCGGCGTATCAAAAAAGCTTGACAGCGCCGTTGGTATGGGTATAGCCGTAACCTTTGTTATGATATGCGCAACTGTCTGCACAGCTCTTGTCTATTCTCTCATTCTCGTTCCTATGGAGCTTGAATACCTCAAGACGATCGCATTTATCCTGATTATCGCCCTGTTCGTTCAGATTGTTGAGATGATCCTCAAGAAAAAGGTTCCTTCTCTTTACAAGGCTTTAGGTGTATATCTTCCCCTGATCACAACAAACTGCGCTGTACTCGGAGTTACGATCCTCAATATCGACAACAGCTACACTATGCTTCAGTCTGTTATAAATTCTCTCGGTGCAGGTCTGGGATTTACCCTTGCGCTTGTAATTTTCAGCGGAGTACGCTCAAGAGTAAACAGTGCCGATATTCCCGAAACCTTCATGGGAATACCCTCAACGCTTATCGCCGGATCTATCGTTTCGGTAAGCTTTATGGGCTTTTCGGGACTCTTCGGCTGATTTACGGAAAGGAGCTGATTTGCTATGACCACATATGTTTTTCCTATGCTTGTTTTTGCCACGATCGGTCTTGTGGCGGGAATTCTGCTTACGGTATGCTCTAAAATTTTCGAGGTAAAGGTTGATGAACGCATTGATACGATCAGCGAGATACTCCCGCAGGTAAACTGCGGTTCATGCGGATTTTCAGGCTGTTCAGATTACGCTTCTGCCATTGTAAACAACGGTGCCGATGTGAATATGTGCAAGCCCGGAGGAAATGACTGCGCTAAAAAAATCGCTTCCGTTATGGGCAAGGTCGCTACAGATGTTGTACCTCAGGTTGCTGTTGTTCTCTGTAATGGTGACTGCAATGCCACAAAATCAAAGTATATTTTTCAGGGAGTTCAGTCCTGCAAGTCTGCAAACCGTTTCTACAACGGCTCTGAGGTTTGTACTCACGGCTGTCTCGGATTCGGCGACTGCGAAAAAGTCTGTTCAGAGGGCGGTATTATTATCAGAGACGGTCTTGCACGCATTGACAAATCAAAGTGCATAGGTTGCGGAAAATGCACAAAGGCCTGTCCAAATCACCTTATCGTGCTTCGCGATATTGATAAGAAGGTCGATGTGTGCTGTTCATCAACAGATATCGGCAAAATTGTACGTTCAACCTGTTCAAGCGGATGTATCGGCTGTAAGCTGTGCGAAAAGAAATGTCCCAACGAAGCAATACACGTTGAAAATAATCTTGCAAGAATTGATTACGATAAATGTACAGCCTGCGGAATATGCGCTGAAGCGTGTCCTACAAAGGCAATACGTCTCTGCGATATGGTTTACAATTAAATGGCACAAAAAAGCCTGTGGTTCTTTTTCAGAATCACAGGCTTTTATTATTATTATTCATCAGACTTCTCAAGAAGTCCGACCACAATCTGTCGCTGAGTTCCGTCATCGGTACAGGTAACAATGGTCAGTCTGTTATCGCCGAAATCGTCAAGTACCCACGTTTTGTCCGGCTCTACGATAAAATTCTCGGTAACGATATATGTATATCGGGTGCGTTTTTCATCGTTATTGATAAGGTACATCTCCATACCGATTTCAACGTGCTTCATCTCATTGAAAATTTCCGCATAAATGGTGCTGTTATGTCCGGCTATGCAGTAATTTCCCCTTCCAAGCTCACCTGTACCGGGAAAATGTCCCACCGCCTTTGAAAGAACTTCATGCTCTGTTCCGTCCATAACGGGAGCCTTGATGTCAAGAGCGGGAATTTCAAACACAATACACTCTTTAAGAAGCCTCTGCTTTTCAATCTCACGGCTGATACGCTTCCAGCCGAATACCAGAAGCACAGCGCTTCCCATAAGAGCCATAACCAGTCCCGCAATAAACAGAAGCCTTTTCTTTTTAGCCTTCACATCATCAGCCTCCTTCCCACATTCCGTCTGACAACCCCTGTAAACTGCCACGTATTTTAAATATATTATAGCATAGTTTCACCCATTGTTCAATATATGGGCAAATAAAAAAGGCTGTTGCACTGAACAGCCCATTTTTATTTAATTCAAATCAATTCAGCCCTATACAATACTCACATTAAGCATAAACGCAATTAAAGTGCATCTACAGCAAAACCTAAAGCCCTTGCAAGTATACATAAGGGGGTAAATATTATGTATACTGATTATAGTTATATAGGATTAGCCGATGGCATTGAGTACAGCACATACACCGAAGCCATCGAAGCTAATTCCAATAACTAAAACATTACATATCCATTATACAATAAAGGATGGTAAAAGTCAAGCAATATTTAAAGAGTCTTGCAAACTCACGGTGAAAAATTAAACCATAAATACATAAATATCGGATTTGTCAAGCGAATTTTTAAAAAATGTTGTAACAGCGTTTTGTGAAATACCGATAAATTTCACGTGGTTTCCTGAAGTGCTTAAAATCAGAGAAATGAATTACTGTTGGTTTAATGATTAAGCCATATGCACTTATTTTCATTGACATCTGATTGTAAAAATGTTATAATTACAGTCAGTTTCCTAAAATATTAAACAACCATTCAAAAATTGTTATAGCACAAAACATCTTTTTTACCTCCTCCTGTTTAATCTGTAATCGTATTATAACCTATATAGGAAATTTTTTCTATAAAATCGGAGCGAATGAGTTTAAATCGGGAGTGAACGGATTAAAAACTGTTATATCACGAAAGAGAGCAACATAATTATGAAAATTGCAATATGTGACGATATGCCTGTTCTTCACCGTTCTTTGAAACAGTCACTGGAAAAATACGCTGTACCACGAAATCTTGACTTTATTTATTATGAGTTTACCAATGGCAGAGATCTGCTTGCCTCTGAAACAGATTTCGATATTATTTTTATGGACTATTGTATGGACGATATCGATGGTCTTGAAACATCACGAAGACTGAGAAAAAAGAATGTAAAATCTGCCATTATCTTTCTTACAAGCAATCAGCAGGTTATTTTCGAAGCCTTTGAGGTTAATGCTTACAGATTTCTTGTAAAGCCCATCAACGAAGAAAAGCTGTTTTCTGCACTTGATGATTTCATCGCAAGTCTTGACGACAGCTGTTATATGCTTCTCAGAACCGATGAGGGCGATAAGAAAATCAACGTTAACGATATTATTTATACTGAGGCATCGGGCAAGTACTGCTATATCAGAACTGCCACAGACAGTATAATTTACAAAAAGACTCTTTCTGAATTTGAAACTGCTCTTGATAACGACAGCTTTTTCCGCTGTCACCGCAGTTATCTTGTAAATCTGCGTCATATTGCCTCGCACACCTCCACAGAGATTATCTTTGAAAACAACGAGCGTGCTCTTATAAGCAAAACCAAGCTGACTTCATTCAAAAATGCCTTTGTGGCTTACATAAAAAAGAATAATTTTTCAAAGGTGTAACGCTATGCTGTATGTCGGATTTTTTTTATCAAATCTTCTGCTGGGTACAGTATTAATGCATCTTATGAGCCTTCTGTTCGGCTGTAAACCTAAAATCAGAGCTCCGTTTGTTATACTTTGCCTGTTGATCAACTCTGCGTCTGCTATGGTTGTGCTTACTCCCGCTGATATGTTCAGCTTTGAGGCAAGGCTTGTTATAATGCTTCTGTGTTATCTTATCAGAATAGCCGTATATCAGATGATTTTCAGGCAGATAAAGCTGAAAATAGTCTACGTATGTATCCTTTCATACATCACCAATACCTTTTATGAATTACTGCTTTCCGCATTTTTCAGCAATACCATTGCACTGAGTATCTGTGCCTTTATTATTGAGGCTGTTTTCGGTCTGCTGATTATCGCTGTTATAAAAAGGAAGGATTCCGAACAGTTTGTTGCTGAGTCTCTCAGGATTATCCCCAAAAGGCTATATGTGATTGTTATGGTGTTTCTCTATGTATTCACTATGTTTACCTTCCTTTCCGCACATTCAGAAAAGGATATACTGTTCCGCAAGGTTGCAAATGTTCTGATGATGCCAACTATTGTATTCATCGTTCTTATTCTATATTGGCTGGTGAATATCGTTATCAAGGAGCAGAATCAGAAAAATATTTCTCAGCTTCTTTCCATGCATCTTGAAAATCAGATCGAATACTATGAAAAGGTCAACGAGCGTTATACCACTATCAGAAGACTTAATCACGATTTCAAAAATCATCTTCTCTGCCTGAGAAGTCTTATAGGCGAAAACGAAAACCAAAAGGCTCTGATGTATATCGATGATGTGGAAAAAATGATCGCCTCACGAAAGCTCAATTACGATACGGGCAATATTATTGCGGATATTATACTCAACAACAAAAGCTCTGACGCTGAGCAGTGCAATGCAAAAATCATGTTCGATGGGGTCATTCCTTCATCGGGAATAGCCAACGCTGACCTGTGCGTAATTATTGCCAACGCTCTGGATAATGCCGTTGAGGCCTGTGCCAAGGACGAAACAAACAGCGAAAAAACCATTTCTGTCAACTCGGTTTTCAAACAGGGCTACTTCATTTTAAGAGTTGTAAATCCCGTTTTTGAACACGTTGAAATCAAGGATAAATACAATATGAAAACCACTAAATCAGATAAATCACATCACGGCTTCGGTGTTGCAAATATGATAAGCATTTCCGAAAAATATAATGGCGGTGTTCATATTTCTTCAGATGACAAAAGCTTCATTCTTGAAGCAACCCTTCTTCTTAAACAGGAAGGTGTATAAGAATATAACAAAAAGCAATCAGGGGTGTCGGTGATGTCCTAATAGGAGTTTATGTGTATTTAGTGGGGGAACCTTTCTGAAGAAAGTTTCCCCCCACACCCCCTACAAAGACTTTTGAGTCTAATTTAAGCCCCATAGGGTACACACTACAAGTAAGGAAGAAATCCAAGTATTTCTCTGTGTGTACCCTATGGGGCTTAAATTAAAACTTGAAAGTTTTAGGAAAGGAGTTTGAGGGATAACCCTTTTTCAAAAGGGTTTCCCTCAATTTACTCATATATTCTCCAATAAGAATACCACCATTATGTCTGATTGCTTTTTTATCAGAAACGGCATGAATATGTACAGCCGGTTGTAGGGCAATACTTCCATGCAAGTGTAACTACAACAGCTACCTCAATTGCTGTACCTACAATTGTGGGAGTTGCGGGTGTTATGGGTGTTGCACCGCCTGTGATTTCATCTTCAAGTAATGTGTCAAGCTCCTTCTCTGAAACAAGACCTGCAATTTCATTATAGTTTTTCATATTATTATTCCTCCTTAATTAATCAGAAACGGCATGAATCTGTGCATGCGCATGTGGGACAGAAATCCCAGCCGAATGTTATCTGTGCTACTGTTACAATTGTGAGCGGAACTGTTACGCATACATATGTGCTTACTCCGCCCACTGCTGTATCCTCTGTAATCATACTGTCAAGTTCCTTTTCAGAAACTATACCTGCAAATTCATTATATTTTTCCATATTTATTTACCTCTTTCTGTTTTTTATAATTATCTCTCGCGACAGCCCTTTGAGCACTCGTATGACCATGTGCATACGTATCCGCCGTTGCCTACTCCGTAGCTTACAAGACAGCCCACTGTACCCTGAAGTACTGTTGATACAACTGTCTGCCAGAAGCCGGCACCGTTTACTGCTTCAAGAGCCATTGAGTTCTCGCTGAGCTCTGTGATTACATTACCGCAGGAAATCTGCTCTGATTCCTCGGCTGTTCTGAAAATTGGATTCTTTTTCATTGTTTTTACCTCCGTAAATTTTTATAATTTTGATTTGTTTATAGTTCAGTCTGCGGATTATCTCTCGCGACAGCCCTTTGAACACTCGTATGACCATGTGCATACGTATCCGCCGTTGCCCACTCCGTAGCTTACAAGACAGCCCACTGTACCCTGAAGTACTGTTGATACAACTGTCTGCCAGAAGCCGGCACCGTTTACTGCTTCAAGAGCCATTGAATTCTCGCTGAGCTCTGTGATTACATTACCGCATGAAATCTGCTCTGATTCCTCGGCTGTTCTGAAAATCGGATTCTTTTTCATTCAATTCACTCCTTTCATATCAGATTATGAATTCATTTATGCTGTCTTTTTACATAAATAATTCTTACACAGACCGGCAAATATGAACCGAAATCGGCTGTGCCGGTTTTTTGCCTTATGTTTACGAGACACTGCAGTTGTCTGCCATAAACGTCAGGCTATATTAACAGTAACCGATACATATTCAGTACTGAAAACGCAATGTTTTCCCATAAGACATCTTTATGCCTTGTTGAATACGCTCTTAATCACTATTAAGCTGATTTAAGATGATTGTAAAGGGAATAGTAAATTCCCCTAAGCTGAAGAAGCTCGCTGTGCGAACCGTATTCGCATACCTTTCCGTCGGAAAAAACGTAAATACGGTCTGCGTCTATAATAGTCGAAAGGCGGTGCGCTATAACAATCTGTGTACAGCCCTGCTGTTTAAGATAATCTGAGATTTTCTTCTCATTTGTGTTGTCAAGACTGCTTGTTGCCTCATCAAGTACAAGGATTTTAGGTGTGTTCACCATCGCTCTTGCAAGAAGTATTCGCTGGCGCTGTCCGCCTGAAAGATTCATTCCCATTTCAGAGATTATTGTGTTGTAGCCCATAGGCATACTTTCAATTTCCTCGTCTATACAGGCGTATCGACAGCACTCCTTTACTCTTTCCATATCAACGTCCTCGCCATTCATTACAATATTGTCGTAAATCGACTTGTTGAACAGCATGGCGTCCTGGGGCACGATTCCTATCTGACTGCATATATTCTTTTTATCATAATTATCAAGAGGAATTCCGTCACAAAGGATCTCTCCTTCCGTTACAGGATAAAGTCCTGTGATAAGCTTGCTGAGCGTGCTTTTTCCCGAACCTGATGCGCCTACAAAGGCTACTCTTGAACCGGCGGGAATTTCAATGTTTATACTGTCAAGCACCTTCTTTGCTGACTTGTTATATGAAAATGATACATCTCTTATGGAAATACTGCCCTCTTCGATTTTTCTGTCGGTAGTGCAGTTTCTTTTTTCCTCCTCGGCATACCATATATCGCTTATTCTCTGCATGTATTCATCTGTTGTCACAAACTGCATATATGTGCTGATAATCTGAGAGATATAGCTGAGGAAATTCACGCTTACCGATTCAAATGCCACAACCTCGCCAAGCGAGAGCCTTCCGCCAAGATACAATCCTATACCGCAGAGAAGTATGAAAATCGGTGCAAATATGGTGATTATACTGTTAAATGAATTCTGTACACTGCTTATTATTATTTTTCTTCTGAAGGCTTTTACTGCTCGGTCGTAGATTTTTTTCCAGCCGTTGTAGACAACGTCTTCAAGACAGGAAAGCTTTACTGACTGTATTGAGTAAATAGTCTCAACCTGTGACGACTGCATCAGCGTTTTTTCTGATACTTCGTCGTTTACAGCCTTTGTAATCTTAGGCTGAATATACAGCACAAGAAGTATGTTAAGCACAAAGAAACCAAGGGTTATTACCGATAAAACAGGCGATTTGTTCATCATATAAACAAAGGTTACAATAAGCGTGCCTATGTCAATGACTCCCGCGAGAAGCTGTGTTGCTATCAGGTCCTTTACAGCTGATGTGCTTGAAAGCCTGAAAAGAAGGTCGCCTACCGTCCGCTGTTCGTAGAATTTATACGGCAGTTTCAGCAGATGCCTGTATGTATCTGCCTCAAGGTGATAGCCTATCAATATATTAAGAGCTACAAGTCTGAGACTCTTTAAAATGCTTACGACTGCATAACCCGCTGTAAATCCAGCAACTGCATAAATAAAGGGCTTAAGACCGCTCATTCCTGTGACAACTACGGATCTGTCTATAATCTTCTGAATAAGTATAGGTGTAATCAGCGATACCGCATATGTCAGCGCAAGCAGAAGTATGATCTCAAACATCAACAGCTTGTGATTTTTCAGACTGCCGATTACATCCTTCCACATATTGTTCTCGTTTTTTCTTACAGGAACAAACTCTGTATCAGGTTCAGCTGTGAGAATAATTCCCGAAAAATGCTTGTCAAACTCTTCCCTTTCCATTACCGCTGAGCCCTCGGCAGGATTTTTTATGTAGTATTTTCCGTTTTTCACTTTTTCTATAAGAACATAGTGCATATTGTCCCAGAAGGCGACAAAGGGCTTTGTGAACTGTACAAGCGAGGCTGAATCTGTTACGTGAAATACCGAGGTTTTCATTCCGCGGTCTGTAAGAAGCTGTTTCATACGTTTGATCGATAAACCGTCACGTCCTACATCAGCGTCCTCCTGTAGCCTTTTCATTGATTCTCTGCTCTTGTAGTACCGCAATATCATAAGGCAACAGCACAGTCCGCATTCCGTCTGAGTTACCTGCTTTATCATCGGTACTTTTAATCTGTTTTTCATTTTCTTTCCTCCGTGATCACGCAAGCATAATAAACTGCGTCAGCGACTCATCGGCATTTTCAAGACAGGAATAGCCTGTTCCCGCAAGACCTATCATAAGTCCGTTGTATTTCTGACACATTACATCGGAATTGCCTGTTATATTCTTTATGTATCTGCTGTACAGCTCATTATAGGCAGATCTGCATTTTTCCGAAAGCTCCTCATTTCCGCAGAGCTTTGCGTACATTTTCAGTATTGCAAGGTTGCCCATATCTCCGTGACAATATGAAAGCGATGTGCCGATACACTCTTTAGCTGTAATTTCAGAAGCAGAATGAAGTTCACGGTCAAGCTCATCATCGCAGTAGCCCGCTTTCTTAAGCATTATCTTCTCAAGAAGAAAGCCGGGAGTGCCGTGACACCAACTGCTTACAACTCCGCCATTGCTTTTCGCCGAAAGCCAGCCGGTTATTCTGCCGTTTTCTTCTATGCGGAAATTCTTTCTCTCGTATTCAAGAAGCGCCTTTGTATAGTCAAGAATGTCTGCTCTTTCTGTAAGGAAGAAAAGCTTGCAGGCATATGGTATGATCCCTGATATACCGTGAGCAAATCCTGAATAACCCAGTGCATCGCTGTCGGGAATACCGTTTTTCATCGTTGCACTGTATAGAATATCGTAGCATTTTTCCGCTTGCTGAACAGCCATTTCTGAAAGCTCTTTATCTGATGTTGTTTCAGCAATATTTACAAGAACTGCCAATGCTCCGGCTGTTCCGCCGATTATATCTGAAGAGCCTGTCTCGTCCTTCAAAGCAAATTCAGTTACTCTGCAAAGCTTATCCTTCATAAGATTTCTCAGGCTGTCGTTATCGTCAAGCTCTGCAAATCTGTTGAGAATGTAGAAATATCCCGCAGTACCTGTAAAGGCTCCGCATCTGTGTTCATAGTTAAAGGTATCCGCTTCGATAATACTGATAATCGGCTCAATTGCCTCCATTGAAGCTTCGGTAAACCTGTTTTCACCGCTTAATCTGCCAAGCTCGTGAAGAAACAGAGCTATTCCGCAAGCTCCGTCATACAGGTAAAAATCGTTCATTACAGTGGTGAAATCGTTGTTTTCGCATCGCTCAACGTTACAGCCGTAAAAAAATCTGTCAGGCATACCCTTGTGATTTATTCCTGTAACGCTTCTGTTTTCAAGAAGGTAGTCTCCGATTTCAACTGCCGTTGAGATAAGCTCATCACGGTCTGCCTTGTGATTTTCTTCCGTTTCAATAGAAATGTCTGTATGGTCCTTCACGGCATTAATTTCAAAATAGCCAGTTTTTATAAAGTCTGTCTGAAGCTTAAGGTCTTTTTCAGAAAAAACGCTGAGCTTTTCAAGGAACTCCTCCATAGGTGTCTTTTCAAGAATATCCTCATAAATTGTACCATCGCCCGCTGTAAGCTGACGCTTTGTGAAATCCGCATAGTAAATGGGAATATTCCTTCTTATAAGAGCGCTTATTTCATAGCTGAGAAATCTTCCCGCCGGCTTCAGAAGTCCTGTTCTTGAGTAGAGCAGACGGGCAAAAACCTCGTTGCGCTGAAAATCAGGGTGCGTTCCGATACTGAGAAGGTTTCCGTAGGCAAGAGTTGCTTTCAGTACAATACGGTTGCGTGTATTTTCAAAAAGAGAAATAACCTTTTCTCTGAATTTATCCCTGTTGTCAAGGATAATCCTGTAAACCTCGGAAAATCCCTTTGCAATGTCATCGGCATATCTGCGTGGGTCAAGCTCAGCTCCATTCAGCACGGGAGAATTCTCAGAGCTTCCGATACTGAATTTTTCCTTTACCATACTTACATTATCCTTGCCCATATTGTCAAAGCTGTATGAGGTAAAAGGACTTTCCTGTGCAGAACTGCCTGACATTCCTCCGACGCTGAAATTCTTTTGCGCACCACTGCTGTCACGGAAGCTTACATAAGACGGTAAAAGTCCTGTTCCGTGAACAGAGCTGTTGAGAAAGCGTTTGAGTACAGTGTAGCCACTGCTCTTACAGGTTGAATTCAGAAGCTCATAGGGCACGCAGTGGAAAATAGTTTCCATATCAATGGGAACAAGATCGTTTCCTACTGCTATTACGTTTTCAAAGTGAAGGTCGCTTGCTCCGCAAAGATAGAGAAGCGCAAGCAGTCTGCCTGTTTTACGATAGAATACAGATGCATCTTTCTCATTTTCAAGGGGAAGATGCTCGATAAACTCGGTCCAGCCATAGTCCCCTTTATCAAGAATTTTCAGATGTCTGAGTGTGAGTGAATCGCTGATAAAACTGTTGGTGAACTCTGTAAGTCTTGCGAATGAAACCTCGCCCGCAAGAGAATGAGGCTTGTACACAAGCTTTGTGTTTTCAAAGCGAAGTATGGATACACTACGGCAACCGCAGTGGGTATCCCCCCCTGAAAGTGTGATATTCACAAGTCTGCCTGTGTGTTTTCCTTCCTGCAATTTATTGCTGATTTCGCTCAGATCCTTTACTGTGTTTCTCAGGATCTCTACGGCAAATTCCGCGGTTTCCTCAGCTGTTCTGCATAAATTGGAATACATAACCCTGTACTCATCGTGAAGCTTTTTCACGTAGTTTTCGTCATTCAGAAGCTCCTCAGCATAATAATCAAAACGCTCATCAGAAGTTTCACCAAGAAGAAGATTGCTCTTCTTTGCCTGTTCAAGCTCGAATATCAGTGTTCTGATTGCGATATTGTAAAGAGCTGAATATATCTGACATACTATATCAGCGGTTAATTCATAAGGACAAGCACATATTCCCGAACTTTCTGCTACTGAAAGAATTTTTCCGTAGCTGTCGGCAATAAAACCTGCAAAGTAGCTTCTGAAGCGCAGATTATGTCTTTCAAGAATTTTCACTACCTCTGTCAAAGCCTTGTTTTCATCGGCAGATTCATCGTATTCTTTAAAGCAGTCACGTCTGAATTCCGTAAGAAAATGCTCTGCCGATATATTGCAGTTTTCTTCAAGATGCTTTTCAAGTGTATTGTAATCATCAAACTCAGGATAAAGAGAAAGCATGTATTCTGCTATCTGTGTATTCAGCTTGTTCAATGTTTTTCCTCCTTATTTCCGGAACTTCAAATGCAATTACTGACGGCACTTCGGGGAAGGACAGCCTCAGAAGCGTATAGCCTGTACCTGTGATGCCTGTCATAAACGAAGGCGTAACCGCCATTCCCTTTATTCCCGGAATGAAGCCTTCCTTTTCAATTTCCACTGTGTACTCCGCAGCCTTTTCTGAGGCAAGGCTACAGAGCCTTTCATCTTTCAGCTTCCTGCCATAGACGTTAAGCAGTTCGATTGTTCCGAAAACTCCGTGGCAGAGGCTGTGGTCAAAATCATCGGCAAAGCCCTGTTTTACAAGACAGTTTATGCTGTCTTTTATTTCGTTGTCAGATACCTGAACTCCATGCTCTCTCATCAGAATACGTGAAAGACCGATACCAGGAGCTCCGTGACACCAGTAGGCTCCGAAACCGCAGTTTTCCCTCAGGTCACGCCAGTTTCCGCACTCTTTTACATAGTAAGAGTTCTCGCGCATAATTGCTTTTTCAGCAAGCGCAGTAAAACGGCTGTCTCCGCTGTAGCTTCCATACTCGGCAAGAGCAAGCGCTACTCCCGAATATCCGTGAGCCATACCTGTCATTTCAGGGAATGTTTCATCATCGATCGTTACTGCAAGAGACTGCGCTGTAATTTCAAGAAGCTCGTCTATTGCGGGATTATTAAGCTGTCTGTTGATTTTTGCAAGTACGGTTATTGCTCCTGCTGTGCCTCTTATTACATCACCTTCAAATTCAGGCGACTCGTTTTTCACTGCTTCAAGGCACCCCTCTGCGTAGCTTTCAAGCTTCTCAAGATATACGGGATTTCCTGTAACGCTGTAGAAGCAGTAGTAAATATACATCAGCCCTGTGCTTCCCACAAAGAATGATATATCGCTTTTAGGCTTTGCAAACCCAAGCTGTTCAAGACCGTTAAGAGCTTTTTCGGCATATTCAAGCCATCTGCTTTTTCCTGTGCAGTGTCCCAGATACAGAAAGAACAGTGGTATTGCTCCGCAATCGTACATTTTAGCGCCTGACGCTTCGATCACAAAGGACTGACTGCTGTTTTCGGTAAGCCACGACAGCGCATCTTCGTCCTTTGAAACAATTGCTGTTTCTGCAAGGTATTCTGCTATTTTTTCGGCACATTCAACGTGACTGTTACCCATAGGAATACGCTCTGCAGTAAATTTTCTGCCAAAGGTTTCGCGGAGGTCTTCATTTCTTGTATCAGTGCTCAGTGCTGTAACAATGTAATGAATCTGCTTGTTTATGTAAGTCTCGTCAATTTCATTGAGACGTTTGATTACATTTTCATACGGCGCACAGGTGTTGTAGTTTTCAACTACTGTATTCTGATTGCCGATAATGGATCTCTCACATATTTTCTGCTCAAAGTACGGTATATCGTTATTCATAAGAGCTTCAATTTCACAGGCAATTCTTCTGCATTCAGTTTCGTTTTCCTCAAATCCCTTGTAAAGCTTTGAGAAAAGTCTTGCCCTTTCATCTGCTGACGCAAAAAACTGAGGCGAATACGAAACCTTGAGGAATTTGCCATACATCGCTGTAGGACGAAGCACTCTTCTTACCGTACACTGATTACTGCCAAGAAGTGCGCTGATTTTCTCTCTTGAAGCAAGCACCGCTTTCATTGTGTCCTTATAGCCAGCGGTCATTTCATCTGAAAATACAACGGGAGATACCTCTCTGCCGTTGCAGTAAAGCAGATTCTGCGCCTCTGAGATCTTTCCTTCACCTGTTATAAAGCGGATTTTATCAGTTCCCGCATTTATAATGTTGTAGGACTGCCACTTCTTGCTTTTATTATGGGGCGAGGCTGAAATGCCTCCCATATCAAAGTCAAAAAAGCTGAGCGGACTGTTCATAGGATAAAGCATTGTTCCCAGTACAGACTCGTTTATTTCATTGAGCACATCGTACAGAAATCCTTTGCATTTTTCACTGCGCGGATTTTTCTCGTTGTTTCTTATAAGAGTTTCAAGATCGATAAAATAGGGATTTTCTCCTGAACAGATAATGTTTTCATAGTGAAGGTCCTCGCACTTTATTCCGTCGAAAATCGCACTGAATGAGCCGATACGATAGTAATAGCGCTCTGCTTCTTTCTCATCTGCCACAGGCTTCTGAGTAATAAACTCCTGAAAACCATAGCCCTCACGTGAAATGGTCTTTACTGTGCTGAGAGGATACTTTATGCCTTTATTTTCAGAAACTGCCGAGACGATCTGCCCGAAAAGAATTTCCGTTGAAAGTGAATGTGGCTTATATACTATTCTGCCTTCGGGCAAATCAATGAGAACAACTTTTTTTCCGCCGTTGTGAGAGTCACCTGACGATACCGACATTCCAAGAATTGCATTACAGGATATGCCAAGCTTTTCGCTGATTTCAGCCCGACATTCGTATAAGTGCTCAATACAGCCCCTGAGAAGCTCTGCTCTTGCTTCAGCCATACTGTAGACAGTGCTGAACATCAGCGGATATTTCTCAGCTAAAGCTTTAATCACCGACGGCTTTTTCAGGTCATTGCAGAAATCGTTGTATATGTCCTCAGAAGAATAGATACCTTCTTCCTTGCACTTGTAAAGCTCGACAATTATTGTGCTGATAACGACACCCATATAATCGGTTATAAGGTCGTTTGTGCAGTTGAGCGTGAATATTTCCTCGTTTCTGACAAGCTCTGCTCCCTTGGTTTCCGAAAGCATTTTTTTCAGTCTGTTTATGAAATACTGTGCGGGACTTTCAAAAAATGTTCCGAACACCTTTTCATAGCAAGCAGTTACTTTAAGAGCTTCACTTTGCGCGGGAAGCGTTTTTTCTATTATTTCATTTATTCTTTCAGACTTCATTTTTCTTGCTGTTCCCTTTTCTTATAATATTTACGACAACCAGTATTACCAGAAGTGCGATTACAGGTAACATTCCTGTATTGACTGTCCATCTTGTTACTGCTACGGGCAGTTCAAATATAAATCCTCTCAGAAATGCCAGACCGTCTCTTGAAAAAAGTCCGGGGGTATGAAAGCATTTTCTGAATCCGAAATCAAGACCTGTTTCTGACAGGATTTTAGGCATTGTACATAATGCAAATAAAACCAATGAAGCGGTGATCAAACCTGTATTTGTATAGCTAAATTTTTCTTTCATAATTAACCTCTCCTTTTAATTTCAGTAATACAAGAAGATTTACAACTATCGTATGAATTATCATTGAAACGGCTGATACACACATTGCTGTATGACTGATACCTGTTTTCGATGCAAAATCAAAGCCCGCTTCAAGTGATATTGTGTAAACAGACTCCCATCTGCTTACTGCGCCGGATATGCTTCCGAGATTATCTACTACAAGAATAAACAGCAGAAAAACCGACACTTCATTTTTTATATATGTGAAAAGACAGTTTATAACCGAGATTTCAGCTGTGATGTACAGTGCAAATATCCCAAGTCCTCTGATACGCTCGTTTATAAGAGGCATCAGCTCTGCTCCGTCTGATTTCAGCATAAGAAAACAACATGCAAAGCATAAAACGGTCCATACAAGAAATACTGCGGATATCAGAAACTGTACAAAAAGCTTTGCCATATAGAAACTGCATATTCCCGCTCCCGATGTACAGATATTTTTGCGTGTATCATATTTGTGCTCCTGATACCACACATAGTAGAATATCAGTACAGCAAATCTTGCGGTGGAAAAATACTGCTCTATCCAGCCCGACATAAGAAACTGAGACTGTGTAAGCTTGTCAACTCCGCCTGCAAGAATCGTTGTTATTATAAAGCCTATAAGCACAAAGGCAAATGACGCAAGGGGTAATTTATCTTTGCCAAGGCGGAAAAGCTCTGCTCTGATACAATTTATCATACCAATGCCCTTTTGCAGAAAAGCTTTGCTGTAAGCTTGTTCAACACCAATGTATATACTATTCCAAGCAGTGCTCCTATAAGAATGTGAGCTATGCTGAATTCAAGATAACCAAGGTTAAAAAGCTCACCTATGGGGGTAAGATGAATTACAAAGTTGAAATTTTCGCTTATTACCGATGTAATGATAAGCTTTATTGTAAAAAGCTGGGTGATTCCGTAATAGTATATTATAGCTGATACGATTTCGTTTTTTACTGCTACAGACAAAAGCTGAATTACTGCTATTATTGCCATATAATTCGGAATTGCCCCAAGAAAACGCACGATACATTCAAGTGAAAGCTTTATTGCCTCAGCATTATCTGCTTCAAGTCTTATCATTGTAATAGTAATGGATATTACAAACACTACGGCATAAACCGATGCAATAACAAGCGACGCAATGTACTTTGCAAAGGGCATCTGAGGTATGGTGTGCGGTTGATTTTTCAATGTGTTATACTTGAATACATCTGAAAACAGCGGAAGAAATATCAGCAGAATTATTGATGCTCCCATAAATACAAAGGGAAGCACCTCGAAGATTTTATCAGCACTTGTTATGGGATACTCTATCACCTTTGAAATCTCAGGAAGAAATACTGATACCAAAGCTATAAATGCACTTCCGAAAAAAAGACATATCCTGAAATACACGCTTTTCATACTTTTAAAAAGCTCTGACTTTATTACGTTATTCATTCTTATTACTTCCTATCATTTTGATATAGTAGTTTTCAAGAGACTCTGTTTCCGTTTTAAGTCCCTTCACCGTAACTCCCACTGCCGATAGCTCTGATACCATTTCATCAGAATATCCTGAAATTATGCACAGATCATTATCCTTTACCTCGTACTTTGCCGACGGGTATCTTTCGCTGAAAAGTCTCTTTGCTTTTTCAGTATCATCTACTGTTATGACTGTTCTTGATCCGCCCGAAGACTCGATTTCCGCAAGGTCTGCTTCCTTAATCAGTCTGCCCTTGTCAATAAATCCGTAACGCTGTGCAAGCTGTGAAAGCTCGCCGAGAATATGGCTTGAAATGAGAATGGTTACTCCCTCATTCTTATTGAGATTTTCAAGAAGCTCACGCACTTCCACAATTCCCTCAGGGTCAAGACCGTTGATAGGCTCGTCAAGAATCAGAAGCTTAGGACTATGAAGAAGTGCAAGTGCAAGACCAAGACGCTGTTTCATTCCAAGAGAAAATTCTCTGAATTTCTTTTTGCCTGTGTCGGATAATCCCACAAGCCTTAAAGCTCTGCCGATACATTCGGTATCCTTCATTCCTCGCTGTATTCTGTAATAGTTCAGATTATCCCATGCTGTCATATACGGATAAAAGGAAGGAGTTTCAATCATTGCTCCGATATCACGTCTCTGAAGCAAAAGTTCCTTTTCATCATCAGCTCCGAAGAGTGAGACTGTGCCTTTTGTTTTCGGTACAAGTCCCAGCAGAATTTTCATCAGCGTGGTTTTTCCCGCACCGTTTTTTCCTACAAGACCGTATATCTCACCCTGCTTTACGGAAATGCTCACATCTTTAAGAACTGCCGTATTTCCATAATTTTTGTACAGTCCATTTGTACTTATTACATCATTCATTCTATCACCCAATTGATTTTTTGTTGTCTGTGAATCCTGACAAGTGTTATTATATCCGTAATCTGATTTTATGCAACAAAAAAGGAGTGAATATGCTTTTTTTCAGAGTCAACGGTAAATTCCGCCTGTATTTTTTCTTATTTTGAAGTGCACTTGCTCCGGAAAATCAACCGTAAAAATAAAAATCCGCAGTTTCAACTAAAATATGTAAAGCCTGCTCTGAATACTCAGAACAAGCTCTTATCATACATATTCGTAATATTATAGAAATTAACAGAACTATACGATCAGATCCAGCACCTGACGCAGATTCTTCTTGCCGAATGAAACTGCCTCTCCATTCACCACGAGGCACGGTACACTCATAACGTGATACTGCTCTCTCAGATTTGTGAAATGATTTACATCGTAGACCTCAGCTGTAACGTTCGGATTTTCCGTTGCAATTTTCTGCACTGCCGTCACAAGTTCAGGACACATCGTACAGGAAAGCGTCACCAGCACCTGTATTTCCATGGGCTTTGTGATGCGTGCAATATCGGCTTTCTCCTGTTCATCAATCGGCTGTCCCGGACCGGCAGCATTATAGAGTCCTAATACAAACGAGGTAAACTCATGTCCGCCCGGAACTCCATGGAACGCAAGTCCTGTTTCCGTACCGTCCTCTTTACAGATGCGTACACAGGGACGGAATTCCTCTGAATCCGCATTTTCTGCAAGCTGTACAGAAAGCTTTTCCGTGTGCTCTGCCATTGCTTCCACATATTCTTTCAGTTCTACGGAAAGTGGCTGTTCATCGAGATACAGCTTCAGCACAAGACTGCTTTCCATTTTCGAAAATACAGAATCAAGCTGTGCAGATACTTCCGCCGAAAAGAAATCACTGTCGGAATGGTGAGATTCCTCTGTCGGTTTCTCCGCATTTACTCGCTTTTGAATTTGCGGAATGATACCTGTTTTCTTCTGCATTGAAGCCACATATTTTTCAAGCTCCGTTGCCGTAATTGCACCGTCGCTGACCGCTGTTACCACCTGACGTAGATTCTTCTCGCAGATGTCACCCGCCACATACAAACCATCGATATTGGTCTTGCGATTATTGTCCGTGATGACATAACCGTATTCATTTAGCTTCACAATATCCCTAATCAGCGCAGTTTCAGGCTCATAACCGGCAAACACGAAAACGCCGAAAGTGTCCCCTTTATCTGCATGGTACTCTGTAATCTCGCCTGTTTTGTTATTACGGTAACGGATAGTTCTGAGGGCGGTATCCCCCGAAACAGATTCCACCTCGGTTTCATACAGGACGGTGATCTTCGGGTGATTTCTTGCTTCGTCGGCAACCGCCTTGGCACAGGTGAAATCCTCCTCACGAACGAGAATGGTAATGTGCTTTGCGTATTTGGTCAGAAACACGCTTTCCTCTGCTGACACAAATCCGCCACCAACCACAAAAATCTCCTTGCCCGTAAAAAATTCGCCGTCACAGGTGGCACAATAGGCAACACCATGCCCACGGAATTCCGCTTCGCCCTCAAAACCGACCATTCTCGGATGCGCACCCGTTGCGACGATGATACCGAAACACTGCACCTCGCCTTTTGAAGTATGCACGGTTTTGATATCGCCTTCCGTTGCAAGGCTCGTCACCTCTGCCAGCAGAAATTCTGCACCGAAATCCTCTGCCTGTTTTCGCATAGTTTCTGTCAGCTCCGCACCGCTTGCAAGTCCGACGCCTGGGTAATTCACCACCTCGGATGTGATGGTGATCTGTCCGCCGAATTGTTCCTTTTCAATTACAAGAACCCTGTATCTCGCCCGTGACAGATACAAGCCCGCAGTCAGTCCCGCAGGACCGCCACCGACGATAACAACATCATACAGTTTCTCGGTATTCATTATAGCTGACCTACAAGATCAAGACTGGGTTTCAGGGTTTCTGCACCGGGTTGCCATTTCGCCGGGCACACCTGATCACCATGTGACGCAACAAACTGACAAGCCTGTAGCTTGCGGAAAAGCTCATCTGCATTTCTTCCTACGTTGCCTGAGCTTACCTCATAGGCTACAATTTTTCCCTCGGGATTCACGATAAAGCTTCCGCGCTCAGCAAGACCATCAGATTCGATATATACCTCGAAATCTCTGGACAGTGCGTGTGTAGGATCGGCAAGCATCACATAGTTGATCTTTTTGATTCGTTCAGATACATCATACCACGCTTTGTGGACAAAATGCGTATCGGTGGATACGGAGTAGATCTCACAGCCTGCACTCTGAAAATCGGAATATTTATCGGCAAGATCCTCCAGCTCTGTGGGACACACGAAGGTGAAATCCGCAGGATAGAAGAAGAACACGCTCCACTTGCCCAGCACGTCCTTCTTGGTGACAGTTCTGCATTCACCCTTATGGAATGACATTACGCTGAAATCGGAAATTTCTTTATTGATCATTGACATAACTCTGATCTCCTTTCATTTTTACGGGATTGCAAAAGCAATCAGCCGGCTGGAATTATTATTTCCATTACGGCTGAAATTATGTGATACTATCAATCTACGTTTTTCCACACACCTACAGCAATAAAAAATCCCGCCTCATAGCAGGGCTCTGTACATACCAAAATTTCAGTATACTAATAAAAACAAAGTCCTCGCATTAGCGGGGACTTAAATTATACATTATAAAGTTCAAAAAATCTGTTTATTATGTAGCTGATAAAACCGTTCAGAACATTCAGACATTCCTCATATACGGGGTAAGCCTTGTGATTAACAAAGCTGAAATCCTTTATATCGTTCAGTCTGTTATACATATCTTCACTCATCAGCTAAGGGATATAATCGTGAAAATTGTAATAAGCAAAAGGAACACGAGCATTGCCATAAGCTTACAGGTACTTACAAGTCTGTCGTGATAAGGGTTTTCATATATTCACTCCACACCAAATATTTTTTTATTATAGCATATTACAACATAAACCTATTACGTTTTACTTGCGGTATGAGCGAAAATGTGGTATGATATTACATAAGATAAATTTTTTGAAATACATATTCAAGCCAAAGGAGTGTTACCGATGAATGACAGCGTGGTCTTATTGAGTAACATAGATAAGCTTCACACCACAGAACTCGGCATTTCAAGAATAAAGAAAAATCTTAATCTTAATGTTGATGATGTGGTTGAATTCTGTAAAAGTAAAATAACGAAAAAGAATTGTAATATCTGCAAAAGCGGTAAGAATTGGTATTGTGAAATCGATAAAATAAAAATAACTGTAAACTCCTATAGCTATACAATTATAACAGCACATATTATCGGCTGAATTCTTATCATTCAGGAAAGGAATACTAATATGATACGAATAATGTTTGTATGTCATGGCAATATCTGTCGCTCACCTATGGCAGAATTTATTATGAAAAAGCTTGTATCTGATATGGGATACATCGATAAAGTATATATTGCTTCAAGTGCTACAAGTACTGAGGAAATCGGCAACAGTGTATATCCGCCTGCAAAAGCTGAGCTTGCAAAGCACGGTATAAGTTGCAACGGTAAAACTGCGGTACAGCTTAAGAAGTCCGATTACGAAAAATACGATTACTTCATAGGTATGGACACCGCAAATATCCGCAATATGAACCGTATTTTCGGCAGTGACAAGGACGGGAAAATATATAAGCTCCTCACCTTCTCAGGACGTGGAAACGATGTTGCAGACCCTTGGTACAGCAGAGATTTCGAGACTACTTACAGGGATATTGACGAGGGCTGTCGTGGGCTTATAAGAGAACTTTTCGATAAGTAACTCTTACATATTAATTTTTAAAACGAGGTACAACAATGCTGACAAAAGAAGAACTTGATACACTGTCCCGTGAACAGCTTATCGCTTTACTGCTTGACGACTCCAAAAACGTTATTGCTATGGACGGAGTATGGTTTCAGGCCATAGAAAAGGAACAGGGCATGGACTCCGCTATGCACTTTGATGAAGAGGCATGGAAGGTATATACTCGTTCAGAGGCTCGAAGAATAAAAAAGTTTCTCGCACTTGAGGAACATTGCGGACTTGAAGGTCTTGCCAAAGCTTTACAGTACAGAATGGTTGACAGGCCCAACCCAAGCGCGACTGTTATTGACGGGAACAAGCTTACCTATAAAATCAAGGTTTGCCGTGTTCAGGAAGCACGTACAAGAAAAGGTCTGCCCCTGCACCCATGCAAAAGTGTCGCAGTATATGAGTACAGCGGTTTTGCCGAAGTAATTGATGACAGGATAAAATGCAGATGCCTCAGCTGCTATCCCGATGTTACAGATACAAGTTGTTCCTGTTCGTGGGAATTTTGGATAGATGAAGAAGTGTAAAGATTTTGCCTCCCGTATGGGAGGCGTTTCTTATATCTATGAAAATATTATCAGTACGACCTGAGCATTATATCAATGGCTAAAGCCCGACGTTTCGTTCATTCAGCAAAATAAATATAGTTTTCTTTTCTTGGTGAAGCGGTAGTAGGCTCTGTTTCGGCATAGCCTAAAATGCAGTGACCGATACCCTCATAGTCACCTGTGATGCCGAGAGCTTTAAGAATCGCCTTGCCTTCCTCAGTTTCAAACTCTTCCTTTGCACGGTGAATCCAACAGCTGTCAACTCCGTATGCGTGAGCGGAAAGCATAAGATTTCCCATAACAAGACTTCCGTCGTAAAGGTAAGTAGGCATAGACTTGTCCGCAAGTACTATAAGTACAACAGGCGCACCGTAAAAGGGGTCTGTATCAGTTCCCATAATTTTTGCGTTCATTGCCGAAAGTCTGTCACGAAGTTCCTTGTTAGTTACGGCAATGATTATGGGAGACTGTCTGTTCATTCCCGTCGGAGCATAGGTGCCCGCTTCAGCGATTTTCTCGATAATCTCCTTCGGTACCATGTCAGGCTTGTACTTTCTTACGCTTCTTCTTGTAAGCATGTTTTCGATTGCGTTCATTTTTAATTCCTCCGTTAATTTATATTTTAAGCTTCCAACCATTGTCTCCATGATAAATCATCTGCTTGGTCATACCTACGTCGATGCAGATGTTTCCGCTTATCATGGTGATTTCACATTTGAGTACATCAACTGTTCCTCTTTTCAAGATAAATATCAGGCAGAATAACAGCATGCTCCTTTTCATCATCCTTATCATACCAGGCGACTACAAATCTGATTCTGGAATATTTAACGGCATAACCTTTTCTGTACAGCCTTTCGAGAGTTTCCTGTGCCGCCTTTGAAAGCACAGCCACAGGGATATTCTTTCCGCTAACGTCTGCATACAGATATTTCCCCTTAAGGTCAAGCTTCTGTCCGCTTCTGAGACTGAGAACGGTCTTTTTCTTATCCTTGAAATATCCAAGAAAGACGTCCTTCAGAGAAAGCTGAAGCATTATCTCGGTAGGTTCGGGATAAATAATGTTATCATTGACAATGGAGTCCGCAAGCTCGTCAAAAGCGTCATTATTGTAATGCATATAAAGCTCTGATTTTGCACGAGTCATACCTACGTAGATTCTGCGACGAACGTCATCAGAGTCAGGAGTTATACCATTCAACAGCATATAAACACAGTCAAACTCACGTCCCTTTGATTTGTGAATTGTTGAAACTATAACCTCGTTCTTCTCCCTTTTATAGAAATCAGAAAGCTGAGATTCACGTATAAAAGTCTCAAGGTCGGACTTATACTTACGCTCATTGACCGAAGCAAATGTGTCCAACAGATTTATACAAAGCTCAAGACAACTGCTTGATTCGTATCTTTGTTTAAGTTCATTTACAGCATAATTCCATTGCTTATCGCTGATAATCGGAGTGTCGCTGTTTTTGGTTACAAGCTTCATAAACATTCGAAGCTCTGCCATGTTATAAAGATTAAAACCGTCATTACTCTGAATAAGCTTTGCAGGAACATTCTGCTTTTTAAGAAGTCCCGTCACTCTCAGCGCCTCATCATTGGTACTTGTAAGAACGCATA